>BJHT01000001.1 GCA_014193395.1 Verrucomicrobiota bacterium
GTCACGAGCGATGCACCGCCCTCGTCCGGCGCTCCGCCGCCGCCTGATTCCGAAGCACCCGCGCTCCGCACCATTCCCCTCACCGCTCCGACCGTTACGAGCGATGTGCTGCTGTCGGCTTCCCCCGCGCGCCGGACGATCCCCGTCACCATTCCGACACTCACGAGCGATTCGCTGCCGCCGGCTGCCATCGCCGAGCCGACCACCGCGAGCCGCGCGCCTCCCGCCACGAGCGTCGGTCTCACGACGAACGACACCTTCACCACGCTCCTGCCTGCCAATCTCCTGACCGGCGACACCACCGGCCTGCCGCCCGCGCCCGCAGGCCCGGCCCCGTTGCTCAATCTCAGCGTCGCGCTCACCAACCTCGACAACTCGCTGGGCTTCGTGGACTTCAAGGACCGCGACACGCTCCCGATGCCGCAGGCGACCGTGCGCGTGAAGGGCACCCAGGGCGCGAAGTTTTCCCTCACCGTCAACGGCACCGAAGTCCCCGTCGCGCGCGTCGGCAAACGCACGGAAATCGCCGACCTGAAACTACAGGTCTGGGACTACATCGGCGTGAGTTTCAAGCCCGGCGAAAACGCCCTCGAACTCGTGCAGAAAGACCCGTTCGGCAACGTCCGCGGCACCCGCAGGATCGCGCTCATCGCCCCGGATCGCTTGGGTATTATTCGCATCCTGCTGCCCAAGGAACTGCCCGCCGCCGACGGCCGCACGCCTGTCACCGTGCGTGTCGAACTCGTCGATGCGAAAGGCGTCCCCGTCACCGCGCGCACCGCGCTGACCCTCGAGAGCACGCTCGGCCGCTGGGAGGTCGAGGACCTCGACAAAAAGGAGCCGGGCATCCAGGTCTTCCTCGAAGGCGGGCGCGGCGAATACCCGCTCGTGCCGCCGATGGAACCCGGCGACGCGCAGCTCACCATCAGCAGCGGCGTGTTGAAAGGTGAAGCCAAGCTGTCCTTCCTCCCCGAGCTGCGGCCCCTGATCGCCGTCGGCATCATCGAGGGCCAGATCAATGTGAACCGGCTCGATTTTCGCGCGTTGATGCCGACCCGCTCACGCGATGGTTTTGATGAGGAACTGCGCGGCTTCGCCCTCAGCAGCCGCGACGGCAAAGTCAACGGCGGCGGTCGCACGGCGTTTTTTCTGAAAGGCAAAATCAAGGGCGATATGCTCCTCACCGCCTCCTACGATTCCGACAAACTCACGCGCGAACGCCTCTTCCGCGACATCCAGCCCGACGAGTTTTATCCCGTGTACGGCGACTCCTCGGTGCGCGGCTTCGATGCCCAGACCACCGGTAAATTCTTCGTCCGCGTGGACAAAAAGAAATGCTACGCGCTCTACGGCGACTACGTGACGCAGTCGAACAACGAGGCCCGCTCGCTCGGCAATTACAACCGCAGCCTCACCGGCCTGCGCACCCATCTCGAGCAGGGCTGGCTCAACGCCAACGCCTGGGTCGCGCACGACAGCACGCGCCAGATCATTGAGGAACTCCCCGCCAACGGCACCTCCGGTCCGTATCTCTTCCACATCAGCGACGGCCTGGTGAACAGCGAGAAGGTCGAGATTCTCACGCGCGACCGCCAGCAGCCCGCGGTGATTCTCAAGACCGTCGCGCTGGCGCGGTTCAGTGATTACGAGTTCGAACCCTTCACCGGCCGCATTCTCTTCAAAGCCCCGGTCCCCAGCCTCGACGCGAACCTGAACCCCATCTCGATCCGCGTGACCTACGAGGCCGACCAGGGCGGCGACAAGTTCTGGGTCTTCGGCGCGGACGCCCAGGTCAAGCTCCACGAGCGCGTCGAGGTCGGCGTGTCCATGGCGCGCGATCAAAACCCCGTCGCGCCCTATCAACTCTACGGTGCCAACGCCACCGTGAAGCTCGCGCCGAAAACCTTCCTGCTCGCCGAAGTCGCGCAGAGCGATGCCGCCGGAGTCACGGGCAATGCCGGCCGCATCGAAGTGCGCCACCAAGACGACAAAAACGAAGTGCGCGCCTACGTGGGCCGCGCCGACAACACCTTCAGCAACTCCGCCGCGATCCTCTCCGCGGGCCGCGTCGAGTCCGGCATCAAGGCCGTCCGCAAACTCGGCCCGAGCACGCGCCTGCTCGCGCAGGCCATCGACACCGCATCCGCCGGCGGTGGCAGCCGGCGCGGCGTGTTGGTGGGCGTCGAGCACACCTTCACGAACCAGGTGCGCGTCGAGGTCGGCGCGCGCTACAGCACCGAAACCGCCGCCACCGCCGGCCCCGTCACCGCGTTTCCCGGACTGAGCCAGGACGAAGTGATGAGCCTGCGCGCCAAGGTGACCGCGCCGATTCCGTTCGTGAAAAACGGCTTCGTTTATTCGGAATACGAAAACGATGTCCAGCGCACGGAACGCCGCATGGCCGCCGTCGGCGCGGATTTTCAGGTCACCAGCCGAACCAAGGTGTACGCCCGCCACGAGTTCCTCTCCTCGGTGGGCAGCCCGTTCGATCTCAACTCCGTGCAGCAACAGAACATCACCGTCTTCGGCGTGGACTCGGCCTATTTGAAAGACGGCAAATTTTTCAACGAATACCGCATGCGCAACGCCCTCACCGGCCGCGAGGCCGAGACCGCCACCGGCCTGCGCAACGGCTGGAGCATCGCCGACGGCCTGCGGATCAACACCACCCTCGAGCGCGTCTCGCCCCTCGTCCGCGGCGGTCAATCCGAAGCCACCGCCGGCACCGCCGCCCTCGAGTACACGCGCAGCACCGATTGGAAGGCCAGCACGCGCCTCGAACTCCGCACCAGCCGGCAGAACGACAGCCTGCTCCACACCTTCGCCTACGCGCAGCGCCTCAACGATGACTGGACCTTCCTCGGCCGCACCATTCTCCACATGCTGCAAAACAGCGGCGCGACCGGCGGCGAAAAATTCCAGGGCCGCATCCAGGCCGGCTTCGCGTGGCGGCAATCCGAAACCAACGTGTGGAACGCGCTGCTCAAGGCCGAATACAAACGCGAAGACGACTCGACCCAGCCCGCGCAACAGCTCGCGCGCGACGTGGCGATCGTGTCCGTCCACGCGCACTACCAGCCCGCTGCGAACTGGTTCGCCAGCGCGCATTACGCCGGCAAGGCCGTCTGGGAAAACTCGCTCGGCCGCAACAGCACCTACCTCGCCCACCTGCTCGCCGGCCGCGCCTCCTACGAAATCACCAAGCGCTGGGACCTCGGCCTCAACGCCAGCGCGCTCCTGAGCGGCAACCTGAAAAGCGTGCAGTTCGGTTTCGGTCCCGAACTCGGCTACGTGCTCAAAGACAACTTCCGTTTCGGCGTCGGCTACAACGTCTTCGGCTTCCGCGACCGCGACCTCGGCGCTGAAGATTACACCAGCCACGGCGCCTACCTCGCCCTCCGCATGAAGTTCGACGAATCCCTCCTCCACCGCCTGAAACCCGACGCCAAGAAACCGGACTGAGCCGTTGGAGTGCGGCCGTCCCCGGCCGCAGCGACGTCCGCACGCACGAAGACTTGGACATGACCAGGCCCGTCCGGCGCTCCACCCTGCTGCGTCTGAGGACGGGCGCACTCCAGTGCGCCGACGGAGCGTGCCCGGACCGGGCGCACGATGCACTGCGGCGGCCGGATGCGCTCGCCGTCCCGCCAGCGTCTGCGCTCCCGCTCCTATTTCACCGTCACCCCGCTCACGTCGAACACCCGCGTCGTGCGTTCCTGGCCGTCCACGAGCAGCCGCGTGCCGTTGGGATTGAACGACAGCGTCACGGGCATGCCTTCCAGTCCGAGGAAGCAGACCAGCGGTCGCTTTGGGTCGCGGTGATCCCACAGTTTCACCGAGCCGTCGGCCGAGGCCGTGGCGAGGATGGGCAGGATCGGATGGAAGGTCAGGACGCCAATCTCACCGTCGTGAGCGCGGAAGAAGCTGCCTTCCTTGAGGCTCCCATCGGCCTGCGGCTCAGTCGGCACGAGATGAACATTCCGGTCGCCGCCCGCGAAGGCGACGAGCCGTTCGTCGGGCGATACGGCCAGCGTGTTGATTTGAAATTCGTGTTTGAGCGTGCCGCGCAGTTGGGCGGTTTGCGGGTCCAGCCGTTCGAGCCGGTAATCCCGTTTTTCCCCGGTGCTGGCGTGGGCGGCGATGGCGAAGAGGTTCGTGCCGGCGAAGACGGCGCGGGTGAACTTGCCCGGCACGCGGAAGAGACTTTGCCCGTCCGCGAGCGAGAAAACTTCCGCCTCGCCCTCGCGATTCACCACCGCCAACCGCTCGCCCGCGCGGTCGAACGCCAGCGAAGTGACCAGCGCCCGCATGGGCAGCGAGTGTTTTTCGACGGGCGTGGTGGCCGCGTCGGCAAAGATTTTCAGGCCCGGTTTCGCTCCGGAAACGTGCGCCGCCAACGCGAGTTGCCCCGAGGCCCAATGACTGGCCGCCAGGGCAAAATCCCACGGCGCACCCGGCAGCCCGGCCAGCCGGTCGTCGTAGCGCGCGAGTTTGAAATCTTTGCGCGCGATGAGGACGTTTTCCGCGACGAAAACCCCGCCCCAGGCCTGCTCGGCCCCGAGTTGCTTGCGCGCCCATTCGCGCCCGACCGGGAACTGCCACCGGCGCGGCGGCTGTTCCCGGGTCAGCACGTCGCCGCTGTCCGGATGGAGGCTCCACGTCGTCTCGAACTTTCCCTGTCGCAGGCCGAAGAAAGTCGCCCGCGGCGTGAGCAACTGCGTCTCGACGAGCCGGAACATCCAGCGCATTTCGGAGAACTTTCCCTCGCTGCCCATCGTGAGCAGATGCGTGTCGCCCACCCAGGCCAGCGACCGGAGCGAGGCGGAATGCACCTTGCCCCGTTGCATCACCGCGCCGGTCGCGGAGTCCACCAGCAGCACGTCGCCGGTGATGGCGCCGACCGCCAGCAACCGGCCGTCCGGGCTAAGCGCCAGCGCGTAGGGATACACTTCGAGTCGCGCCCGCTCGGAGCCATCGGCGGCGTCGAGGATGAGCACTTCGCGTTGCTGTCCGCTGCCGGCCACCAGCAGGCGATCACCCGCCGGATGAATCAGTGCGCTGGAGTAATAACCAAGCTTCTGCCAGTGCGTGGCGCCCGTGGACACGTCCACCCATTGCAGCAACGGCTGCCGGTTCGTTCCGAGTGTCAGCGCGGCCAGCCAGACCCCTGCCGGGCTGCGGTTCAAGGCCAGCCACTGCACGTCGCTGTTCGCCAGCGTGATGGTTTTCGTACGCTGGCCGTCGGCGGAGCTGAAGACATCCACCTCCCCGCTGGCGAGCCGCGCCACTGCGAACAGATTTCCGTCCGGACTAAACGTCAGCAGCCGCGGGTTGTATCGGCCGGTCCGGACCACGCGCTGCACCGCGGCGTCCGCCACGTTCACAAACGCGATGTCGCCCTGCCCGTTCGCGAGCGCAAACTGGCCGGGCTGCCCCGGGACGGCGGTGAGGGCGAACACGGCTTCGAAGCCGGGGACTTTCACCTCGCCGAGCGACGCGTCGCGTTTGGCCGCGAGATACTCCCACGTCTGGTCGCGCAAATCCGGCGGGCACTGGTCCAGCGCCGCCGCGAGGGTTGGCAGGTCCGCAGCCGCGGCGGCCGCGTCCGCCAGCAGCAGCCGCGCGCGGGCCGCCTCCCGCCGTTGCTGCTCGGCACTGTGCTGGGCCTTGATTTCATTGGCATGCGCCTGCTCGGCGTTTGCCTTGGCCCGTAGTTCGTTCCGGGCGGCGATTGCGGCCTGGTGCTGGGCCTCCGCTGCGTGGCGCTGCGCCACGTCCCGCTGCTGGGCGAGGCTCACCATGAATCCGGCGGTGAGCAGCAGCATGAGCACTGCGGCGGTGGACAAGGCCTTGTGCCGCCGCAGAAACAACCACAGCAAGGTCAGCGGCCTCGCCCGCTCGGCCGCCGTGGCGAAACCGCCCTGATACGCCGCGATGTCCCGCGCGAACTCCGCCACGGTCTGGTAACGGTCACGGCGGCGGACGCGCAGCGCCTTCAGGCACACGGCGGACAACGCCGCGGGCACCACGCCGTCGGGCAGATGCGGAAGCTGCTTTCCCCGCGTCGCCTCCGCTGGCGGGACGATGTCGCCTTGGAGGACTTTGTTCAGCAGTTCACTCACATCCCGCCCCTCGACCGGCGGCTGCAGCGCGAGCAGCGCGTAGAGCACGCCGCCCAGGGAATACACATCCGACCGCTCGTCGAGATCGGTGACGCGCCCGTCCGCCTGCTCGGGCGACATGTAATGCGGCGTGCCCATCACCGTGCCGTCGAGCGTGAGCTGCGTGCCCGAGAGCTGCGTCACCGGTGCAGTCGGTGCGGCTGGCGTTGCGGAGAAAACCAGCGGGCCGGCGGCGGCGGGCGGCTCGTAGGGAAGCGTGGCTTGCTCGGCGGCGGTCATCAGCGTCGGCGCGTCGGCGTCCACCGCGGGGCCGACGGGCGGGCCGGGGCGGCCGGACGTCGCGGGCGTCACTACCAGCGTGCCCATGGGTCCGGTGGCGGGCGCGGGGCCAACCACCGTCTGGGCCGCGCCGCCGGGCAAAATTTTCGCCAGCCCCCAGTCCATCACCAGCACTTCGCCGAACTCGCCGACCATGATGTTCTGCGGCTTGAGGTCGCGGTGGATGATGCCCTGCGAATGCGCGAAGGCGACGGCATCACACACTTTCTGAAAAACCGTGAGCAATGTGGTGAGCGGATACTTCGCGAGGGTCGCCGCGTCACCTGCCCGCAAGCGACCCAGCAACTCGTGCAGCGTGACGCCCTGCACGAGCTTCATCGTGTAGAAGTGCCGGCCCTGCGCGTTGGTGCCGAGGTCGTGGATGGGGACGATGTTCGGGTGCGCCAGCCGCCCGAGCACGCGGGCCTCCAGCTCGAAGCGCTGGCGTTCCTCCACGCTGGCATCGGCGCGCAGCATCACCTTCATCGCGACGGAGCGGCCGAGCTTCTGGTCGTGCGCGCTGAGGATCGCGCCCATGCCGCCGCGGGCGATTTCGCGGCCGGGGATGTAAGGGGCGCCGGGATTCATGAGTGGCATGCCGGTTGGTGCAATCTCACTGCGCACCCAGCCGCTTCACCCGCACGGCTTGAATGATCCACTCGGGCTTGTGCGCGACGAGGCCGAGCTGGCCCGGGGCGAGGCCGGCGAAGCGGCTGTTCATGCTCAAGGCGCTCGGCAGGCCGGTCCAGCGGTAGAGCGGGCGCTCGTCCAGCTTCGCTTCGATGATGGCGGTCACGGGGCCGACGCGTACGGTGAGGTCGAGCTGGTGCGCCTCGGAGTCGTTGATTTGCAGGCCCGCCACGGCGTTGGGTTGCTTGTTCCCGCCTTCGCCGTCCACGTAGTGCAGGCCGGAGACGAAGCCCGCCTTCGGATAGCCATCGAGGAGGAAGCCGGTTTGCCGACCCGCGACGGGCAGGAAGACGGTGAGCGAATCAACGGGCGTGATGCGACGGACCTGGAGTTGCAGGTGATAGCTCGCGTGGGCGAAGTCGCCGGGCAACGGCACGGTCGCATACATCCGGTCGGGGCTGTGCAGGCTGCCGGTGTCGAAGGCCCAGCCCTGGCCGTTCGTGGCGAGGGCTTCGGGCTTGAGCAACGCGAGGAGATTTTCCCAATCGCCGGGCGCGCTGGCGGGCGCGGCCGGGGCGCGGATGTTGAGCGCGCGCGGTTCCCAGATGCGCACGAGGCGGTCAATGCCGGTGCTGGCGAGGCGTTTGCCGCCGGGACTCCACGCGAGGCTGGTGGGCATGACCAGCGGCCCGCGCATTTCCTCCAGCATGGCGCCGGTCTCGAAATTCCAGAGTCGCAGCGTGAGGTCGTCGGAGGCCGTTGCGAGGATGGGCGCGCGGGGATGGAAGGCCATGGCGGTGATGCCGCCGTCGTGCGCGCGGAACTCGCGCCGCACGGCCAGCGTCTCGGGGTCGCGCAGGCGCACGATTTTTTCCGGGCCGGCGTCGGCGAGGAGCCGGCCGCCGGGGGCGACGGCGAGGGCCAGCAGGCGCGACTCGTTGGTGGCGGTGGCCAGCGTCTCGCCGCTGGTCGCGTCCAGCACCGCAAGGAAAGAGCGCGCCTCGAAGTGCGTCGCCGCGACGAGGCGGTTGATGCCGAGCCAATCGCCATCCAGGGGGTTGCCCGGCACCTTCGCGGCCAGCGCGCGCAGTTGTTTCCCCGTGGCGGTTTCGAGCAGGTGCGCGCCGGTCCAGACGCGGTCACCAGCGGGGTTCAACCGCAGCAGTCGAGGCGCAACCTCGGGCTTCCATCGCCCGATTTCCTTCACGCCCGTCGCGTCGGCCTGGAGCAGGAACAACTCCCTCGTCCCGGTCAGGCCACCGCCGAGCGCGACGCGGCCGTCAGCGCTCACGGAGCCGACGGGGCGCTGGGTGGAAACCTCCGCCTTCCAGTGCTGCGTGTGCACGCCGTTGGGGGCAAGCCGCTCGACGCACAGCGCACCGTCGGGGGTGAGGAACACCAGGTCATCGTGGCCGAGGAACTTCACCCATGCATCGTTCACCGAGGAAGCCAGTAGCCACTGCGGCTCGATGCGCGTGAGGTCCCAGGTCTTCGTCACCTCGCCGGCGACGACCAGCTCGCCGGACAACGGGTGGACGCGGGCGAGCTGCGGCGCGGCGTCCGCGCCGAGCACGGCCTGGAGCGGGTAGCCGCTGCGGGCATCCCAGACGCGCACGTGGTTGTAGGAGCGGTTGCCCGGGTAAGTCAGCGTGACGAGGCGGCGGTTGTCCGGGGTGAAATTGAGCTGGCGGATGGCGCAACTCGCCGGGCGGAAATCGAGCAGCAGCTTCCCGTCGCTGAGGCGGACGCAACGCACGGCACCCTGCTCGTCGCCGTAAGCGGCCAGCTCGCCGTCCGGACTCACGGCGAGATTTTGCACGTATTGTTCGCTGTCGGGCAGCGCGCGGATTTCTTTGCCATCGCTCGCGTCCAGCAGGCGCACGGTGTTCGCCCCGGCGGCGACGACCACGGACTTGCCCGAGGGATGGAACGCGGCGCGGACCCAGCTCGACGGCGTGCTGAAAGTCCACTTCACCGCCCCGGTCCGCACGTCGTGCAGCTGCAGCTCGGCGCGGGCTCTGCGGTTCACGGGCGTGAGGAGCACGTGGCCGCCGGCTGGGCTGAACTCGATGGCGAGGGGCGCCTGCGCGGCCCACTCGCGGAGCTTGCGGCCGTCGCGCGTGCTGTGAAAGCCGACCTTCGCGAGGCCCTGATTTCCGACGGCCAGTTCCTCGCCGTCCGGAGAAAACGACAGGAGGTGGAGGCCATTGCGCGCGTTGCCGAGGTCAGCTTGGAAATCGAGCAACCGCCGCCCCGTGCTCGCTTCCACCACCGAAACCCAATTGTCCTGACTCGCGATGGCAAAGATGCCGGCGTGCAGCGGGTGCGCCGCGAGGCCTTGAATCACGCTGCTACGGAAGGAGCGCAGCCTGGCGAGCGAGGGGTCGGAGCGCGCGAGCAGGTAGCTCCAGCTCGGGTCGCGCAAATCCTCGGGCACGGCGAGCAGGGCGGCGCGCGCCGCCGGCCCGGCCAGCTCGCGGAGCGCGGCGTCCGCCAACGCGGTCTGCGCGCGGGCGAAGGCGCGGCGCGTGAGTTCCTTCTCGGCCAGCGCCTCCTGCTGGGCGGCGATGGCTTTGAACTCGTTGGTCTTCGCGACTTGCTCGCTGGCGTGCGCGGCGCGGGCGTTCTGCTCGGCGAGCAGCGCGTTCTCCGTGGCCTTGCGTTCGCTGGAAATGACCTTGGCCATGAACCCCAACGTCAGCAGCACGATCACGGCGGCGGCGGCGGTCAGGGTCTTGTGGCGCTGAATGAACAGGCGCACGAGCCGCAGCGCGCCCGCGTGTTCCGCGCTTGTGGCGAAGCCCGCCTGATACGCGCCGATGTCCGCCGCAAGTTGCGCGACGGTTTGGTAGCGCCGGGCGGGCGCGGTCTGCAGCGCCTTCATCGCCACGGCGGCGAGCGCCGCCGGCACCTGCCCGTCCGGCAGATGTCGGAGCGGCTTGCCCCGCGTCGCCTCGGTCGGCGGGACGATCTCGCCCCGGAGTACTTTGTTCAGCAGTTCACTCACGTCCCGCCCCGCGACCGGCGGCTGCAGCGTGAGCAGCGCGTAAAGCACGCCGCCCAGCGAATACACATCCGACCGCTCGTCGAGATCGGTGACGCGCCCGTCCGCCTGCTCGGGCGACATGTAGTGCGGCGAGCCCATCACCGTGCCGTCGAGCGTGAGCTGCGTGCCCGAGAGCTGCGTGCCCGAGAGCTGCGTCACCGGTGCAGTCAGTGCGGCTGGCGTTGCGGAGAAAACCAGCGGGCCGGCGGCGGCGGGCGGCTCGTAGGGAAGCGTGGCTTCCTCGGCGGCGGTCATCAGCGTCGGCGCGTCGACGTCCACCGTGGTGCCGCCGGACGGGCTGGGGTGATCGGGCGTCACGGGCGTTACGGGCGACATGGGCATCGCGGGTGTCACCACCAGCGTGCCCGTCGGTCCGGTGGCGGGCGCGGGACCGACCATTGCCTGCGCCGCGCTGCCGGGGAGGATTTTCGCCAGCCCCCAGTCCATCACCAGCACTTCGCCGAACTCGCCGACCATGATGTTCTGCGGCTTGAGGTCGCGGTGGATGATCCCCTGCGAATGCGCGAAAGCCACGGCGTCGCACACTTTCTGGAAAGCCGTGAGCAGCGTGGTGAGCGGATACTTCGCGAGCGTCGTCGCCTCGCCCGCCTGCAAGCGCCCCAGCAATTCGTGCAGCGTGACGCCCTGCACCAGCTTCATCGTGTAGAAGTGTCGGCCCTGCGCATTGGTGCCGAGGTCGTGGATGGGAACAATGTTCGGGTGCGCCAGGCGCCCGAGCACGCGGGCCTCCAGCTCGAAGCGCTGCCGTTCCTGTACGCTGGCATCGGTGCGCAGCATCACCTTCATCGCGACGGAGCGGCCGAGCTTCTGGTCGTGCGCGCTGAGCACCGCGCCCATGCCGCCGCGCGCCAACTCGCGGCCGGGGCGGTAATTGGCGTCCGCCGCCGCCGCGGCGTGCGGCGCGCGCGGCGCCGGAGCGCCACCGGGCGCTGGTTGCGCGACATGGGGCGGAGACGGGTTGTCGGACGATTCGGCCATGAGAAGGCCAAACCATCGCGAGCGGCGGAAAAGGAGGCGAGCCGATTTTGGAGTGCGGTGACTCGTCACCGCTTTTGCGCCGGCGACTTGTCGCCTTCGATCTTCCGTGCGGCTCCAATCACGCGGGCGCGCCGGCGCTGGCGCGAGCCGTGAACGCCCCATCCCATCGTCACGCGTCCCGCAGTCTGACGGCGACAAGTCGCCTTGAGAAAGCGGTGACAAGTCACCGCACTCCAAAGCTACGTTCATCCGGTGGCGGCGCGGGCGGCTTCACTTTTTCGCAGGGCGGGTCTGCTCGGCGATGAACTGCGCAGGGGGCAGGGGCTTGCGGGGATAACTCCACGTCACGGTCTTTAGCGAGGGGATGTCGAGCAACACATTCCAGTCCGTCGCCTCGATGACAATTACCAGTTCTTCAAGGTGCCGGCAGGCGCGGAGCGGGCTGAGGTCGTGCTTGGCGGCTCCGGTGAGAGTCAGTTGATGCACCGGCAAACCCGTCAATGGCTTCAAGTCCGGCACATGGCGGACATTCACGTTGAGCCGCTGCAGGGGCATCCCGGCGAGCGGTGCGAGGGTGGTCGAACCTTCACTCACTACAAGCTCCACCAATCGCATACCCTTGAGCGGGGTCAGGTCTTCCACCGGGGTTCCGAAGAGTTCGAGCCGTTGAAGGGGGAGTCCTGTCAGCGCAGATAAATCCCGCACGTTTTTACAGTTACGTAATGTCAAGTTGGTCAGCGGCATTCCGGCCAGCGGGCGTAGATCACTCACACGACTTTCGCGAATCGTGAGTTTGCTCAGGCTCATTCCCCGAAGCGGCTCGATGGAGTCGATGTCAGCCTTGTCAACGTAGAGTTCCTCCAGCGGCATTCCCGCCAGCGGCGCGAGGCTGCGAATGCCCTTGCCGCCGCTAGTGTAGAACGTTTTCAACGGCATCCCTTTCAACGCTGCCAGGTTTTTGTCTGTGAGTCCCTTGCTATAGAGAGCCAGCTTCTGTTCACCTTGGACGAACAGCTTGTCGGGTTTCACCCCCGCCGCCGCCAGCCGCGCCTGCCAGGTCCGCAACAACTCCTTTCCGCCGGCGGATTCGTTTCCACTCTCACTCGTGAGATACAGCGCCTCGTCCAGCCGCTGCTGGCGGCGCAGCGTGGCCAGCAGGTTCGTGAGCGACCTCGCCTCCAATCCGCCGCCATTCGTGCTGACGATGAGTTTGTCGCAGAGCGCGAGGCTTTCGCGGGCCACGGTGTTCGTCGGGTCGAGTTGGAGCACGGTGGTGTAGGCGGCTTTCGCGTCGTTGAGGCGGAGGAGGGTTTGCAGCAGGTCCGCTTGCAGGAGACGGAACTTCGGCTCGGCGGGCACGAGTTCGATGGCGTAGGCGACCTTTTCCAATGCCGGTTCCAACTGCTGGTCTTTCAGCCGCGCGAGGGCCTGCTCGTGGAAGGTCGGCGCGGTGTCGCGCAGGCGGACGAGCGTGGCGGCGGTGCTCTTCTGGCTCGCGACGGCCTCGGCCTGCTTGGCCGCGGCGCGCTGCTGATTGAGGACCGCGTGTCGCTCGCTGGCCATGACCTTGGCCATGAAGCCGGCGGTCAGCAGCAGCGCGAGCAGCGAAGCGGCGGCGATGATTTTGTGGCGCAGAATGAAGAGCTGAAGCTGCTTGAGCACGCCCGCTTCCTCCGCGCTGGTGGCAAAGCCGTTCTGATACGCCGCGAGGTCGGACTGCAAATAGGCGACGATCTGGTAACGGCGCGCGGGGTCCACCTGCATCGCTTTCATCGCCACGGCGGAGAGCGCCTCGGGCACGCGGCCGCCGGGGCAGTGTGGGAGCGGTGCGGATTGCCGCTGCACCGGCGGCGTGATGCGGCCGGCGAGCACATTGCTCAACACCTCGCTGACATCCTTTCCGTCGATGGGTTTTTCCAGCGTGAGAATCATGTAGAGCACGCCGCCGAGGCCGAAGACATCGGAGCGCCCGTCGAGTTCGTTCACCGCGCCGCGGGCCTGCTCGGGGGACATGAAATGGGGCGTGCCCATGACCGAGCCTTCCATCGTCACGGAGCTGGTGTTGGTGGCGGAGAGCGGTGCCGGTGTGGGCGTGGGGGGGAGCGCGCCCGGCGCGGGCACCGCCGCCCCCGGAGCGCCGAGCATTGCTCGGCCCGAATCGTCCGCTTCGCCTCGTGCCGAGCGATGCTCGGCGCTCCGCCCTTTTTCAGAACTCTCAGCCCCGTAGCCGCCGACGTGAGGAGGCGGATTTTCCGTGCTTGCCACGCCGTCCCCGTTGTCACCTCGGCGGCTACCGGGAGCGGGTGCGGACGAGGGAGTCGGACGCGGGGCGTTCAACGGCAGGGTTGCGTCCTCGGGGCCGTGGGTGCCGATGGGTGGAGGTGGATTTCCCGTGCTGGCCGCGGCGTCCGCCTCCTCACTTCGGCGGCTACCGGGCGGGGACCACGTCACTGTTTCCGCCGATGGATCGACGACCGGTTCGGGTTTCGCGGGCGCGACTGCTTCTGTCACCACCAGCGCGCTGGAGGCCTGGCTGTCCGGCAGAATTTTTGCGAGGCCCCAGTCCATCACGAGCACTTCGCCGAACTCGCCGACCATGATGTTGTCGGGCTTCAGGTCGCGATGGATTACGCCGCGCGCATGGGCGAAGGCCATGGCGTCGCAGACCTTTTGGAAAACGGTGAGCAGTTGGGCGAGCGGATACTTCGTCACGGTCTCGCGGTTCCCGGCTTTCAAGGCGTCCAGCACGGCGCGCAGCGTGACGCCCTTGACGAGCTTCATCGTGTAGAAGAGCCGCCCCTGCGCGTCCACGCCGAGGTCATGCACCGGCACGATGTTCGGATGCGCAAGCTGCCCGAGCACGCGCGCCTCTTGGAGAAACCGTCGCCGCCCTTCCTCGTTCGCGCCGCGCAGCATCACCTTCATGGCGACCGCGCGCTGGAATTTTTCATCCTGCGTGTCAAGCACCGCGCCCATGCCGCCGCGTGCAATCTCGCGGCCGGGGCGGTAGGGCGGCGTGTTCAGTGAAGGGCTCATGGCGGCTACTTCTTCTGCTCGGCGTCGTAGGCTTTCCAAAATTCTTCCGGTGTGAGCCAGCCTGCTTTACTCTGTTTAGTGATGCCCTTGTAGCTGAGGGCGCGCAGCTTCGGCAGGCGGCGCAGAACTTCCATGCCGGCGCAGCCGGGTGTCAGTGTCAGTCCTTCCAAGTCGTGGCAGGTCGCGAGCGGGCTGAGGTCGGGTTGGCCGGTGTTGTAGATGTAGAGCTGACGTAATGGAAGGCGGGCGAGCGGGGTGATGTCCCTCAGCCGAGGGAGCGCGCCCGCATCAAGGTATTCAAGTGGCATGCCCACCAGCGCCGACAGGTTGGTTACGGAGGTGCGGGCGGTATCGAGCCAGTGGAGCTTCAGCCCGCGCAAGGGTTCGAGGCTGCGGACGCCAGAGGAGTGGATGTCGAGTCTAAGAAGTGGCATCCCGACCAAGGGGGATAAATCCTTCACGCCCTTGCATCCGAATAGAACCAAGTTGGTTAGAGGCATCCGAGCCAGCGGTGACAAGTCCTTCACGTTCTGGCAGCCGGTCAAATCCAAGGTGGCCAGTCGCATTCCCGCCAGTGGACTCAGGTCGTCCCCGCGCCAGGAGCTGAGGTCCAGAGAGACGAGCGGCATCCCCGCCAGCGAACGCAGGTCGCCTGCGAGACGGCACTCGCTCAGGTCGAGTTCGACTAGCGGCAAGCCCTTGAGCGCCTCGATGGAATCCAGCTTCGCACCGGTGATGCGAAGTCGTTCCAACGGCATCCCCGCGAGCGGCGCAAGATCACGGATAGCTGCGGCATCACCAATGTGGAGGGTTCTAAGCGGCATCCCTTTAAGCACCTCGATGGCAGCCTCATTCTCACGCAAGTGGGAAACGTGCAGGCCAAACGTAAGCCCTTGATAGACCTTCATCGTGGAGGTGCTGATTTTCGCTTCCTGTAATCGCGCAGTCCACGTCTCCACCAACTGCCGCTGCTCCGCGCCGAGGTAGCTGTCGAGATACTGCGCTTCGTCGAGGCGCTCTTGTTGGCGCAGGGTGGCGAGCAGATTGGTCAGCGTGTTACCGCGCCATTCGCCGCGGCGCACCTGGGCGGCGAGGTGGTCGCAGAAGGCGAGGTTGGTCTGCGCGGCGGCGTTCGTCGGCGACACGCGCAGGGCGGCGGCGTAAGCGGCCCTGGCCTCGTCGAGGCGCATGAGGGTCTGGAGCACGTTGGCTTGCAGGAGGCGGAACTCGACTTCCTGCGGCATGAGGTCAATCGCGAAGCCGACTTTTTCCAGCGCGGGTTCCAGTTGCTGATCCTTCAGCAGCGCGAGGGCTTGCTCGTGGAAGGTCGGCGCGGTGTCGCGCAGGCGGGCAAGCGCGGCTTCGTCTTTTGCGCGGTCGGCGTTGGCGGCGGCTTCCTTCGCGAGCGCCTCCTGCTCGGCGGCCCGCGCGTGGCGTTCGCTGGCCATGACGCGGAGGATGAAACCCGCGGTCAGCAGCACGATGAGCGCGGCGGTGCTGGCGAGGAGTTTGTGTCGCAGGATGAGAAGCTGAAGCTGCTTGAGCGCGCCGGCTTCCTCCGCGCTGGTGGCGAAGCCGTTTTGATACGCCGTGAGGTCGGCCTGCAAATACGCAACGCTCTGGTAGCGACGCGCGGGCTCCACTTGCATCGCCTTCATTGCCACGGCGGAGAGCGCCTCGGGCACGCGTCCGCCGGGGCATTGCGGGAGCGGGGCGGATTGACGCCGCGTCGGTGGGGTGATGCGGCCTGCGAGCACATTGCTCAAAACTTCGCTGACATCCTTGCCCGCCACCGGCTTCTCCAGAGTCAGGATCATGTAGAGCACGCCGCCGAGGGCGAAGACATCGGAGCGGGCGTCGATTTCGTTCACGGCACCCCGGGCCTGCTCCGGGGCCATGAAATGTGGCGTGCCCATCACGGAGCCTTCCATCGTCACGGAACTGGTGTTGGTGGCGGAGAGTGGTGTCGGCGTGGCTGTGGCGTTGGAAACAAGCGTTGCCTCCTCGTCGGGTGTGGCTCCAGTTCCCGGAGCGCGGGCGTCCTCGCCCGCAGCAGCACCGGCCGCGCGAGGGAGCCTCGAACTATCCAACGCGTCCGCCGCCTCGTTGCTGCTGCGGCCCAGAGGGCCGCGCTCCGGGGCGGGACCGTCCGCCTCGTCACCTCGCCGGCTACCGGGTGGAACCCACGTCACCGTTTCCGCTGACGGATCGACGGCCGGCGTGGGCCGCGCGGGCGCGACTGCCTCGGTCACGACCACGGCGCTGGAGGCCTGGCTGTCGGGTAGAATTTTTGCGAGGCCCCAGTCCATCACCAGCACCTCGCCGAATTCGCCGACCATGATGTTGTCGGGCTTCAGGTCGCGATGGATCACGCCGCGCGCGTGGGCGAAGGCCATGGCGTCGCAGATTTTTTGAAAAATGGTGAGCAGTTGGGCGAGCGGGTATTTCGCCACGGTCTCGCGGTCGCCGGCCTTCAGCGCATCCAGCACGGCGCGGAGCGTGACGCCCTTGACGAGCTTCATCGTGTAGAAGAGCCGTCCCTGCGCGTCCACGCCGAGGTCATGCACGGGCACGATGTTCGGATGTGCAAGCTGCCCGAGCACGCGGGCCTCCTGGAGAAAGCGACGGCGGCCTTCCTCGTTCGTGCCGCGCAACATCACCTTCATGGCCACGGCGCGCTGGAATTTTTCGTCCTGCGTGTCGAGCACCGCGCCCATGCCGCCGCGGGCGATTTCGCGGCCGGGGCGGTAGTTGGCGTCCGCCGCCGCCGCCGCCGCGTGCGGCGCGCGCGTCGCCGGAGCGCCACCGGGCGCTGGTTGCGCGACATTTGGCGGAGACGGGTTGTCGGACGATTCGGCCATGAGAGGGCCAAACCATCGCGAGCGGCGGAAAAGTAGGCGAGCCGATTTTGGAGTGCGGTAACTCGTCACCGCTTTTGCGCAGGCGCTTGGTCGCCCGTCGATCCTCCTTGCGGCTCCGATCACGCGGCCGGAGAAACCAGCCGCCCCGGGATGCGCCGCGCCTACTGCGCCTTCACCGGCGCGTTGGTCGCCGCGGGCGGATTGGTGGAAATTCCGGTCGCCTTCACCGGCCCGTGGTCATGCCCGTGGTGGTCGTGTTCGCTGTGCGGTTTGGGCGCGTGATCGTGGCCCGTGGTTTCAAATTCCCCGATCACCTTGGCCACGATCAGACCCGCGACCAACGCCGCCGAGAGCTTGCCCCGGTCGTGCGAATGAAACTGCAGTTCCGGCAGCAAATCGCTCGCGGCGATGCACAGGAACGTCCCCGCCGCGAACGCGAGCGCCGCGCCAAGGAAGCCGTGCATTTCCTCCGAATACTGGCTCGCGCCCAAATGAAACAGCACCACGCCCAGCGGAATCGCCACGGCGAACAGCGCATTGACGATGTGCCGTGACGCCTTGGACCAGCCGCCCTTCGTCATCAACGTCGCGATCGCCAGCGCATCGAAGGGCTTGTGCAGGATCACCACCAGGAACGTCCCGAAGCCCAGCAGCAGGCCCTCGTGCCCGGCGTGCGCCTCCACCTGCACGCTCGCCGCCAGCGCGATGCCGTCGATCAGCGTGTGCAGCGTCAGCCCGAACGCCACGCCGCCCCACGACAAATTCTTCGCCGACTGCGTGGCCAGCGAATGCTCGTCGCTGTGCGCGTGATCGTGGTCGTGCGAATGATCGTGCAGCGTGCAGGCCGCCGCCGCGGCCGAGGCGTCGGGGTCGCCCTCGGGCACATCGTGATGATGAAAATGGAAGAACCGCTGGACGAAGAACATCAGCAGGAACCCGCCCAGCAGCCAGTTGACCGTGCGATCCATCGAGCGCAGTTCGCTGAACGCGTGCGGCAGCAGATGGAGCACGCCGACCCCGAGCATCAGCCCCGACACAAAGCTCGTCGCCACCTGCATCCGCGTGTGCGTCAGCCGCACCACCATCGGAATCCAGCCGCCCGACAACGAGGCGACGAGAATCAGGGCGCAATAAACGATGAGTGTGACGATGGGTGACATTTCAACGGGCTTCTGGAACCGCGGGTGACTGTACGAGGCGGCGGGGAGGGGGGGAAGTAATTAGTAATTAGTGATTAGTAATTAGTGATTAGTCGGGGAAGTCGCGGCCAGGGCCGTGTGTGCGTTTCAGTCAACGAGGAGCCGTGCATCAATTGATTCCGCGCGAGTAAAACCCGCCGCGCCCTCCCCCCACTAATTACTAATCACTAATTACTAATTACTTTCCCCTCCCCGCCCTCAGACCATCCCCGCGCGCTTGCGCACGATCCACTCAAGCGTGAGCAGCAGCGCGATGGGGACGAACCACCAGTAGCTCTGCCACAGCACGGTTTCGGTCTCGATCACGCGGCCGTCGCTGAGCGGCTTCAGCAGGTCGGCGAGGGCCGCGGTTTCTTCTTCGCGAAAATAGGTGCCGCCGGAATGGAAGGCCATCTGGCGCAGCAATCGTTCGTCGCAGTTCAGCGCGCCGAGTTCGCCGCCGGTCTGCGCCGCCACGGTGAACTGCGTGCGCGCCTTCATCTCGGCCTCAAGCAACCCCTCGACCCTGACCCGGATTTCGTACTGGCCGGGCGTCAGCGGCATGGTGCGCACGCGGTAGGTGCCGCCGTTGCTGTCGTCCGCCGCCAGCGGCAGTTCGCCCATCTTCTGGCCGTCGCGGAAAATGAGTGCCACGGCCTTGGCTTGGAGCATGGATTTGCCCTCCTCGTCGCGCACACGGACGCGAATCTCGGCCGTCTCGCCGGGCTGATACGCGGGCGGGCCGGAGTCGAGCGAGACGAATTTGTCCTGCACGGGGAATGGCGCTTCCATCATCCACTTCGAGACCTGGTTCCAAAATCGCGTGTGGTACAGGTCGCCGACGTTGTAACGCCAGCGCCACGATTCATCGGAGCCGGCATACAACACGCGGCCCGCGCCGAAGCGGCGATACACCAGCGCCGGCACGCTGCGCTCGCCAAGCACCGCCTCGAGCAGCACCTCGGTCGCGGGCAATGCCAACGCGGGCGCGACGCGTTGCGGGCCGGGCAGCACGCCCCAGATTTCGCTGTTCTGCTGCGCGCCGGCCACGAGCGACAGCGGTGCCTGCGCGGACCCGACGGCCTTGAAGCGCCACCGGACGGCGGTGCCCTCGAGCGGCTGGCCTTTCCAGGTCACCGGAAACAACGGCGCCAGCTCGCTCTCCGCGTAGCTCGAGAGCTGCTCCTGCCGGCCGTCGATAAAGATGATCCCGCCGCCGCGGCGCTCGACGAACTCGCGCATCCAGTCCAGCTCGGGGCCGCGAATCTGCCCCGGCGGCACGTCGCCGAACACGATCAGGTGATACGAAAAGAGCGCCTCGCGATTGTTGGGAAATTGTCCGGGCCGCGGGCCGCGCGACCACGGCCGCGCTTCGCCGCCCCCGCCGGCGAGCAGGGCGTTGACCTCCCAGCGTTCGTCGCGCTCGAAGAGGTTGCGCAGATAGCGGAACTCCCAGCGTGGCCGGCCGTCGAGCAGCAGCACCTTCGGCTTCTGCGTCATCGCGTTCAGGCGGAAAACGCGGGTGTTGTTGTTCGTGTTCTTTTCGCCCGGCAGCACGGGCACGGACACGTCGAGCGCGAGGCCGAGGCTGGCGTATTGCAGGTCGCGATCCTTCGCCTTCATCTCGGCCTCCACGAACTCCTTGATGGAAAAATCAAACGGCACCGAGCGTTGCGAGCGCTGTTCGGTGGTGAGCGATTTTTCCCACAGCGTCTTGCCGCCCGCGGCGATGCGCAGGGTGAAAGGTTCGCCCGGCGGCATGTCGTCGCGCAGCATCACCTCGCCGCGCAACTGCGCGTCGGCGGGCACGGTGTCGGGCGCTTTCACGTCGAGCACGGCCAGGTCGCGCGGCGGCTGCGTCGCGCCCACGCCGACGGTGTGCAGCGGAATGCCGCGCTGGCCGAGCATCTTGGCCACCTCAAGCGGCGACGAACCCGTGTTGTGCTGGCCGTCGGAGAAGAGCACCACGGCGATGCGCTGCTTGGTGTTGCCCTGCTCGACGACCTCCGCGACCGGGCCGCCGAGATCGGTGGTGGCGTTGGTCGCGGCGTAATTCGGAAACGCCGTGAGGGCCTTGTTGCCGGCCGGGTCCGCCTTGCCACCGCCGGGCCACCAAAGCATCTGGCTCTTGCTGCCGGTGAGCGCCTGCAGCTCGACGTTGTGCTGCGCTGCCAGCCGCCCGAGCAGCGGCTCCTTGCCCTGCAACAACAGCGTCTCCAGCCGCTGCCAGCGCCGCGATTTGTCGAACTTCTCGACCACGGTGACCATCTTGGCGTCCTCGGCGGGGAATGATTTTCCGAGCAGCGCAGTGAAGGCGGCGTTCACCTCGCGCTCCCATTCGGCGGCGAGGCGCGCGAGCGTGGCCAGTTCGGTCTGGGCTTTGCGCACGTTGGCGGCGCGCGTGGCGGCGAGGCGCGTCGCGGGCTGAAGCAGGTCGGTGCGGAAGGTCTCGAGCTTTTCCTTCGCCTCGGGCCACGTGGCGGCGGGGATTTTTTCCCACGCCACGAGGGTCTCGCGCAGGGCGTCGCGGAATTCATCCACCGCCGTCCGCGCGTCGCCGAGCTGCGCGGCGGTCGCGATGTTCTGCGCGCGCGCCAGGCCGGCGGCGACGGGCTTGAGCGAGACATCGAAATTGCCCGCGGGCAGCCAGCCGAGCGATTGGGCGCAGAGCATCTTGCGCGGCAGGTCCATTTGTTCGTCGGTGACATCCATGCTGCCCGAGCCGTCCACGAGCAGGATGATGCGCGCCAGTTCGCCGACGGTCTGGCGATGATGCAGCACCGGACCGGTGAGGGTCAGCACGACCACGAGCACGGTGAACGCGCGCAGACCCGGCAGAAACCAGCGGAGAAAACCGCGGCGGTCGCGCAGCTCGCGCGAGTACAGGAGCCACGCGACGACCGCCAGCGCCAGCCCGAGCGCCAGCCCCGTCGCCAACTTCCAGTCACCGATGAAATGCAGTTCCGTCAAAACACGCGGACCCGCGTTGGCGCGTGAAGTGCCAGGGGCGGAATCCGCGGCGGAGCCTAGCGGGACACGCGCGCGAGTCGCAGTGTAAAATTTGCGGGGGCGGAATGGCCGCGAGAGAACGCAAAGAACGCAAAGAGGGGAGGGGGGGTAATTTTGCGAGGGAGAAGTCTTGGTCTTTTTCTCTCTGCGTTTCTTCCGATCTCTGCGGTGTTTTCAGGAAACGCTCCGATCACGGGGGCGTGCAGTGGAACACCGCAGAGACCGGAAGGAACGCAAAGAGGCGAAGGCGTAGCGGAAGCGGAGCGCGACCGGTCCCCGGTCGCAGCGGCAATGTCGGAGCCGGGGCGCCGGGAGTTTCTGTCGCGGAGCGACGGTTTTGGAGTGCGGTGACTTGTCACCGCTTTTGCGCAGGCGACTTGTCGCCGTCGAACTTTCGTGTGGCACCGGTCACGCGGGCGCGCCGGCGCTGGCGCGAGCCGTGAACGCCCCAACCAGTTTTCACGCGTCCCGCAATTCGACGGCGACAAGTCGCCTTGAAAAAGCGGTGACAAGTCCCCGCACTCCACAGTCGCGCTCCTTCGATTGCAGCCCTCGGGCAATGGCAACCGCGAGTTGAAGTCCACCGCAACCGGAACCCGTTGTGCGCCGGAAAATCGCCTTTTGGGTTTGGAAAGAAACAGACGCGCTCCAGTTTCCAAGCGGCGCAATCGTTCCCATTTTTGCGGCGCCTTGCGCTCTTTGCGGGAATTCCCCAGCGCGCCACTGAACGTGTGGAGCCGTAGCGGCGCGCTGGGGACAGACGCGCCCTACCCACTGCGGGTTTTCGTTTCCGCCGCCCGCTGCGCGGCACGTTTGGGACTTGCCGGCGGGCGGGTGATCCACTGTTGCAACAGCAGTTCGCCGAGCAGCAGCGCGAGGACGGTCCAGAGCAGCGGACGCCACAGCTCGGTGCCGAAGCGGCGCTGGCGGTCGAGTTTTTTCCAGTCCTGCCACGATTTCGCCAGCGCGGCGCCCATGTGTTTGGCGAGGGCCTGCTGCTCGGTTTCCTTGAGCTGTTCGAGGTCGGATTCGAGGCGTGAGGTGCTGACGACGAAGTGAATCGTGGTGCCGTCCGGCGGGTTCAGGGTGTAAAGGCCGGGGCGCTGGGTGCGGGTGAATTCGACCATGCTGCGCGAGCCTTTGGCGGTCACGGTCAGCTCGTGTTTCTGTCCGGCGGGATCGGTCAGGTAGGCCTTGCGCCCGGCGTCGAGGGCCGGGAGGAACGCCACCAGCGGCTTGCCGACCTCGACATTGCGCGGCGGGAAAACGGTCGAGGCCAGGTAGGTGACGACGCGCTGCATGAGCGGCAGGTAGGCCGAGCGCAGCGGGAGATTTCCCCAGTCGGCGTCGCACGCGGTGGCGCACTGGATCACGCGGCCTTCGCCGTGTTTTTTCTCGACCAGAAACGGGTCGCCGCTGGTGAGCTGCGCCAGCACGTTCACCGCGGCCTCGCGGCCCGGGCGCGTCTCCTTGAGCTTGAACCACTGCTTGATCTCGGCGTCGGCGAGCGAGCCGTTGCGCGGGTCGTTGAACATCTCCAGCGCGGCGTGGGTGTAGTGCTCGCCGACAATTTTCGCGCCGGGCACGGCGGGGTCGAGCGAGCCGGCCAGCGCGTTGATCGGCAATGGCAACAGGCCCGGCGCGGCGAGGGATTGATTGTACCAATCGGGCCGCACGCGGTCGCCGGCGAAGAGGAGCAGGCCGCCGCCGTCGCGCACGTATTCGTTCAACCAGTGAACCTGCTGGTCGGTGAGATGGCTCACGTTGGCGAGCACGACGACGCGCGTTTGCGCCAGCGACTCGGCGTTGAACTGCGCCGGCAAAATCACGCGCGTCGTGATGAGGTCGGTGAGGTCGGCCTTGGTTTTGGCGTAGGGCTGGAGGGAAATTTCGAGGAAGTCCGTCTCGCTCCGCAGCACCTCGGGGCTGGGATCGCCGTTGAGAATGAGCACGGGAACGCGGTCCCAGACGGGCACGGAGGCCTGGAGATAATTGTCCGCCTGAAGCGCGTCGGCATCCACGCGGACTTCGAGGACGTGCGAGCCGGGGGACTCGAAGACGTGCGTGAACAGCACCTTCTGCTGCTCGCGGACGCCGAGATTGATCTGCGACACGGTGCGGTTGGTGCCATCGACACGGAATTCCACCCGCAGCTCGGGATAGGTGCGCTCGCCGTAATTCCGGATCGTCGCGTGCAGTTGCATGGTCTGCCCGACGCCGAACACGAGGCGCGAATAATCGAGTGACTCGACGGCGACGTTGTCGGTGCCCTCGGCGCCGGCGTGGATGAAAGTGAGGCGTGGCTCGGGTTTTTGGGCGTGCAGGAGTTTCGCGATGCGGGCGCGGGCGGGCGAATCATTCTCCGACCAGCTCACGCGCTGGAAATCGCTCACGACGATCAGCTCGCGGTAGGGGTTGTTCATTTTCGTGAGCAACGCCGCGGCGGTCTCGAGGGACTCGGGCACGTTGGCAGCGCCGTAGCCGGCATCGACGCCTTTGAGCAGCTTTTGCAGTTGGTCGAGGTCGGACGACGGCGCGGGCAGCAAGGGCGTGACGCCGCCCGCCATCAGCAGGACCGAGGCGTCGGACCCGCGGCCGATGCTGGCGAGGATGTTGGTCGCATCGGCGCGGGCCTCGGTGAAATTGGCGGTGCCGCCGCCGCTGAAATCCATCGAGTAGCTGTTGTCCAGCAGCAGCACGAGCGAGCTTTTGGCCGCGCCGAAAAGCTGGCTCGCGCCCGTGAGCACGGGCCGAGCGAGGCTCAGCGCGAGCAGCGCCGGGATCAGGCAGCGGATGAGAAGGAGCAGCCAGTTTTCAATTTGCAGCCGGCGCTGGTGGACGACGAACGCCGTGTCGATCAGGTGCATCGCGCCCCATTTCACGATCTTGAAACGGTTGCGATTGAGCAGGTGGATGATGATCGGAATCGTCGCCGCGCCGATGCCGCCGAGCAGGATGAAATTGAGAAACGTCATGCGCGCGCGAACCGGCGGGTGAGGTATTGCGCCAGCGCGTCGGCGTAGGGCTGGTCGGTGAACATCGTCACCAGATCAATCCGGTGGCGGTGACAACCGGCGGTGAGTTCGTCCTGGAACTTGCGGAAATTCTCGAGATACACGGCGCGGAATTGCGACGGGTCGATCATGCGATGGCGGTCGGCTTGTTCGAGCGACTCGAAGCGCGTCCATTGCTTGAAGGGAAACTCGGCCTCGTCGCGGTCGAGGATTTGAAACAGCAGAATCTCGTGGTGCGCCGAGCGGAAATGCGCGAGCGCGGAGACGAGTTCCTTCACGTCGCCGAAGCCGTCGGTGAGGATCACGAGCAGCCCGCGCCGCTGGATGCGCAGGACGAGGTCGTGAAAAACGCCGGCCAGGCCGGTCTCGCCGCCGGGCTGCGCTTTCTGGAGTTCGTCGAGAATGGTCTGCAAATGCGGCACGCTCGAGCGCGGCGGGATGTAGCGGCGCAGCTTCGTGTCAAACGTGACCAGGCCGACGCTGTCGCGCTGTTGCAGCATGAGATAGGCGAGCGCGGCGGCGAGACGCGCGGCGTAGTGGGCCTTGGAGAGGCCCTTGCCCTTGCCGCCGGCGTAGGCCATCGAACCGCTCAGATCGAGCAGCAGCGTGGTGCGGAGATTGGTCTCCTCCTCGTATTCGCGGATGTAGTAGCGGTCGGTCTTGGCGAAGACCTTCCAGTCGAGCCGGCGGATTTCGTCGCCTTGCACGTATTGCCGGTGCTGCGCGAACTCGACGCTGAAGCCCTTGTGCGGCGACTTGTGCAACCCGGAGAAAAACCCCTCGACCACGAGCCGCGCGACGACCTGCAGGTTCGAGATCTTTTGCAGTTCGGCGGGCGTGAGAAAGTCAGCGACGTGGGACATGGGGCGAGGAGGCAGGAGTCAGAATTCAGGAGTCAGGAGTCGGGGGACAGGGGGCAGGGGGCAGGAGACGGGGGACAGGGGACAGGAGACAGGAGGCACCGAAGCGGGGGCGGGGAGCGCGGGGGTGGGATGGTCCCGCGGATTGATGCGGAGCGACGGTGATGATGTTTTGGAACGCCATAGCAGCGCGCGGACGCTAGCACGGTGATTGTGGGGTGGGGAAGGGTCAACGTGCGTGCAAAGCGTCCCTATCGCGGCGTGGTAGGGCGGCGATGTGCGCGGCCCGGCTGAGAAGACGGCTTCGCCAACCGTCGCTTGCGCTTGCCCAGCCTTTTCATCGCGCTAGGTTCGGGCCATGAGCCTCGAGCAACTTAAGCGGGAAGTGTCGGAACTGACCGACCGTGAACAGGCGGAACTGATCGGCTTCACGCTCCAGTTGCGCCATGCGCACGACGCGAAGTATCGCCGCGAAGTCACCGACCGGCTCAACGACCAGGACAAGTCCCACTGGCTGACCCCCGAGGAGTTTGAGCGGCGGCTCGGCAACGCCTGACCGCTCATGCGGCCCTACGCCATCTACATCAATGAGGCGGTCTTGTCGTTTGCTCCCCAGTCCGGTGTGCCGCGCCAGCGGTTGCTGAATTTCATCCGTTCACTCGCCGACAATCCGAACACGCCCGGTGACTTTTCAGAAACTGACGTGCTGGTAGGGCCGCGTTGCGCGTGGCCCTGACTTTTTCCATGCCGGGCGCGCGGAGGGTTTCGATAGCGCTCGTTGGGTGCGGGCGCGATGGAAGGGGAAAGGTCACGGACGCGCGCAACGCGTCCCTACCGAGGATTAGTAGATCGCCAGCGGATCGAGGGTGAACTCGGGGAACACTCGGGCGAGATCGGCGTCGGGGCTGTGTTTTTTCAACACGGCGGCCAGGACGTTGCGGTAGTTCGTGGTCACGGGGAGATCGCCGGGGCCTTCGAGAATCTCCGGTTTCAACGTCGGCCAGTCGCCGAGGACGCGTCCTCCTTTCACGCCGCCGCCCAGCACGAACATCACGCTGCCGCGTCCGTGGTCGGTCCCGAATGCTGAGTTCTCCGACACCCGCCGGCCAAACTCGGTCATCACCACCACCGTGGTCGAATTCATCGCCGCGCCCAGGTCGCGATAGAACGCGGCCAGCCCGCGTCCGAGCCGCGCCATCAGCGGGTCGATGAGCGTCCCTTGGTTCAGATGTGAATCCCAGCCGCCGAGGTCAATCGACGCGGCCTCGAGACCAACGCGCGCCTTGATCAAGCGCGCCACCTGTTTCAAGCCCTGGCCAAAATCATCCTTTGCATACTCCGCCCCGGCCGCCGGCTGATACGGCGTGGCGCGCAGGCGTTCGATGCGCCGCAGCGCATCGAGGGTGTCGCGGCCCGCCGCACCGAGGAGACCGCCCTCGCGCTGGTAGAGGCGCTCGAGTTCGGATTGCATCGGCGCGGCCTTGGTGCCGAGGGTGAATTCATCCAGCGAGCGCAGCACCGTCGCGGCGGGCGCGCCGCGCAGGCACTCGGGAACCGCGCGTCCGAAGGCGATCGCTGACAACGCGCCCGCGGACAGATTCGGCCGGTAGCGGAGGAACCGCCCGAGCCAGCCGCCCGCGACCTCGCCGCCGTGCTCCATCAAATCCTGCGCCTCGAAATGCGAGCGCGTGCTGTCCTCCGAGCCGACCGCGTGAACAATCGCCAACGCCCCGTCCGTGTAGGCGGGCGCGAGGTCTTTGAGCAGCGGGTTCAGGCCGAAGAAACCGTCGAGCTTCACGGCTTCGTTCTTGCCCACCGCGATGCGCGGACGCGCCCGGTAGTAGCCATCGTCCTGCAACGGCGCGACGAGGCTCAGACCGTCGGCGCCGCCACGGAGGAAAATCACGACGAGCGAATGCGCACTGTCGCCATTGCCGGTGATGAGAGTTTTGGGCGCGCTCATAATCAGCACTTTTGAAATCCCGGTGACGCCAGCAGCAGCGGCACGAGCGCGCCGGAAGCCTGGCCGCCGTCGGTTTCTGCCGCCGTCGGTTTGCGCCCGAGAAAATGCGCGAACAACTCGTCGTCGCCGCGGAAACATTTTCGCAGCGCCGCGTTCTCAAACTTCACGCCGTTGATTTTCCCGTCCGTCAGCGCGACCGCGAAATTCCAGCGCCACAGGAGCGTGCCCATCCACGGCGTCGCCTCCTCGGGATAGCCGTCGGGCGTCGGGTAATGAAACGGCGCGTGGCCCATGCGGACGAGGAAGTCCATCAACGCCGGCGGGGCGTCCGTCGCGGTGTCGGTAGCGCGCAGGGCGGACACGATGAAATGAAACGGCCGCTTGAATTTGTTCGCGCGCGTGGTGCGAAACTCGGTCGTGGCGAACAGCGCGCGCAAGGTGCTGCCGATGTCGCCGCGGGTGCGCAGGAAGGCGTCGGCGACTTTTGTCACAGCGGCGGCCGGCGGCTCGTCGGCGATGAAGCGGCGGCAAAGTTTCGTGGCCAGATGTTTCGCCGTGGCGGGATGCAGGCCGACGATTTCGAGCACTTGATCGAGTTCGTTGCGGCCGAGGATTTCCGCCTCCTCGCGTTTCACGCCGACCGGGATGGCCGGGATGATTTTGCCGAGGACTTCCTTCGCGTCCTTGTCGTGCTGGTCGGGATTGAACTCGACCTTGCCAAGGCTGTGCTTCGACTGGTTGGTGCCGCGCACGGTCCAGCCGGTGAGGCAGCGCGCGACTTCCATCACGTCCTTCTGCGAGTAGCCGCCGTGGACGCCGAGGGTGTGGAGTTCGAGCAGCTCGCGGCCGTAGTTTTCATTGGGCTTGTCCGCGGATTTCGCGCGGCGGTTCACGCGGCCGTCGAGATACCAGAGCATCGCGGGACTGAGCGCCGAGGCGCGCAGCATTTCGGGAAAACG
The DNA here is from genome assembly GCA_014193395.1 of Verrucomicrobiota bacterium. GTDB lineage: Bacteria > Verrucomicrobiota > Verrucomicrobiia > Limisphaerales > BJHT01 > BJHT01. The sequence goes on from BJHT01000001.1 coordinate 27,996, forward strand.
GCCGAGCGCATGGGCGCGGATCACGTCGCGGTCATCGGCGGTCTTGAGCCACTTACAGTCGCCCTTCGAGGGGTCGATGTTGAAGTGGTCGGACCAGAAATGGACCATCACCTCGTAGAGCTGGCGCTCGGACAACACCGCGCGGAGCAGCGTGCCGCGCGTGAGTTCGGCGAGCAGCAGCTTTTCCTGATACTCGAACAATTCGCCGGGCGGCTCGCCGAGGGTCTCGAAGCGGCGCAGGGCGTTCTCGGCCGCGGGATCATTGATTGCGGAGGGGTTCAACTGCTCGTCGAGAAAGGCGGCGAACGCGGCGTCTTCATCCGCGCCGAGCTTGCGCACGCGTTCGTAGTCGCCGGGCCGCGGGCCGAACGTGAGGCGGTTGAGCGCGTGCGAAACGAGGTCGGTGCTCTCGCCGGCGGGAACTTGAAACGGCCCTTCGCCACGCGCCGGCACGCGCCGTCCGATCAGCAGCGCCTCGGGGATGGAATCGCACGCCGTCGTCGCGGCGAGCGCGGTGACGCCGCCGGCGTGGAGAAATCGGCGACGCGTGAAGTTCATGACGTGATCGGGGGCAGACTTCCGGCCAACGGCGGCGGCGGTGACGACGGCGACGGCGGGGACATTTCGGCCTCGTGTCGTCCGCGAATCGCCAGCACCGCCGCGCCGACGCCGCTGACCAGCGTGCCGATGATCAGGCCGAACCAGCCGATGAACGGGAGCAGAAACGTGAGCGAGAGCACGATCCCGCCGCGCAACGTGCGCCGCCACGGCTGCTGCTCGTCGAGCGGCGACGGCATCCCCACGCCGATGCGCTGCGCCAGGCCGCTCGAGCCGAACAGACCCAGCAGGACCGGGATCGCGAGGCTGACCACGCCGACAATGTTTATGACCGGATTCCGCCCGTTTTTGAACAGCGCGAGCGCCAGCAAGACAAAGGGCACCGCGCACACCAAGCCCACGCCCAGCGCCCGCCAGGGGCGTCCGTAACCTTCACGCGCCCGCGCCACGAACCCCGGAAACAAGGCCTGCGCCGCCAGCCAGTAGGCGACGAACAACAGCAGCGCTCCGAGGATGAGCAGGAAAATCTTCAGGACATCGGCCATGATCATAAGCGTGCGGGTAGAGATTTTTTGAACGACGGCAACCGTGCCACCAAGCGAAAGACTCCGCAAAGCCGGAACGGTTACAGGAAAATATCCAAACGCGAGGAGGGGCTGGTTGTCGCGGGGAATGCCGGTGGGAACGGTCACGACTTTACGGCACTGGCTTTCCGATCCCATCGGGGGGCGCTGCGTCTTCTCCCCTCACCGACTTCCCGCTTCCTCCGCCGCCATGATTCTGCAAAGTTCGCCGTGCATGAAATTTCCTCCCTTCCCTCACCGGCGGCTCGCCCGCCTCGCCGTGTTCCTCGCGACCGCGGCGGCGCTCACGTTCACCGTCCGCGCCGCTGACAGCGCGGCGTCCACCATCAAGCACTCGTTCCTTGCCACCGGCGGCGAGACGCGCATCGTCGATGGCGACGGCAAGACGGTGTGGCGTTATCCGGGCAGCACGCGCGACGGCCAGGTGCTGCCGAACGGCAACATTTTGCTCGCCGTCTCGAAGGGCAAAGATTTCCCCGGCGGCGGCGTGGTCGAGATCACGCGCGACAACAAGGTGGTGTTTTCGTTCAAGGGCACGCAGTCCGAGGTGAATACCGCGCAGTTGCTGGACAACGGCAACATCATGCTCACCGAGGCGGGCGCGAAGCCGCGCATCCTCGAGGTCAATCGCGAGGGCAAGATCGTGGTCGAGGTGGCGCTCCAGTGCCAGAACACGAACCATCACATGGAGAGCCGCATGGCGCGCAAGCTGGCGAACGGCAACTACCTCGTGCCCCAGCTCTTCGACAAGGTTGTCCGCGAATACACGCCGAAAGGGGAGATCGTCTGGGAATTCAAGACGCCCAACGAGCCGAAGGATAGCTGGCCGTTCACCGCCATCCGCCTGCCGAACGGCAACACGCTCGTCAACTGCACGCACGGCAATCTCGTCGTCGAGGTGGACCCGGCGGGTAAAATCGTGTGGCAGATTTCCAATGCCGACCTGCCCTCCAAGCTGCTCAACGATCCTTGCGGTGGACAGCGCCTGCCCAACGGCAACACGATGATTTGCAGCTACGCCATCGGTGCCGGCCGCACCAAGCTCGTCGAAGTGACGCCGGACAAAAAAGTGGTCTGGACCTTCACCGAGGAAAAAGGCCCCGGCATCCACGAGGTGCATATCCTCGACACCAACGGCAAGCCAATCGAGGGCAGGCCGCTGCGGTAGGAGCTTGGTTGCGCCGCAGGCGCTCCTTAGTTCGGAGTTCCGGCTTTAGCCGGTTGGGCGTCCATGCCGGCTAAAGCCGCGACTCTGAACCAAGGCGCAATCACCTCGCAGCGCGGGGGCGCACGCAGAAACCACCACCGCTCAATCCCTCTGAATCCCCCGCAAATCGCCGCCCGTCTGAACCGCGTGCCAACATTCCTCGCCATGCCCAACTCGCTTTTCCTCCGCCCCCGCCGCTGCCTTCGCGCCCGGCTCCTCGCGTCCGTGCTCGCCGCGGTCGCCGCGTATCCCAACGCACCGCTGCGTGCGGACGACGGCACCGAGTTCTTCGAGAAAAAGATCCGCCCCGTGCTCGTCGAGCGCTGCTACAAATGCCATAGCGCCACGAGCGAGAAACTGAAAGGTGGCCTGCATCTCGACTCGCGCGCGGGCCTGCTCAAAGGCGGCGACACCCGGCCCGCCATCGTCCCGGGAAGTCCCGAGAAGAGCCTGCTGCTCGAGGCACTCACCTACAAAAACCCCGACCTGCAAATGCCGCCCAAGGAACGGCTCTCCGAAGCGGTCGTCGCGGATTTTGCCGCCTGGATCAAACAAGGCGCGCCGTGGCCCGCCGAACCCGCCGGCAAATCACCGGTCGCCGCCACGTTCGATCTCTCGCTGCGCAAAGCCAATCACTGGGCCTGGCAGCCGCTCCGTGACACCGCGCCGCCCGCCACGAAAAACACCGCGTGGCCCAAGTCAGTTCCCGACCGTTTCATCCTCGCCGCGCTTGAGGCCAAGGGCGTCGCGCCCGCGCCGCCCGCCGCGCGCGCGACCCTGCTGCGCCGCGTTTATTTCGATCTCATCGGTCTCCCGCCCTCGCCGCAGGACGTGACCGCATTCAGCAGCGATCCATCGCCCGGCGCCTACGAGCGCGCGGTGGACCGCCTCCTCGCCTCCGAGCAATTCGGCGAGCGCTGGGCGCGGCACTGGCTCGATCTCGTGCGCTACGCCGAGACGCGCGGACACGAGTTCGAGCCGATCATTCCCAACGCCTGGCAATACCGCGACTACGTCATCCGCGCGCTGAACGCCGACGTGCCCTACGACAATTTTGTGCGCGAACACCTCGCCGGCGACCTCCTCCCCAAGCCGCGCGTGAATCCCATGACCGGTGCGAACGAATCGGTCCTCGGCACCGGCTTCTGGTTTCTCGGCGAAGAAGTTCATTCGCCCGTGGACATCCGCGCCGACGAGTGCGACCGCATGGACAACCGCCTCGACGTGATGACCAAGACCTTCCTCGGCCTGACCGTCGCGTGCGCCCGCTGTCACGATCACAAGTTCGATGCCATCTCGCAGAAGGATTATTACGCGCTCACGGGCTTCCTCATCAGCGGCAGCTACCGGCAGGCGCGCTTCGAGACGCTGGAGACGCACCGCCAGATTTCCGCCGAACTCGAATCGCTCCGCGCCGACACGGGGCGCGATCTCCTGCGCCGACTTGGCACCGCGGCTAAACCCGCGCTCACCGAAGTCGCCGCCTATCTCGCCGCCGCCGCGGAACTCACGCGCGCCGACGCGGGCGCACCCGCGCGCAAGGCCGATGAAATCGCCACCGAACGACTGCTCGACCGCGCCCGCCTCGAACGCTGGGCCGCGGAACTGGCGAGAGCAAAAGCCGCGCCCGAACACCCGCTGCACGCGCTGACCAAAACCCCCGCGACCGCGGCGAAATCGCGCGCCGACGGCAAATCGCTCCCCGCATTGTTAGAACAATGGAAGACCGCCCTCGCCGCGCCCGCCTCCGTCTCGGCGGCGGCCGATGTGGTGATCGACTACACCGCCGGCACGACGGCGAGCTGGTTTCAAGACGGCTACTCTTTCGGCCCGCGTCCATTGCGCGTGGGCGAGCTGCGCTTCGGCGCGACACCGGAACAGCCGCTGGACGGCCTCGTCAGCGAGCCGGCGGCCTATCGCGATCCGGTCTGGAAAAATCTGCGCGCGCCGAAAAACGAGAAGGACCACGGCAAGCTCGGCCAATGGGATCGCGCCGAACAAACCCTGCGCACGCCCGCCTTCACCATCGGCAGCGGGACCGTGTGGTATCTCGTGCGCGGAGCCGGGCGCGCCTACGCCGCCGTCAATTCGCACCTGATCGTCGCCGGCCCGCTCCACGGCGCGACCTTGATGGAATGGCGCGATGACAAGGACCGCTGGCACTGGGTTTCCCACAACCTCGGCGCTTACAAAGGCTCGCGCTGTCATGTCGAACTCAGCCCCGCCGGCGCGGGCGAATTCGCCGTCGCGATGGTCGTGCAGGGCGAGCGCCCGCCGCCGCAGTTCGACCGTCCGAACGCGCTGCTCGCCGGGGCGCTGACGACCGCGGCTGGCGCGGCCGACGCGGGCGTTCCGGCTTTCGCCAAGGCTTATCAGGAGCTGTTCACGCAGGCCGCCGCCGCTCTCGCTGAAGATCGTCTCGCCGCCGCGCCCAACGCCCGCGACCTCGCGCGGCTGGCCGATTTCATGGTGCGCGAACGCGATTTGTTCCTCCCGGCCAAAGCGCCGGCGACCGCGGAATTCAACGCCGCGCTCCAGGCCTTCAGCACGCGTCAGGCCGCGTTGACGGCGCGGATCAAGCCGGAGTCCCGCACCGCCCCGGCGATGTTCGAGGGCAGCGGCACGGATGAATTTCTCCTCGTCCGCGGCTCGTCCCGCGCGCCGCGCGAACCGGTGCCGCGCCGTTTTCTCGAAGCCCTCAGCGGCCCGTCCGCCAAGCCCTACGGCCCCGGCAGCGGACGGCTCGCGCTCGCCGACGAGATTCTCGATCCCGCCAATCCCTTCGCGTCGCGCGTCATGGTGAACCGCGTCTGGCATCATCTCTTCGGACGCGGGCTGGTGCCGACGGTCGATAATTTCGGCGTGCTCGGCCAAGCGCCGTCGCATCGCGAACTGCTCGATCACCTCGCGCTCACCTTCATGCGCGAGCAGCGCTGGTCGGTGAAGAAACTCATCCGCGCGCTCGTGCTCTCCGAGACCTATCAGATGTCGAGCCAGCCCGCCGATGCCGCTGCGGAACTGGCCGATCCCGAGAACATTCTTCTCCATCGCGCCAACGTGCGCCGCCTCGAGGGCGAGGCCATCCGCGACGCGCTGCTCGCGGTCTCGGGCCGCCTCCAGCCGGCGACGGGTGGCCCCAGCGTGCCCGTGTATCTCACGTCGTTCATGGAAGGCCGCGGGCGTCCCGGTTCCGGCCCGCTGGATGGCGACGGCCGCCGCAGCATCTACATCGCGGTGCGCCGCAATTTTCTTTCGCCGATGATGCTGGCCTTCGACACGCCGATTCCGTTCACGTCGATGGGCCGCCGCAATGTCTCGAACGTCCCCGCGCAGGCGCTGATCCTGATGAATGATCCCTTCGTGCTCCAGCAGGCGAAAATCTGGGCGCAACGCCTGCTCGCCGCGCCCGCCACCACGCCCGAACAACGCATCACGCAGATGTACCTCACCGCGTTCGGCCGCCCGCCCAGCGCAGCGGAAAAAGCCGACGCCCTCCGCTTCACCACCGACCAAACCGCCGCCTACGGCACCGAGCTCGCGGGCGCAAAACGTGAGGAACAAGTCTGGGCCGACCTCGGCCATGTGCTCTTCAACGTGAAGGAGTTCATCTACGTGAATTGACCCCACGGGGCGGCGACAGCTTGTCGCCGCCTTCTTGATCCACTCCGCTCGCACCGGACGTCACCCGCCAAGGCACATCTCAGTTTCTTGCCACGATGGGTGCGCGTTGCCGCAGTCCCGCAGGGACGACCGAAAATAGCCCAGCACTTCAGTGCTGGGTTGGTGGCCGGAGAAGCGGAAAGTCCCGACAGGGACGAAAGAAATATCCGCACGCACGCCTCTGTCGTCCCTGCCGGGACTCGGTTCGCCATCGACGCGGACCCAGCACTGAAGTGCTGGGCTATTTTCTTTCGCCCGCTGGGCTGAGGTGGGGAATCCGATGGCGTGCTGGAAACTGAAAAACGTTGCGTCGAGCCATCCGCTCCGCTCCCACGCTTGTCTCCGCCCGCGCGCCCCGTAGCATCCGGCCCATGAAGCTGGGGTTGATCCTGTGGCTGTGGCTGCCGCTGCTGGCGCTGGCGGACGGCAAGATTTTTCCGTCCACGGCCTTTCCCGAGCAGGTCCGCATCCCAGAGCAGGAGGCGCTGATTCACTGGTCCAACGGCGTCGAGCGCCTCGTCATCGAAACCCGCTTCGATGCCAAGGGCACCAACTTCGCGTGGGTCATCCCCCTGCCCGCGCGGCCCAAGATCGAGGCGGCCACGCCCGGGGTGTTCCCGACGCTGCGCAGTTATTTTGCGCCGGAGGTGAAGCACGAGATTTTCCGGTTGTACCTTTTGGTTCTCTGGTTCGGGTGCTTCATCGGTCTCCTGAGCAGCCTGAGTTCATCCGCCGATTTTCGGCTACGGGATCCGCTGCTCGCCACAGGGATTGCCCTCACGCAGGGAATCGGATTTTCCGGGAACCATCTCACGGAGTTCGTGATTATATTTGCCGCAGTGTTTTTGAGCGTCTTGGCCGCACGCAGTGCCGGCGGAGAAAGTTCAAGCAGGCGCGTCCGTTTTTGCGCCCTCCTGTTGGCGGTGGAGACTCTTTTCTCGGGCATGCTTGTTCCCTCTCTCGGCACGGCGGGAAGCGCGACCGCAAGCGAAGGCACAGAGGCGGGCGTCTTCGTCGAGCGGAGGCGCGTGGGCAGCTACGAAACGGCCATCATCGAGGCCAAGGATGCGAACGCGCTGCGGGCCTGGTTTCAGACGAACGGCTACGCGATGCCGCCGTCCGCAGATTCCGTGGTCGCCGATTACGTGCGCGACGGCTGGGTCTTTGCGGCGGCGAAACTCCGCCGCGACGCGGGCAGCGGCGAGCTGAGTTCAGTCCATCCGCTCTCGTTCCAGTTCGCCACGACGCAGCCGGTCTTCCCGATGCGCCTGACCGGTGTCGAAAGCGGGCCGGTGCAGGTGGCTCTGTATCTGTTCGGTGAGGAGCGCGCGACGGCGGACGGCTTTCGCGTCGCGCACTGCGAGCAACCGGAGTTTTCCATTCCATCCACCGAGAAATACCGCGTCCCGCCGGCGCAACGGCTGAAGATGGACATCCAGCATTCGCTCATCCGCGAATGGGTGCTCGGGTCAAAGACCGCCACCAAGCTGGTCGCCACGCTCAGTCCCGATGCGATGAAGCGCGATGTGGCGATCCACTGGGTGCCGTTTGAAGCAAAGCGGACGATTCTTTTCAGCCCGCGCGCCGCGATCACCGTTGCCCTCAATGTCGCCGCGGTGCTCGCCGCGGTCGGATTGCTGGTCGCGGCGCGGCGCTTTCGGTTTGATGCGTTGCCGACTCGAATGCGCCGCTGGTGCCTGCGACTGGCGGTCGTCTCGCTGCTCGTGTGCGTCGCCATCTACGTCGCACTGCCAGTGGTCCCGGCGCGCGTCGTCCGCGGGCCGGGCTACCGGGCGTTTGTGGCCGCACGGAGCTTGCGCTCGTACGTCAGCAGCGAGTTGTCCGACGACGCGGTCCCCCAAATCGCACGCGCGCGTGCAGCGGCGGAAAAGTCGCTGCGCGAGGACGCCGACAAGTTTCAAAATCCCCTGCAGGGCCGCATCATCCGCGAGGAGGATTCGCCGGGAAATTATCTGTTCCGCCAGACCACCAACGGCGTCGAGATGATCTTCATCGACATCAATGGCGGCGAATTTCCACTCGACCCGATCCCGGACAGCGGCCCGCGCCGACGCTGAAATTCGGGTGCCGGAGGGCCGCTGAACGGCGAAAGCTCGGTTGCATCTTCGCGTGGCAATGGCGGTGCGCTCGCACTCAGTGCGGAGGGCGGGGAGGGTTGGCTCGCGTCCACATGCTCTGCAACCGGAAGGAGGTCAGCTACGTGAACTGAGCCGCCGCCGTCATCGCAGGTGACGCGGCGCGGAAATGTTGGCTCGGATATTTTGCGGTCCTACTACAAGTGCGCGCCGTGCGCCCTACCATTCGCTCGCCCCCTAAATTGATGATGACTGCAGCTGCGTTGGAGCACCGTCCGCTCGGGGGCAGCCGGCCACTGTTTCCACTCAATCGCCAAAGAGTTTCTTCATCTGCTCGCGGGCGGAGGATTCGCGGGGATTGGTGTTCTTGGGAGGTTGATACACGCGCCGGATGAAATCGAAGTACTCGCAGAAGTTTCCCTTGTCCTTCTCAAGGACCGGGTCGGCGCGCCGCTCGCGACACTGATCGGCGACGGCGCGGTCGTAGCTCACGCAGTTGAGACAGACACGGAGATCGGCGCGGCACGCGTCACAGCTTTCACCGCGTCCGGGGTTGCCGTTGATGGTCCATTCGGCACCGCATTTCCAGCAATGTCGGTTCATGTCTCACTCTGTCGGGGTCATGCGCGTTCTGTAAATCGTGGATTTCCCATCCTACCAACGGCGACAGGGCAACCAAGGATTGGTACGGATGCACTGGAGCAACTCAGAGGATAAGTCACATTTGGTGCCGTCAAAAGTCAGTGAGCGGCGCGGACCAATTGCCATCCGGGAGGTTTACGGCAGTAACTGCGGGCTGCGGGTGGGGATGCCTATTCTCACTGGCGGTGTTGGATATGAGCGCTTGTGAACGGTGGGGGTTGGCAGGGAAATTTGGGGCAGGCGAATGGGACGGGATGAGTTGGAGGTGTGCCGCATGTGACACGGTGGAATTCTTGCGTCATCTGAGGCTTTTGCTGGCGTGACTTAGGCTCAGCGTGAACGGGCATCACCCCCTTTTTAATAAGTTCCATGAGCCGCGAGTGATTGCGTCTGGAGTTCCGCTTTTACGCGGCCCGCTGGTTGCACACCGCCGGAACCGCGTAAACGCGGAACTCCAAACCAGGGTTTTTGAGTTAGAAGTGAGTAAGTTTCTTGATGTGACTGGCGCGGTCTTCGATGGCGGCGCGGGTGGCCTTGGTGGTGCGGTCGAGACCGAAGCCTTCGCAGCAGAAGGAGGCGACGACGCTGCCGTAAATGATGGCTTTGCGGAGGTTCTGGTCCACGGAGCCGCGGTGGCCGGCGAGGTAGCCGATAAGTCCGCCGACAAAGGAGTCGCCCGCGCCGGTAGGATCGACGACTTTTTCCAGTGGGAAGGCCGGGGCGATGAAATGACCGCCGGGAGCGGATAGGATCGCGCCGTGTTCGCCTTTCTTGACGATGACATAGGCGGGGCCGAGGCGATGGATTTTCTTGATGGCGAGGTGAAGGTTGTCTTCGCCGGTAAGGTGCCGGGCTTCGCTGTCGTTGACGACGATGGCATCGACATGACGGAGTAACTTGAGGAGGTCCGGGAGTGCGACATTGATCCAGAGGTCCATGGTGTCGGCGATGACGAATTTAGGCTTGGCCATCTGGTGCAGGACATGGAGCTGAAGTCCGGGGGAGATATTGGCCAGCAGGACATAGGGAATATGTCGGTAGTGTGCGGGCAGGTCGGGGGTGAAATTCTCTATCACACCGAGTTCGGTGAAGAGGGTGCGGCGGTTGTTCATGTTGACCTCGTATTCGCCGCCCCAGTGAAAGGTTTTGCCGGTGGCGCGATGGAGGCCGTCGAGGTTGATGCCGTGTTTGCGGTAGAGCTTGACGTATTTCTGGGGAAAGTCGTCGCCCACGACGCCGACCAGATGGACGGGGGCGAAGAAGCTGGCGGCGACGGCGGCGTGACTGGCCGAGCCGCCGAGCAGGCGGGGATTTTCGGCATAGGGAGTCTTGATGGAGTCAAGGGCGGTGGTTCCGACGACTAGGACGCTCATGGGTAGGTGGGTAGGTTGGGACGGTTCGACTAAGTTAGGAAACGGAAATTAAACCACGGATGGACACGGATAGACACGGATAGGGAAGGCGTGAATTTGCAAAGTCAGGGTTCATCCGGGGAACGGAGTGGAAAAACTGGGTGCTTATCGGTCTGGATCGGTGGTTATTCGGAGTCAGCCGGTTCCGGCCGTATTTATAGGATAGGTTGCTAGCGGTTTAATGAGTTATTGGATTAACGGGCTAATTGGCTGACAGGCTAAAGCGGGACGGAGGCTAGGCGGGCTTGGAATTGCTGACAAGCCTTGGCGAGGTTCGGGGCGTTGAGGATGGCGGAGACGACGCAGATTCTACGCGCGCCGGCGTCGAGGACGGCGTCGAGATTGTCCAGCGTAATGCCGCCGATGGCGAACCACGGGAGGCGGAGATGCGCGGCTGCCCAGCGGACGTACTCGAGGGTGACGGCGGGGCGTCCGGGCTTGGTGGGCGTGGGATAGATCGGGCCGATGGCGAGGTAGTCGGGGCTGGCTCGGAGGGCGCGCAGGGCTTGCTCGGGGGCGTGGGTGCTGAGGCCGAGGAGCATTTGCTTGGGACAGCCGGTGACTTGGGCGGCGACGGTGTAGCCGGCTTCAAAAAAATCCTCCTGGCCCAGGTGGCAGATGGGTGCGCCGACGCGAAGGGCAATCTTGGGATGATCGTTGATGACGAGGGCGATGCCGGCGCGTTCGGTGATGGGTAGCAGGGTTTCGGCGAGGCGCTGGATTTCGTCGGGGGAGGCGTTTTTCGCCCGCAACTGGATCAAGTCCGAGCCGCCGTCGCAGAGTTGCTGCGCCATCTCGGCGGGGGAGCGGCCGTTGAGATAGGCCGCATCGACAAAGGTGTAGAGGCGGCAGGCGGCGAGGGGCTTCATCAGCGGGGGAGGACTGACCGGACCGCGCCGTCCGGTGGCTCAGGCCTTTTCTTCGATCAACTCGCGCCGGCCGCCGGTCAGGAGTTCTTCGATGAAGTTGGTCGAGTAAACGCCGCGGCGGAAGTTGGGGTCCTGGAGGATGGCCTGCTCGAAGGCAATGGTGCTCTTGACGCCGGTGATCATGTATTCGCCGAGGGCGCGGCTCATTATCTCCATGGCTTCGCGGCGGTCTTTGCCATAGGTGATGAGCTTGCCGATCATCGAGTCGTAGTAAGGTGGGATCGTGTAGCCGGCGTAGGCGTGGCTGTCCACCCGGACGCCGCGGCCGCCGGGGGCGTAGTACATTTCGATCCGGCCGGGGCTGGGGCGGAAGTCATCGAAGGGGTCTTCGGCATTGATGCGGCATTCGATGGCGTGGCCGCGGAAGTGAACGTCGTTCTGCGAGATGCGGAGCGGTTCGCCCATCGCGATGAGAATCTGCTGTTTCACGAGGTCGATCCCGGTGACTTCTTCGGTGATGGGGTGTTCGACCTGGATGCGTTTGTTGACCTCGAGGAAGTAGAAATTGCCCTGGTCATCGACGACAAACTCGACGGTGCCGGCGTTGCTGTAGTTGGCGAGTTCGGCAATGCGGACGGCGGCCTTGCCCATTTTCTTCCGCAGATCCTTGAACTTGCCTTCAAACATCGGGGACGGGGTCTCCTCGATGACTTTCTGGTGCCGCCTCTGGATGGAGCAATCGCGTTCGCCGAGATGGATGATGTTGCCGCGGTTGTCGCCGAGAATCTGAAACTCAATGTGGTGGGGATTCTCGATGTACTTTTCGATATAGACCCCGGAGTTGCTGAAGGACTTCTCGGCTTCGGTGCGCGAGGTGTGGTAGCCCTTGATCATCGAAATGTCATTGTGGGCGATACGCATGCCGCGCCCGCCGCCGCCAGCGACAGCCTTTATCATTACCGGATACCCGATTTTCTTGGCGACTACGAGTGCTTCCTGCTCGTTCTCGACCAATCCATCGGAACCCGGAGGAGTAGGAACGCCCGCTTTCTTGGCCAACGTCCGGCTGACCTGTTTGTCTTCGAGCGCCTTCATCGCCCGCGAGCTGGGGCCAATGAAGCGAATGTTGCAGCTTTCGCAGACATCTGCGAAATGGGCGTTCTCGGAGAGGAATCCGTAGCCTGGATGGATGGCGTCCACATCCGCGATTTCCGCCGCGCTGATGAGGCGGTCGATGCGCAGATAGCTCTCGGAGCTTTGTCCTTTACCGATGCAAATGGCCTCGTCGGCCAGTTGAACGTGCATGGAATTAGCATCCGCCTCGGAATAGACCGCGACCGTGCGGACGTTCAGTTCCTTGCAGGCGCGGATGATGCGAATCGCAATCTCGCCCCGGTTGGCGACCAAGATCTTTTCAAACATGATGGATTGCTCCGGTGCCCGACCGCACGGCGCACAAGTTGGTGAGCCAACGGGGAACCGGACACTTGGGATTCGTTATCGTTAAGTAGAGGTCACGTGGGCCGGATGCGGAAGAGCGGCTGGCCGAATTCCACGGGCTTGGTGTTCTCGGCCACGACCTGGGTGATGACGCCTTTGACCTCCGCTTTGATTTCGTTCATCACCTTCATGGCTTCGATGATGCACACGACGGTGTCGGGTCCGACTTCCGTGCCGACGGCGACATAGGGTGCCGACTCCGGAGAAGGGGAGAGATAGAACGTCCCGATCATCGGCGATTTGATCTCGGCGTCGCCCGTGCTCTTGGGAGCCGGGGCCATCAAGGCCGGGGCTGCCGGTGCGGGAGCCGCCTGAATCATGGGAACACCCGCCGGTTGCGGGGCGTCTTCGAGGGCGGCACCACCGCCGCCGCCTTGCAGTCCGCGTTTGAGGCGGACTTTGAAACCTTCCTTTTCCAACTCGAACTCCGAGATGGAGTTTTTCCGCATCAGATCAATGATCGCTTTGATGTCTTTCAGGTCCACAAATGCTCTCCCATGGGTTGGAATTGATCGGGCCGATAAATCGGCAAGCACTGAAATTGCGAGTTACAAAACGCCGACGGTTTGCTGAGGTTGGCCACGGTTTGATCGCACATTTCAAATACGACGGCACGCTAGGGAGGACGCAGAAATGCGTCAAGAGAAGTTTCCCGCGCTCTGACGAGGATAAGCCCGCGAAGGCGGCTTGCAGGCTTAAATCGCCGTTTTTATTAGCGATAAAGCCCCATCCAATCCGAGCAGATAAGAGTGCGGACCAAATCCGCAAATCTGCCCGCGGCACACGGCGGCGATCATCGAATGATGCCGGAATTCCTCGCGGGCGTGGATGTTCGAGAGATGGATTTCCACGGTGGGAATTCCCGTCGCCGAGATGGCATCGCGAAGGGCGATGCTCGTGTGGGTGTAGGCTCCGGCGTTGATCACGACTGCGGCAAACTCACCCACTGCCTGCTGAATCCAAGTGACCAATTCGCCTTCGGAATTGCTCTGCCGAAAATCCACGGCGACTCCGAGTTCGGCGGCCCGCTTTTGCACCATCACCTCGATTTGGGCCAAGGTGGTCTTTCCGTAAATCCCCGGCTCGCGCTTGCCGAGCAGGTTGAGATTCGGGCCGTTCAAGAACAAGAGTTTCATGGCGGCAAAGTTTCTAACGGGCGGCGGCCGGGGTGTCGATTTGATTTCCTCGCGCCGAGTTCCCCCACAACCAGCCGAGGAGCGCAAATCCCGGCCAGGCAATGGCGGGTACATACAGGCCAAACTCGATGAAGCTCTGCAAACCCCAGCCGGCCAGGCCGAGCCAGACTAGAAAGGCAAACGAGGAGTTTCGGACATGGCTGTTGCGATACAGGAGGAAAACGGAGCCGAAGAAAAACGCCGCAAACGCCAGTGCGCCGACGGTCCCGGAATCGGAAGCCTGCTGAAGAAAATCATTATGCGCCAGCCGGGCCATCTCGGCTTCCGGCGGTTTGATCTTCTGATAGGCCGCCAAGAAAGTCCCCGGTCCGCTACCCAGAACCGGATTGGCCACGAAGGTCTTGCCCGCCGCCCGCCAGTAGTCAAAGCGCGCGCCGACGCTCGTCGCACCTTTGGCAAAGTAACCTTGAAAGCGCAGGCCAAAGCCGAGCAACCCCAGCACCGCCACCGCCAGCGCGACACCGAGTTTCATTCGGCGCGGCACCGGCGTCCGCCCCAGCGCCACCAGCAACATGACCACCGCGATCAACCAACCGCCCTTCGAGCCGGTCCAGAACAGGCACCCAAGGCCGCCCCCCGCCAAGCCCGCCGCGAGTCCGACGCGCACCGGCGGCGGCAGTTCCCGCCCGCCAAACCACGCCGCCCCGACCACCGCCGGCAGCAGGAGAATGAGCACGCCGGCCAGTGCATTGGGATAAACCAGAGTCGAAAAAATCCGGTTGCTCTGAATCTTCTTTAGGAACTCCGGCGACATCGGTTTGTCTGCCATCTGTTCCATGATGTACTTCCGCGTCTCCTCCAAACCGCCGAAATGTTGCTGCCATCCCTGCACCAAGACCACCGCCAGGCAGCCGCCGAGGAAAAACCAAAACAGCCGCAACCGCTCGACCTTCGCCAGCGCGAACACCCCGAGATAAAAGCACGCCAGACACGCGCCGAAATGCAGCAGGGTCGCCCGCGTCAGGTCTGGCCGGATGCTTTGCGCCCCGGCCAGGAGCTGCCAGCCGAACCACACCGCGGGGAGCGCCACGATCCAAGCTGGGGCCGTCGTCTGGAATCTCCCCACCCGCAGACCCAGGCCGACCAGACCCGCCAGCAGGACATACCCCCATTCCACCGGCCACGCTTGAATGATGAACTCGATGCGATTTTGCGGCGCGACGACAGCATCGTTCAACACGATGGGATTCCCGAACTTGAGCAGACTCAGTCCCAACACCAGGCCGAATCCCGCCACGAATAAAACCTCCCACACCGATTCCGGATGGGGCGATTTCAACGACGGCGGCGACATGCCCGCGCACCGTACCGAAACCGCACGCGACAATCCAGACATACGGCGCCCGCCCGTGCTCCGCCCAACCCGGATATTTCACACCGACTTTGTAGCGCAGGCTCCCAAGCTTGCTGTATCGCGGGTTTCTAAACCCGCGGCGCGTCCGGCGAGGCCGACACCCTGCCGACTTGGAAAGTCGGCGACATAGCAGGTTTGGAAACCTGCGCTACAAGGGCGGGCGGGCGGTGGCTGCGACGGAACAATGAAATATCCCGCCCAACTCGTCGGCCGTGCGGTCCCCCCGGCGACTCCGACCGCTTGCTGCTTGGTGCTTCCTTTGAGTCTTTGAGCTTTAAGCTTTGAGCTTTGACTCCGGTTTTTCCCCGACACGTTCCGTCCTTGAGCACGCGCCGAAGTACGCTACTCTCCGGCGACCATGAAACCGTTTTTCACCCCGCTGTTGTGCCGCGTTTACGTGGCATTCGCGCTGATCTCGGTCGTTCACTTAGCGTGGCCCTTGGTCATGTCGTCGTCGTGGAACCGGCAGCGCCTCCTGCACGTCCTGGTCACGACGGACGACGCCCCCGTCCGCGAGCGCACCGCCGCCAAGCTGGCGGACTATGGCGGCGAGGAACAACTCATGGCGGCGCTGCGCGAGTCGTCCGCCGCCGTACAGGACGTTGCCACCGGTGCGCTCCTACAGCTTTGGTTCAGCCGCGGCGGTGCCGACGAAGTGGCGTTGCTCGCCCGCGCGCAGCAATTCGCCGAGAAAAATGATCTGCGCCGCGCCTTGGTCGTCCTCAATTACCTGACCCGCCTGCACCCCTTTTACGCTCCCGGCTGGGACTGCCGCGCGACGGTTCACTGGAAACTCGGCCATTTGCGAAAGGCCGAGAGTGCCTGCCGCAAAGTCGTCTTGCTGAATCCCAATCATTTCGCCGCCTGGCGCAGCCTCGGTGTCTGCCAGCTCAGCCAGGGCCGCGTGGCTGAAGCCAGCGAGTCGCTGCGCCGCGCGCTGATCATCGCGCCGGAAGACCGTGTTTCGCGCTCCTATTTCCGCCGCTGCGGCGAATTGAAGGGGCGCATCCGCCAGCGTCCCGGCGTCGGTCTCCTCGAGATTTGAGCGCGTGGCGTCGGTGACGTGTCTACAACCAAACTCCGCCCCGGCCTCCCGCCGCGCCTGCCCATGACCATCGGCGTCCCCAAAGAAATCAAAGCCCAGGAATTCCGCGTCGGCCTTCTGCCCTCGGCCGCTTACCAACTGATACGCCGCGGCCACACCGTCGTCGTCGAGCGCGGCGCGGGCGTCGGCGCGGGCTATCCCGACCGCGATTACGAGCACGCCGGCGCGCACCTCGTGGACACCCATGAAGCCGTCTTTGCGCAGGCCGGCCTCATTGTGAAAGTCAAGGAACCCCTCCCTGCCGAGCTCCCCCTCCTGCGCCCCGGCCAGCTTCTCTTCACCTACCTCCATCTCGCCGCGAGCAAGCCGCTCACCGAAGCGTTGCTGCAATCCGGCGTCACCGCGCTCGCCTACGAAACCGTCGAGGTCAACCGCCACCTCCCATTGCTCGAACCCATGAGCGAAATCGCCGGACGCATGGCCGTCTTCGTCGGCGGCTATTTTCTCGCGAAACATTTCGGCGGCAGCGGCGTGTTGCTCGGCGGCGTGCCCGGCGTGCTCCCCGGCAAGGTCGTCGTCCTCGGCGGCGGCGTCTCCGGCATCAACGCGGCACGCGTCGCCACCGGCGTGGGCGCGGACGTCACCATCCTCGAGGTCGATGTCGAGCGGATGCGCTTCCTCGACATCACGCTCCACACCGCGCACACGCTCTATTCGAGCGAGGCGCATCTGCTCGAATTGCTCCCCACCGTGGACCTCCTCATCGGCGCCGTGCTCGTCCCCGGCGCGAAGGCTCCGAAACTGATCAATCGTGAAATGCTCCGCCGCATGCGCCCCGGCAGCGTGCTCGTGGACATCGCCATCGACCAGGGCGGCTGCGCGGAAACCTCGCGTCCCACCACGCATCACGACCCGGTGTTCGTCGAAGAAGGCGTCACCCACTATTGCGTCGCCAACATGCCCGCCGCCTACGCCCGCACTGCGACCCAGGCCCTCACCAACGTCACCTACCGTTACCTCGAAACCCTCGCCGATCTCGGCCTCGCCGAAGCCTGCCAGCGCCAGCCCGCCCTCCGCCACGGCATCAATCTTCACGCCGGCCGCCTCACCAACCGCGCCGTCGCCGACGCCCACGGCCTGCCCTTCACTCCGCTCGACGGCGTGTGATGCGGGAGAAAAAGTCGGACCCGATCTCTAGGGCTTCCGTCAGGCTGATCCCGAAGCGAAGCGATACACCTCAAAGGGCGAAGCCCCATCCGAAGCGGCGCGCAATCGCCCCGCCTTCGCACCGGCAACAGCGCAGCGGCTGCCTTGCTCGGCGTGGGAAATAAAAAGGGGCTGGCAACGTGCGTTGCCAGCCCCGTGAAGCCGTGATGACAGCTTAGTAAACGTGCGTGCTCTCTTCCTTCGAGACGGCCGGCTTGATCAGGTCGGACGTGTAGTAGCACTTGGTGCGGGCGTCACCGGCCGCGACACCCTTGGCGCGAATCGTCCAGCGAATCGCCTGTTTCGGGGCGAGGCGCGGATACGGGGCGAACGTGACGGTCTGGCCGTCCACGCGGCCGGCGGAATCGCCGGACGCCGCAAGCGGCTTCACTTCCGCCGGGAACTGCATCACGGTGGTAATGTTCGTGTCGTCCGCCGTGCCTTGGTTGGTGATGGTGATCACGTAGTCGGTCTCTTCACCGATTTGGATCGGGTCCACGGTGTCGATCATCTCGAGCAGCAGGCCCGCGTAGCCCTTCCAGACGGTGCAGGCGGTGGTCGAGCCGTTCAAGCCCTCGGCCGTCACCACGGTCGCGCTGTTGCAATGTTCGCCCGCCAGCGAAGAAGTGAGGGTGACATTGAACGTCTTGCGTTCACCCGCTTCCATGCTGGGAATCTGCCACACGGCCTGGTTGCCGGAGACTGAGGCACCGGGCGCGGTGACAATCGACGTGTTGGCCGGGGCCGTGTCGGTCACGGTCACGTTGGTGATGGGCACATCGCCGGTGTTGGCCACCACGATGCTGTACTCGGCCTTCTTGTTCGTGTACTGCTCCTTGAGGCCGGACTTCTGGATTTCGATGCGCGGCTCGGTGACGACGGTGCAGGCTTCGGATTGCACGCGGCCGGCATTGGTCGAGGTGGCGACGGCGGTGTTGCAAATCCGGCCGCGTTGCTTGGCCGTAAACGTCACGGCCTGGGTCTTCGATTCACCCGGCGCGAGGTCGCCAAACGGGAAGGAGAGCGTCGGCTGGCCGCTGCTGTGCGTCATGCCATTCGGCACGGTATCCGTGACCACGATGCCGCGGGCGACGGTGGAGCCGGTGTTGCGGACCACAATGTTGTAGGTCACCTCCGAGCCAAGCCGGGCGGTCGCCGGACCGCTCTTGACGATCTCGATGACCGGACGCCCGACCACGACGGTCGCACAACCGCGCGGGTCCGCGCTCACGGTGAAGCAGGAGCAGAACTCACCTTCCTGCTGGGCGCGAAGCGTGATGCGAATGGTCTGGGACTGGCCCTTGCGAATCTCCAAAAAGCGCCACGCAATCTGCTCGCCGGCCACGGCGGCGTTCGGCTCGCTGCGGACGTACACCGCGCCCTTGGGCAACGTGTCGGTCACGATCACATTGCCGATTTCCTCCAACGCCGTGACGACAATTTCATAGGAAAACTCTTCTCCGAGCGTTACCTCGGCGGGCATGCGTTTGACGGCCTGAAGCAGGGACGTGCGAATCTCCGACGGTCCGCAGTCGCCCCGGGCGGCCGGCGGCAGAATGTCGCGCGACGGCGGCTGTTTGCCCGGCGGGCAGCAATCGGGATCGGCAGCTTTGGGCTGGCCCACCGCCCCCGTGTCCACCATCGCCGCTCCTCCCGGTGGAGTTTGCCCTGAAATGTTGCGCCCCCATGTGTCGCGTGGTTGGTTGACATCGCGGTCCTGCGTGGCGGCTGAACGATTGCGACCGGCGCACCCGACCAGCAAAACCGCCAGCACGCAGCTGGCGGCCATCTGCCAAAGGAATTTTTGTTTCGTGTTCATAAAGATTTTCCAATTTCCAACTCGTCCACCACGGCTCCACCCGATTCGGCCACCGCCCCATGCCCGCGGCACCCATCAATGTTTTCGCGGCCATCGGCCGCCCCACGCGCGCAGAATTCGACCCGACCGGGGAGCAATTCAAAAAGCGCGCTGTTGCGTTACCACGCCGGGAAACAGGTGGCAAACCCGTTTTTGGATTGCCGTCCGCCATTTCGCCATCTCGCCGCTATTCACCCGCCGTCACGGATTACAGGAAATGTCCGCGCTGCTTCTCGCTGATGGGCACGGCGAGTTTCGCCATCACCTGCAGCATGTCTTCCCACACCTTCCGTTTTTCGCGGTTGTCCGGTTTGTGCAGCAGATACGAAGGGTGATAGGTCGGCATCACCGGAATGCCGCGGAAGGTCTGCCAGTTGCCGCGCAGGCGCGTGATGCTCTCCGTCAAGCCCAGCAGCCCCGTCGTGGCGCTCGCGCCCAGCGCCACCAGCACGCGGGGGCGGACCAGTTCGATCTGCGTGAGTAAATACGGCCGGCACGTCGCCATTTCTTCCGGCGTGGGCCGGCGATTGCCGAACGACTGCCCCGGCGTGTCCGGCCGGCACTTGAGAATGTTCGCGATGTAAACCGTCTCCCGCGAGAACCCCATCGCCTTGATGATCTTCGTCAGCAACTCCCCCGCCGCTCCGACAAATGGCTCGCCCAGCCGGTCTTCGTCTGCCCCCGGCGCCTCGCCCACGAACATCAGCGTCGCCTCTGGATCGCCCACGCCAAACACCACCTGCTGCCGCGTGGCCACGAGGTGCGGGCATTTCTCGCAGGCCAGCGCACGGGCACGCAACTCGGCCAGCGCCTGCAACTTTTCTGCGGGCGGCAAAACCGGGGAATTGAAAACATCGCCGCGCGGTGAGGACGTAACCTTCGCCGCCGCGGTGGTCGCACTGGGTGGCACCGGCGCGGGCGTGGAAAAAATCGGCTTCGGTGCCGGGGCAGAAACCGGCGGTGCAGGCGGCGCAGGCGCTCGGGGCGCGGGCGGCGGTGGCGACGGCGGCGACGGCGGCGGCGGCGTTGGTGCCACGCGGGCCGCTGCGGGCGCGACCGCAGTTCGGGCCGTCGCGTTGAGTGGAGCCGCTGCCGGCGCGGCGGTCGTCAGCGTCCTCGGCACCGGCGCGGCCAGCGCCGCCAGCACCTCCGGCCCCACGCTCACGAACTTGCTGCCGTCCGCCTTCAACTCCTCCAGGTGGGCGATCACCGCATCCAGCAAGCTCGTGTAGGAATCTGACATCGCCCGCAATACAAGCCATCGTCCGCCCGCGACGCGACAAGATTTTCCAAATCGAGGAATGAGTCCGGCGCAGCCGCGCATCGTCGCCCCCCGGAGCGCGAGCCGTCCCGGCTCGCAGCGGCTGCACCTGCACCGAGGTCGTGGCATTTCAAGCCCTTCCATCCCCGCGTCGCCGCTGCGGACGGGGACCGTCCGCGCGCCGAGGCAGTGACCGAACGCCCCCGGAAAAAAGTTGCACCACCCCGCGCGCTGGCTGACAAATTCGCCGCTCAATTCATCGTCTGCACACCCACTCATCATGAAAAAATTCGCCCCGCTCCTCGCCCTCCTCCTCACCGCCACGCTGTCGCCCGCCCAGGAAGGCGGCCCGCAGCTCGTCCCGCGTGCCGACGCGCAAAAATACGCGCAAATCCTCGCCGATTCTTCCAAGGACCTCGCCGATCTCCCGCTCGTCTGCGAACTCGAGCTCACCAAACCCGCCGCCATCCGCGCGGGCGAAGCCGGCGCCCTCGTCATCCCCGACAAACGCGTCACCGCCGACAAGCTCGCCAAGGCCGGCAAGGACGCCGTGCCGCTCGGGCATCTCTGGCTGCGCAACGTCGCTCCGTGGAAAAACGGCAGCCCGCTGCCCAACGCCGACCAGCGCACCGTGCGCGTCCGCTCCGGCGAATCCACCGCCGACGCCCAGCTCTTCGTGCTCGCCGTCCGCCGCAACGCCGCCGACAAGCTTGAACTCCTCGTCCTCGGCAAAACCAAGGAACCTGTCGTCACCCTGCCGCTGGAAAAATCCACCGCCTCCGGCGACGCCCCGCTGCAAATCCAAGGCCGCAAAACCGGCGAGGACTCCGGCGTCCTCACGCTCATCTTCTTCGGTCAGCACCAGGCCGAACTCACGCTCGGCAAACCAGCCGAGTAATTCCACCCTCACCACCTCGCGCCGCCTCGCATCGCCTCACACCCGCGCCCGCCAGCACCACCATTCCACCATGAAAACTTCCGCCCTCCGCCAGATCGTCGCGTTCTCCCCGCTCGCGCTGCTGCTCGCCACGCGCCTCATCTCCGCCACCGCGAGCGCTGCCGATCCCGCCTCCGTCGGCATCGACGCCGCCAAGCTCCCGGCCATCCCCGCGAAGATGCAGTCGTTCGTCAGCAACCACGTCGTGTCCGGTGCGGTCACGCTCGTCGCGCGCAAAGGCGAGGTCGTGAGCCTCGCGGCGGTGGGCTACGCCGACCTCGAAAAACGCGAGCCGATGCGCGCCGATCATCTCTTCTGGATTGCCTCGATGACCAAGCCCATCACCGCCACCGCGGTCCTCATGCTCCAAGACGAAGGCAAACTCTCCGTCGAAGACCCGGTCGAAAAATATCTGCCCGAGTTCAAGGACCAATGGCTCGTCACCGAAAAATCCAAGGACCGCATCGTCGTCCAGCGCCCCGCGCGCAAGATCACGTTGCGCGACCTCCTCACCCACACCTCCGGCCTCACCAGCAGCGCCCCCGAAGCGGGGCGCGACCTCTCGCTCGCCGAGCTCACGCTCACCTACGCGTTGCAACCGCTCCAGTTCGAGCCGGGCAGCAAATGGTCCTACTGCAACCCCGGCATCAACACGCTCGGCCGCATCATCGAAGTCGTCTCCGGCGAAAAATTCTCCGACTTCCTCGACCGCCGCCTCTTCGTCCCCCTCGGCATGAAAGACACCACCTTCTGGCCTACTGAAGAACAGGCCCGCCGTGTCGCCAAAGCCTACGGGCCCGCGCCCGACGGCCAGGGCCTCGCCGAAACGCCCGTGTTCATTCTCAAAGGCCCGCTCACCTCCCGCGCCCGCACGCCGATCCCCGCGGGCGGCCTTTATTCCACCGCCGCCGACCTCGCGCGCCTCTACCAGATGGTCCTCAACGGTGGCACGCTCGACGGCCGCCGCTACGTCAGCGCCGCCAGCGTGAAGCTCATGACCAGCCCGCAAACCGGCGACCTGAAAGCCGGCTTCACCGAAGGCATGAGTCTGGGTCTCGGCTGGCAGGTCGTGCGCCAGCCCGTCGGCGTCACCGCCATGCTCGCGCCCGGCACCCACGGACACGGCGGCGCGTTCGGGACTCAGGGCTGGATCGATCCCGCCAAGGAAATGGTTTTCGTGCTGATGATCCAGCGCGCCAAGCTCCCCAACTCCGACGGTGCTGAAATCCGCCGCGCCTTTCAGGAAGCCGCCGTCGCCGCGCTGAAAAACTGAACGAGGCAGGAGCCCGGGCGGCCCGCCCGCGTCGCCGCCGACCTGCGGAAAAACCGCGGGAAAAAAACGCGACATGGAGCCATCGTCCTCGCCAAGCGGCGTGAGGGACACGGGCAGCGAACGGCGCGTCGCCGCCGACCGCACCGCAGCAGATCAGCGAAATTTTTGGCAAAGGAATCGAGGCAAAGGAATGGGGCCGCGGGAACTTTTTGTCTTCATTCCTTTGCCTCCATCCCTTTGCCAAATCCGTTTCCGGGATTCGGATTCACGTTGGCCACGGCGCAGCGTGGAACCATCGCCTCCGAAAAGTTGAAGACGGTCCGTTGGTAACCGGATCGCCGTCGTCCCGCCACCCTCCACCACTTAATCTTCCAATCGCCCTGCCCCAAATTCCCCTGCCAACATTCCCCTGCATCGCCTCCCCCACGCTCATCCCCCTTCCGCGCTTCCCCGTTTGCAAGGTGGACAAACCGCCAAACTTTCCCCATTAAATGCGCCACCTATGAATCCTAACACCCCTGCGGCCAGCGCCGCTTCCCGCCGGACTTTCCTCAAATCCTCCACCACCGCCGCCGTCCTCGCCGGCGGCGCACTCGGCAGCCCCCTCGCCTTCCCGAGCCTGTCGCGCGCGGCCAACGCCAGCGACAAACTCAAGATCGGTTTCGTCGGCTGCGGCGGCCGCGGCACCGGCGCGGCCAACCAGGCCCTCAGCGGCGACAGCAACGTCGTCCTCTGGTCCATGGGCGAAGTCTTCCGCGACAAAATCGATTCCAGCCTCGATTCCCTCAAAACCGTTTTCAAAGACCAGCCCAACAAAATTGATGTCGCCGAAGAGCGGAAATTTGTCGGCCTCGACGCCTACCAGAAGGTCATCGACAGCGGCGTGGACGTGGTGATTCTCACCACCTCGCCCGGCTTCCGTCCGATGCACATCAAGGCCGCCATCGACGCCGGCAAGCATGTCTTCTGCGAAAAGCCCATGGCCGTCGATGGCCCCGGCCTGCGCTCGGTGATGGAAAGCGTGAAAAAGGCGAAGGAGAAAAAACTCGCGCTCGTGGACGGCTTCGTCTGGCGCTGGACCTACGCCAACCGCGAGTCCTATGAAAAAATCCACAACGGCGCGATCGGCGACATCATGGCCGTCTATGCCTCCTATTACACCGGCTCGGTGGACCGCTATCCCAAGTGGAACCGCACCAACACCAAGACCGACCTCGAGTGGATGCTCCGCCGTTGGTACTATTTCACCTGGCTCAGCGGCGATCACATCGTCGAGCAGTCCGTTCACAGCGTGGACAAGCTCCTGTGGGCCATGAAGGACGAGCCGCCCGTGAGTTGCATCGGCACCGGCGGCCGCCAGCTCAAAACCTCCGAGGAATACGGCCACATCTACGACCACTTCTGCGTTGAGTATAAGTGGGAGAGCGGCGTCAAGGGCTACCTCTTCGCGCGCCAGTTCGACAAGTGCTACAACGCCAACACCGACACCGTGTTCGGCACCAAGGGCGTCTATGAAGGCGAGAGCGGCAGCAAACGCCACGTCATCCGCGGCGCGGACGCGTGGCGCTGGAAAGGCACCGTCAACAACGGCTACCAGACCGAGCACGACGAAATGTATGCCTCCATCCGCGCCGGCAATCCCCTCAACACCGGCGACCGTTTTTGCAAGACCACCCTCGCCGCCATCATGGGTCGCATGGCCGCCTACACCGGCAAGGAAATCACCTGGGACATGGCCCTCAACTCGCAGGAAGACACCTTCCCCAAAAACCTTACCTGGGACTCGAAGATTCCCATGCCGCCCGTGGCCATGCCCGGCGTCACGATGTTCTCCTGAGGCAGCGTCCCGCGCGGACGGCCGCGGAGTGCGGCCGTCCCCGGCCGCAGCGACGTCCGCACGCACGGAGGTTTTGGAATTGGCCGGCACCTCACCGCGCTCCACCTCGCTGCGCCCGGGGACGGGCGCACTCCGGCGTCGCGCGCCGCCGCCGCGGAGTGCGGCCGTCCCCGGCCGCAGCGACATCCGCACGCCCGAGGGTTTTGGAATTGGCCGGCACCTCACCGCGCGCCACCTCGCTGCGCCCGGGGACGGGCGCACTCCGCAGGCCCGCCCGTCACGCGAAAATTTCCCTCACCGCCCGCGCCTCCTCAACGCCGGTGAGGCGCTGGTCGAGGCCTTGGAACGGAAAGATCAGCCGCTCGTGATCAAAGCCCAGCGCGTAAAGCAGCGTGGCGTGGAAATCATGCACGCTCACTTTATCCACCGCGGCCTTGAAGCCGATGTCATCGGTCGCGCCGTAGTGAATGCCGCCTTTTACGCCGCCACCCGCCAGCCAGTACGTGAACGCGTGCGGGTTGTGATCGCGCCCGGGCTTGTTCGATTTCTGTGCGATCGGCAGGCGGCCGAACTCGCCGCCGCAGACGACGAGCGTGTCCTCCAGCAGCCCGCGCTGCGCGAGGTCGATGAGCAGTCCGGCGAAGGGCTGATCCGTCTCGCGCGCGAAGCCGCCGTGGTTGCCGACGATGTCGTTGTGCCCGTCCCACGAGAGCTGGTTGTCCATGCCGCCGCTGTAAATCTGAATGAACCGCGTGCCCCGCTCGATCAACCGCCGCGCCATCACGCATTGCGCCGCCATGTGCGCGCAATGCGGCTGATCGAGGCCGTAGAGCTTGCGGATGTGCTCCGGCTCGTGCGTGAGATCGAACGCCTCCGGCGCCGCGGTCTGCATCCGATACGCCAGCTCGAAGCTCTCGATGCGCGCGTTGAGTTCAGCTTCGGCGCCAGAGTTCCCGAGCTGCATCCGGTTCAAACGCGCGAGCAGATCAAGCTGCGCGCGCTGGCGGTCAGCGGTGAGATCGGCGGGGCGCGCGAGATTTTCCATCGGCGCGCCTTTGGGCTTGAGCCAGGTCCCTTGAAAAACGCCGGGCAGAAAACCCGCGGTCCAGTTGCTCGCGTGGCCCTTGGGCAGGCCGCGGTCCTTGGGATCGCTCATCACGATGAATGCCGGCAGATCGTCGCTCACCGAGCCGAGGCCGTAGGTCACCCACGAGCCGGCGCTCGGATGCCCCATGCGCGTGGTGCCGGTGTTCATCATGAACAGCGCGGGCGAATGGTTGTTCGACTCCGTGTGCAGCGAGTGGATGAACGCCATCCGGTCCACTTGCTGCGCGAGATTCGGGAACAGCGAGCTGACCCACGAGCCGCTCCGCCCGTGTTGCGCCCAGTCGAACGGCGACTTCATCAACGGCCCGACCGCGCCGGGAAAAAAGCCGGTCTTCGGGTCAAAGTCCGGCAGCGGCTGGCCGTCGCGCTTCTGCAATTCCGGTTTGTAATCCCACGTGTCCACCTGGCTCTGGCCGCCGTTCATGAACAGCCAGATCACGGCCTTGGCGCGCGGTGGCGCGTGCGGCGCCTTGCGTGCGAGCGGATTGCTCGCGGACGCCGCGAGGCCGCTGCGCGCGAGCAGACTCTGCAGCGCGACCACGCCGAAGCCCGCGCCCGCGCGCTGGAAAAAGTGACGACGATTGAGCGGGGTGGAGAAATTTTTCATGAGCGGGTGTGATCAAACGAGACGGTTGGGAGCTTGTAGCCGCCGACGTGAGGAGGCGGAGGGCTTGTCTGCGGTACGATCCGCCTCCTCACGGCGGCGGCTACGGGTGGCGGTTCAATTGACATAAACAAACTCATTCAACGCCAGCAGCGTCTGGCAAAAATCCGTCAGCGCCAGCGTGCGCGCCCCGGCTTTTCCCGACGGCCCGGCGGCCTCCAAACCGGCGGTGATGAACGCCGTGGTCGCCTGCAATTCGGCGAGCTGCGGCGGGCGGGCAAGGGCGAGCGTGTAGCCGTAAGTGATGAGCTTGGTGAGATCATCCGTTGCGGCCTCGGTTTCGACGCGGCGGGCGAAGGCGTTGGCCCATTGGCGCGCCTGCGGGCTGTTCATCAGCAGCAACGCCTGCGGTGCGACGATGGTCGTCGGGCGCAGGCCCTGGCTGGTCAGCGGCTCCGGCGCATCGAAGACGACCATCGAGTTCACGAGGCGGCTGCGTTTCACCGTGAAGTAAATGCTCCGGCGCGTGCTGGTTTCGTTGAGCGTGCCGGGTCCGAACATCGCGGGATCGAGCACGCCGCTCACCGCGAGAATGCTGTCGCGCACAGCCTCGCTCTCGAGACGTTGCGGGACGTGACGCAGGAAGAGCGCGTTGTCGGGATCGGCGGCGGCCTTGGCGGCATCGTGCGCGCTGCTCTGCTGATAGGCGGCGCTGGTGAGGACGAGGCGATGCAGGGTTTTCAGTTTCCAACCGCTGCGGATGAACTCACCCGCGAGCCAGTCGAGCAGCGCGGGATTCGAGGGCGCGACGCCGGTCTTGCCGAAGTCGTTCGGCGTCGGCACGAGGCCGCGGCCGAAATGATGCTGCCACACGCGATTCACCGCCACGCGGGCCATCAATGCGCCCGCGCCGTGCTCGACATCGGTAAGCCAGTTCGCGAGCGAACGGCGGCGGCCGGAATATTTCGCGCCGGGTGGCGGCGACCATTGCCAGCGCGTTTCGTCCGCGTCGCGCATGAGCACCTGGAGGAAGCCCTGCGCCGCGAGGGCCTGCTTTTGATTCGTGTCGCCGCGCTTGAGAATGTGGGTTTCTTTGAGGAATGGGGGGCCTTGCGAGTGCATCACGATGGGCGTGTGACCCTCGGCGCAGATCATCGCTTGCGTCGCGTTGCGCGGCTCCTTGGCGGCGTGCTCGGCGACTTTCGCCTGCGCGGCGAGCCACGTCGGCTGCCGTTTTTTCCAGTGTTCGAACAGCGTCTTGGACTGCGCCTCGGTGGGCTTGCCGCCCGTGCGCAACACCTGCAGCGCGGCTGCGAGATCCGCGGCCACCGTGCCGCCGGGCAGCGCCGGCTCGGCCGCGTCGGTCACGGAGAAACGCGGCCGCCCGATGATGTGCTGCTTGTTGACGGTGAACTGCATTTCCAAAACGAGCTTCTCCTCGGCCGCGAGCGCGAGCGGTTGCGCGAGCACGAAAACGGCGGCGTGATCCTTGCCAATGCCGCCGAGGTCCACGGCCCAGCCGGTGCTCGGGTTGTCATCGAGCGACGACGCGATGCTCAGCGAGTTTTTGTTCTGCTCGTAATCGGCGAACGCACGCGCGAGCGGAATGACGCGCGCCGCGCCGTTCGCGGGCTGCACGCGCAGCACGAATTTGCCGAGGGCGAAATTGCCGTTGCCCGCGCGGCCCGGGCCGCCGCTCTTCATGCTCGGATGCGCGAGCGTTTCCAGCCGCACCGCCGTGATGCGGCGCAGCGCCGCGGGTGCGGTGATCGTGTGGATGGCGTTCGCAGGCGCCGTGCCTTCGACGAGATACGAGCCGTCGCCGAGCGGCTTGAAGGTCTCGGTCGTGTTGTTCGCCTTCAACGAATCGGGCACGAGCAGGGTCCACGCGTTCGTCTCCGGCTCGGCCTTGGCGCTGGCGAGCCACGTCGCGAAGGCGGGGCGCAGGGCGTCCTCGGTGGTTTGCAGCGCCGCCGTGAGTTCGGTGCGCTGGGTTTGCCACGCGGTTTTTTGCGCGCGGTTTTTTTCCTGATCCAAGTCCAGCTCGACGTTGCTGCGCACGGTCGTCGTGAAGGTCGTCAGCAGCCGGTAATAATCCTGCGTCGGGATGGGATCGAACTTGTGATCGTGACAGCGCGCGCAGCCGACGGTGAGGCCGAGGAAGGCGCTGGCCGTGGTCGAGAGCATGTCGTCCATCGCGTCGTAGCGCGTGCGCTCGACTTCGTTGGCGGTGATCTGCGTGGGGAAAACGCCCGCGCCGAGAAAACCCGTGGCCGTCATCGCGAACGCATCGCCGGGGGCAAACTCGTCACCCGCGAGCTGCCAGCGCGCGAACTGATCGAAAGGCAGGTCGGCGTTCAGCGCCTTGATGACAAAGTCGCGGTAATGAAACGCGTGCGGCCGGTCGTAGTCGTGCTCGAAGCCGCTGCTCTCGGCGAAGCGCGCCACGTCCAGCCAGTGCCGCGCCCAGCGTTCGCCGTAGGCCGGCGAGTCGAGCAATTGGTCGATCAGCGCGGCGAAGGCTTTGGGCGATGGGATCGATGAACCGGACTGTTGCGCGACAAACGCCGCCACATCCTTCGGCGCCGGCGGCAGGCCGGTGAGGCCGAGAAACGCGCGTCGCAGCAGCGTGCGCGGATCGGCGGGGGGATTGAACGCGAGGCCCTTGGTCTTCGCTGCCGCGAGCAGGAACGCGTCCACCGGATGCGCCGCGCCCGCGGGCGGCGTCACCTTGGCGAGCGGCTGAAAGGCCCACCACTGACGGTCAGTGGCGCTCACGACCGAGCGGTCGCGCGCCGGAGTTTTGCCCGCGATGAGCGGCGCGTCGTAAGGCGCGCCGAGGTCGATCCACGCGGTGAGCTTCGCGATGGCGGCGGCGGGGAGTTGCGGTTGTTTCTCGGGCATTCCGGGTTTCAGCTCGTGACGGACGAGCTTGAGCAAACGGCTCGCGGACGCGTTGAACGGCGTGACGGCCGAACCCTCGGTGCCGCCGCGCAGGAGTCCCTCGCGCGTGGTGAGGTCGAAGTCATTGCGCGTCTTCTCGCCGCCGTGGCACTTCACGCAATGCTCGCGCAGGAGCGGCGCAATGTCGGTGCGGAACAGCTCGAGGCCGCGAGTCATCCGGGCAGCGTGGTCCGGGGGAAGCGCGGCGGGGGCGGCGGCTGGGGCGGCGAAGGAATGGCCGCAAAGAACGCCAAGAGACGCAAAGAGGAACAAGGCGTGGCGGAGCCGCACCGCGACTGGAGCGCGACCGGTCCCCGGTCGCAGCGCGTGATCCGCGAGGGGTGCGTTGGAGAGCGCGGCACCGGTTCGCCATGCGGAGCCGCTGCGGGCGGGGACCGCCCGCGCGCCGAACGCGTCGCTGCCCGCGACCGTTCCGAAAGCTGGCAGCGCAAAAGACACAGCGAGATTGGGAGAGTTCAGCTTCATAATTTGCGCGGGGCTTTGAGTTTCGCGATGAGGAAGTCATCGATCTTCGGATGCTTCACGTCGGGCGCGCCGGGATAGACGAACTCGCATTCGACACCGGCGGCTTTGCATTTTTCCTGAAACTTCACGCCGTAGTTCGAGGTGTGCGTCGGGTCTTTCTGTTCCTGCCCCATCGCGGGCGGCGCGGAGTAGAGCAGGTAGAGCGGCGGATCGCCGGCGGAGACGTGTTCCATTGGCGAGTATTCCTTGATCCACGGCAGCACGGATTCGCGCGCGGCGAGGAAGGCGGCGAACTGCGTGTCGCGCGTTTTGTTGTCCTTCGGGTCGGGCATGAAGCCGAACGCGTGGCCGCCGTAACGGCTGTTCGGCGTCCACTCCTTGAGCTGCTGCGGGTCGAGCGAGGTCTGCGCGCCGTTCACGGCGGCGCACCAGAGGCGCGTGGATTCGCGCGCGACGGGGTCGGCGCTTTTCGGATCGGCGAGGTCGTCGTGCAGCGCGAGCCACAGGCTCGAGCACGCGCCCGCGGAGCCGCCGGTCGCGCCGATGCGCTGCTTGTCGAGGTTCCACGCGGCGGCCTGGCTGCGGACGAACTGGAGGGCGCGCGCGGCGTCGTGGAGCGGCCAGGAGACGGGCGGCTTCACGCCCGCGAGCTGCGCCTGCGTGGTGTAGCGGTAATTGATCGAGACGACCGAGATGCCCGCCGCGAGATACTTGTCGAGGCTCCCGACGCCTTTCTTGTCGCCCGCGACCCAGCCGCCGCCGTGGATGTGGAAAACGACGGGCGTGGGCGTGTCGGACTTGGCCTGATAGAAATCGAGCACCTGCCGCTCGTGCGTGCCGTACGGGACATCGGCGTGCGTGGGCGCGACTTGCGGCGCAGAGGGTTTCGCGGCGCGCGTGGGCGCAGGCGTGGGCGTAGGCTTGGCCGCGGGCTTTGCGGGCGCGTCCGCGGCGAAGGCGGGCGTGTTAAAGGCGCAAAGTGTGGCGAGGAGCAGGCCGATTTTTTTCATAGCGGTGCGATGTTCTAATGCGTCGCGGCGGGAAAACGAAGGGGGAAGTGCGGGAGCTGCGCGAATGTGCAGTGGAAACGCGTACGGAGAGCAACCAACCCCGCGCGGTTGCAGCCGCGACTGGCGGGGCGCGGCTTTGGAGTGCGGTGATTTGTCACCGCTTTCTCAAGGCGACTTGTCGCCGTCGAACTGTAAGTGGCGTGAAGATGAAATGGGGCATTCACGGCTCGCGCCAGCGCCGACGTGCCCGCGTGACCGGAGCCGCACGGAGGCTCGACGGCGACGAGTCGCCTGCGCAAAAGCGGTGACAAGTCACCGCACTCCAAAGGCTCCCGGTCCCTGACCGCCGTCGGATTGACAGCCTCACCCCTTCAACAACCGCGGGGGTTCAACGGGCGGTTCCATCTGCGGCGGCACCGGCGGGGCCGCGGCGTTTTGCTTGTTCTTGCGGAGGGTGATGACGAGGGCGGTGCAGCCGAACCAAGTCGGCAGCATGTCCACCATGGGGAACAGTTCGAGGATGAAGGTCGGCAGCAGCAGCGGGTGAAAGCCGAGCAGCCGCCACTGCACGATCATCAGGACCACGTCGATGACCTGGTCGGGCCACACCCAGCCGAGCGGCCCGAGCGCGAGCTGGAGCGCGTCACCGACGGCCGCGACGATGTAGGCGCTGCGGATGCGCGCCGGGGTCAACGGCGGCGGGATGAAGAGGTTGGCGAACATGACCCGGCGTGTCCGCCCGCGGCTTACTTGGCGACCGGCGTCACGACGAGGTCGTCGAAACGGATGGGCGTGCCGGAAAACGGATTGCCCCAGATGGACGGCCGGCCCGCGGGCGTCTCGGCGGTTTCATCGAACGTGATCGTCCATGCCGCGGGTTCCTTGGCGGACTCGGGCCAGACTTTGCCTTCCACCTTCCACTCGCCGTCTTTCACCTTGCGGAGTTGCAGTTTCAGCTTGGCCCAGACGCCCGTCTGCCACTCGAACGGCGCGGTGAGTTTCACGTCATCGCCCTTGTAGAGTTCGACGAGTTTTTTCGCGGGGGAAACGAGCAGGCGGAATCCGCCCACGCCATTCAGCCCGACGCCGAACGACGGGAAGCGCCGGCCCTTGAGCGTTCCGAAAATGCGCGCGCTCACGGCGAGGCTGTCCTTCTCGGTCGGGCCGAAGAGCACGCCGAACGTGTCGAGCGGCGCGCCGGGGAGTTCGAGGAATTTGTTGCCGCCGTCGGCCTTCACCTCGAACGCGCCGTCGAGCACGAGGAAGTCGGCGGGGACCTTGTCCAGCTCGGCTTTCTCGAAATTGTTTTCGTACACCGGCTTGGCGTCCTGCGCGGCGAGCGGCAGGGAAAGAGCGCCGAGGAGGGTCAGGAGCGGGGCGAGTTTTTTCATAAAATGCTTCGGTTGCTGACTGTTTGTCGCAGCAGACCAGACGTTTGTCGCGGGTCAATTGTTACGCAGGGCATCCAACAGGTTGCCGCGCAATGCCAGCGCGGTGGCGGCGAGGGTCCAGAGCGCGCCGTTTAAAAGCACGCCGCCGAGGGTCAGGCTCAGGGTCGCGATCGGGAGCGGCGTGTTCGGGGTCATGAGCGCGGGCAGGACGGCGACGACCGCCGCGGCCACGCCGCCGCCGAGGCCGATGAGCAGCAGCGCGCCGTGTTCGCTGACGAGCAGCCACTTGAGCGAGCGCGGGCGGAAGCCGACGGCGAGCAGCAGCGCCAGTTCGCCGCGGCGCTCGAGAACGTTGCGCAACACGACCACGCCGAGGCCGACGCTGCCGAGCAGCAGACCGAGGCCGCCGAGGACTTGGAAGGTGCCGAGGTAGGTGTTTTGCACGGCGTTGAATTGCGCGAGACGACGCGTGGCGGGCGTGAGCTCGAGGCCGCTGTCGCGCAGGGCGCGCGTGAGCTGTGCACCTGCGTCGGATGCGCGCTCGGGCGGGGAATCCACGAGGAAGAAACGGTAGCCGCTCTCGCCGGGGAAACGCGCGGTGAACGCTTCTTCGGCGATGATGATGTTGCCTTGGAGAACCGAGTTCGCGAGCGCGGCAACGAGGCGGACGCGGAAGGTCTGGCCGCGCTCGTCGGTGAAATCGAGCGTGTCGCCGAGCTTTTTTCCCAGCGCCCACAGGATCGAGGCTTCGTCGGCGATGCCGGGGATTTCGTTGCTCGCGTCCCCAGTGCCCGCGTTGGAACCGGTTGCAGGCGACAACAGCAGCCACGGATTTTCTTTCGACAATCCCTTGGCGACGCTGGCGAAACTGAACGCGCCACGCCCGGCGAGCAGCTCGGGTTTCACGCCGAGCAGACGGGGCTTTTGCGCGCGGTTGAGATTCAGGCAGCTCGCGTCATCGCCGTCGCGGACGCGGAAGGGAACGACGCTGACGTTGGTGAGCGCGGTGGCGGGGAGGCCGAGGGATTCGCGGCCGCGCGCGGTGTTGAGATCGGCGGTGACGGGCAACGTGCTCTCGCCGAGGAACGCGAAGCCGCCGGTGCCGGAGGAGCGCTTCGTCGAGTTCACGTTTTCATCGAGGCGGAACGCGCCGATGCTCACGATCAAAAAGCTCCCGCACGCGAGCATCGCGACCGTGGCGAGACTGCGGCGACGCCTACGCGTGGCGCTGCGCAGGCCCATGCCCGCGAGCGTGAGGCGGGCGGCGGTCGCCGAGGATTCGAGACGCGAAAGCAGCACCGAGGTGAATGCGAGCGCGGCGATCAACAGCAGCGCGCCCGCACCGAAGAAGAGGCCGGCGGCGGAAGTTTGCGCCGTGGCGAGCGCGTAGCCGACGAGGCCGAGGCCGCTGAGGAGGCTGGCGAGACCGACGAGCGCGGCGCGCGTGCCGCTTGTAGCCGCCGACGTGAGGAGGCGGACGGCCCCGGACGTTCCACGATCCGCCTCCTCACGTCGGCGGCTACCGTCAGACTCTTCGCTGCCGCCGGCGAGGAGTTCGCGGGCGGGGCGCTGGACTTGTTTGCGCAGCGCGAGCCAAAGCGTGAAGACCGCGACGAGCACGCTGCCGATGATGCCGCCGAAGAGCGTCGCCGGCTCGGCGTGGAAGTGCAGGTCGCTCGTGCCCACGGCGTCGCGCCACACGGTCGAGAGCGCGTGCAGCATGGCGCGCGCATACCAGACCGCGCCCGCCGCACCAAGCAGCGCGCCGAGCAGCGCCAGCCCCGCGCCTTCGCCGAGCAGGAGGCGTCGCACCTGTGGCGGCGTGAAGCCAAGCGCGAGCAGCGTGCCGATTTCCTGCGCGCGTTGTTCGATGCCGAACTGGAACAGCAGCGCCACCAGCACGCACGCCGCGATGATCAGGAAAAAGCTGAACCCGATGAACAGCCCGCCGAAGTCCTGTCCCTGCGAACTCGCTGCGAGCGCCTGCGCCCGCACGGGCTGGAACGTCAGGCCGAAGTCCGCGGGCTTGAGCTGCGCGAGCAGAGCGGCCTCCAATTTGAGATTTGAAATTTCAGATTTCAGATTCCGGTCCCCGCCGCCTGACGGCTGGCTCCCGGCTCCTGCCTCCTGACTCCTGTCCCCTGTCCCCTGCGCGAACCGCACCGCCGTCGTGTCGCCGAACCGATTTGCCCACATTTTCCGCCCCGCGTTCAGCGTCACGAAGGCCTTCGGGGTGCCGCGCCATTTGGCCCAGTAATCGTCGTCCTCCTTGCGAATCTTGTGCGCAAGCGGGAAGCCGGCGTCCCAGTCGCCCGCGCGCTCGGCCTGGGCGATGCCGGGGAAGTCGGGCATGAGCGTGCGGTCGGCCCACGGCAGTTCCAGCGGGACGACGGAGCGGACGCGGAAACGGTTGGTCGCCTCGAGCAATCGCGCGCCGGAATCGGGGAGGAAATAGGTGAGCGCCACCTCCGCGCCGGGGCCGATCTTCAGGTCGTCCGCGAGCCATTGGCTGATAACGATTTCGTCGTCGCGCAAATCGGCGGGCACGAGCGGCGCGGTGGCGGCGGTGACCATCGAGTAGGGCGTGGTGCGTTCGCCGGCGCGCAGGAGATTGACGAGGAACGTGAGCACA
This sequence comes from Verrucomicrobiota bacterium, assembly GCA_014193395.1. Classification (GTDB taxonomy): domain Bacteria; phylum Verrucomicrobiota; class Verrucomicrobiia; order Limisphaerales; family BJHT01; genus BJHT01. The sequence continues at coordinate 62,664 of BJHT01000001.1, forward strand.
GGCCGGGCGTTGGTGTCCACTGCGAGCGCGGCGCGGACGGCGGGCGGATCGAGGAAGATGCGCGGGGTGCGGAGTTCGATCGCGGCGGTGTTGGTGAGCGGGCGGAGTTCGAGCTGGGTGTCGGCGAGCTTCCAGATTTGCGGCAATGCGTAATTGGAATCTTCGGAGGTCTTTGGAGCGGATGAAGATTCTCCGCGTAGCATCAGGTTTGCGCGGCCCGTGGCACCGACGCGTTCCTGAAGCAAAGCGAAATTCACGAAGGCGTTGAACGGCGCAATCTGATTGGCTTGGAGGCTGAAGTTGCCGAGAAACCGGGCGGGCTGAATCGCCGTGACGCGGAGGCGCAGGGCGACGGTCTGCCCGTCGCGCGGCGTGAGGGAAACTTCCTGCGAGAGCGCGGAGGTTTTGGTAACGCGGAGCAGGACTTCATCGCCGACTTTGGTGGCAAGCTGGTCGGCGAGGGCTTGGTTGAGAACGACGCCGTTGGTCGGGACGGCTGCGGTGGCTGTGGTTGATTGTGCCAGTTTCCAGAAGTGTTCCTCGACGCCGTAAACATGGACGCGATTGGCGCGGTGCGTGCCGTCGGCCGAGTTCGCGGTGCCGGGCAGCGCGAGGACGGGCGCGGTCGCAAGGCGCAGATCAGAGGCAAGTTCGGAGCGGACGAGGCGGTCGCCGCCGGGTTGAGGCGACAAGCTGTCGCCTCCCCTGGAAAGATCAGTGGCGAGTTCGGCGCGGAAGAGGCGGTCGCCAGAGGTGAGCGCTGTGTTGATGGGGCCGAGGCGTTTGAGCGCCATGGCGCGCAGGCTGCCACGGACGGAATCGCCGACGAGCAGCGCACCAATGAGCACGGCGCTGCCAACGGTCGCACCGAGCAGCACGCCGAAATGCGCCCGCGCGTGGTGGCGGAGGCTGCGGAGGATGAGGGTCCAAAGCGACATGGGGGAAAAGCTCAAAGGTTAAAGCTCAAAGCTCAAGGGAAGGGCCAAGACGACTCGCGTCGAATGGATAAGTGAGAGGCAGGAAAATTCGGCCGACGCCGAACTGCTTTTGTCGTCCCTAGAGTTTTTGATCTCTGATCCTTCATCGGGGTTTTCAGCGGACGCTCGGAGCTTCCGGGGGTTTAACAACGAATTCCGCATGCCGCCATCGCTGTACTGAGAACGTTAAGTTTAGAGTTTGGGCATTGGTGGGAAAACTTACTTCAAAGGTGCGCCATTCCTCACCGTGCCGCCGGCTACCGCCGGCGATGGGCCTGCCTTCGTTGTCCTCGAATACCCGTCGTTCGATTCGGATGTCTGGATTTGGGGGTGTCACCTGCACGTGCATGTTGCCATAATCCCCAAGCGATGCAGGGAATCCGGGAAGCCGCCCCTGTTTCCCATGGAGTCCCACGAGTTCAATTCGGTGACCGTGAATGAAGGTGGACGTCCTCACCATTGTCGCCCCGTCTGGAGCGGGGATGGCAACTCCCCGAATCTTCCACATCTCCTCGGGGCGTGGCCGCCCACCGCGAAACCCGGCACTTACCCGCCATGCGGGTTCGTCCAGCCCTAGCGCAGGCACGAATGCAATCACTTCCTCCCCGGCCTTGCTGAAGGAGTGAAATGCATTGCCATGGAGAATATTGCCGGTGGCGTCAGCAAGGCCAATGCCTGCCACCGACCAGCCCGGACTGGGTTTGCCTCCTTCCGTGACGCGAAAAAAGGCCTGCATGTGCTGCACCGCCCGCGAGCCGTCGTGTGAAGCCACGACCAGTTTGGTAAGCGTGAACTCAATTTCCCCGTCACGGCGCGTCACGGGAAGCGGTTCGGGAGACCATTCCTTGAACGGACCCCGCACCGGATTGCGAATGGTGAATTCTCCGACGTGGCGATCCGGACCGGCATCGTCCGCCTCCCGAACGCGCACCGTAATATTCGTCGCCCGCCGAGGAAACACCTCGAACGCGCGCACCACCAATTCCTTCTCCGGGCCGATTGGATAGGTGCGATCGTACCGACCGGAAGACTCATACTCGAAGTCCAGTGAAGCCTGAACTCGGGTTTTCAAATCCCGGTTAAAAAAACCATCTCCCAAAACTTTCGACCGTTCGAACCAGCAAACCAACGAAGGCGTCTTGGTTTCGCGACCGTGCGACCTCCCTTCTAGGAGAATCCTGTGATCCGTCCCGAAGGTTGCTTTGTAAAACGTGAGAACAGAACCGTCCTTGAGTGTCAGTGAATTCGTAGCGCTCGCACTGATGCCGGCCTCCGTTGTTTTCTGAGCTTCGCCACCGCCAACACGTGCTGCTGCTCCCACGCGAAAGCCGCTGAAAAGCAATGCCCCACTTATGCTCACCGCGAGCACCGCGGCGAAATGCTTTGCTGCGCGATGTCGGAAGGATTGGAAAAGGAGAGGCGGGAATTTCATGCTGGTTTGATCGAGGTGGATTAGGCTGACGAGCGGCCGAAAAAGTCGGCGTGGTTTATTGCGCCGCCAACTGCCCGTCGCGGAGTTCCAGGACGCGGTCCATTTTGCGGGCGAGGTCGGGGGCGTGGGTGACGACGATGAGGGTGATGTTTTGCTCGCGGTTGAGGTCGAGGAGGAGGGTGGCGAGGGCGTCGGCGTTGTGGCGGTCGAGGGCGCCGGTGGGTTCGTCGGCGAGGAGGAGTTTGGGGCCGTTGATGAGGGCGCGGACGACGGCGACGCGCTGGCGTTCGCCGCCGGAGAGCTGGCCGGGGCGATGGTGGAGGCGGTCGGCGAGACCGACGCGGGCGAGGAGCGGCTGGGCGCGTTCACCGGCGGCGCGGCGGCGGCTGGCGTCGGGGTCGGCGAGGGTGGGGACGAGGACGTTTTCCAGCACGGTGCATTGCGGCAGGAGATGGTGGGATTGAAAGACGAAGCCGACCTGCTGGTTGCGGACGCGCGCGAGCTGGAGGTCGTCGAGGCGGGAGAGGTCTTCGCCGTCGAGGAGGAGCTGGCCAGAGGTGGCGCGGTCGAGTGTGCCGATGATGTTGAGGAGCGTGCTTTTGCCGCAGCCGGACGGACCGACGATGGCGACGCGCTCGCCGCGGGCGAGGTCGAGCGAGACTCCGAGAAGCACGCTGACGCGCTCGGCGCCGGCGGCCGAGGCGTACTGTTTGGTGACGTCCTTGAGCTGCAGGAGCGGCGCGGACGTGGGTGGCGATGACATGCGCGGAGGATAGCGGGAGGGGCGGAGATAAAAACGAAATTCCAGAGCGCGGCCGGCGACCGCCCAGAGTGGGTGTCAAAAGCAAGGACTGATCCCGTCGGTCATTTCCTAGTTCAGCGGCGGGGACGGCGCAGTGTCGGCACTCGGGCCAAGGCGGCGCCGAGTGTCGATCAGCGCCAGCATAGCCCCGAAAACACCATTGCCCCCGCCGCCGGCAATGGCCTAGCGTCGGTGCCTTGCATCCTCGACCAGACCTTTGCGCGACGTGCGCGACGGCGGCGACGCCTGAATTAGAAACCATCGTGATTTCCATCTGCACCAATTCCGACGGGCACCGTCCCGAAGCTGATTTCCCACCGGCCTTTCTCCGAAGCCGGCGGTCCTGTCTCGGCGTGGCCCTGCTGTTCGCCGTTCTTTCCCTGCCGGGATTGGCATGCGCTGCGGACGCGCCGGCCCCTACCGTCGTGGTGGTCGCACCGACGGGCAACGACAAGGCTCCCGGCACCGAACCGATGCCACTCGCCACGCTCGCTGGTGCGCGGGACGCCGTCCGCCGGCTGCGCCAGCAGGGTGTGACCGGCCCGGTGGAAGTGCTCGTCAAGCCCGGTATTTATCACTTCGCCGAACCCTTGGTGCTGGGACCGGAAGATTCAGGCACGGCCACGGGACCGACCAGCTATCGCGCCGCAGCCGGCGGTCCAGTCACCTTGAGCGGCGGCTTCCCGATCACGGGCTGGAAACAGCGTGCCGGCGGGATGTGGGCGGCGCCCGTGCCCGCGGGTGCGGACTTCCGCCTGTTGCGCGTCGGCGACCGTTTGGCCACGCGGGCGCGACACCCGAATTTCGACGCGCAGAACCCCTTGATGGGCGGCTGGCTTTTCGCGGATGCCGTGACGCCTGCGCCGCGGCCGGGCGCTCCGACCACGTTCATGCGTTATCGCGGGGATCTGCCGGCCTTTGCCGACACGAGCGGGGCCGAGGTGCATGTCTTCATCGCCTGGGGCTGGGTGAATGCGATCGTGCCAATCGGGCGGATTGACCGGGGGCAGAAGCGCATTGATTTCGCCGGCAAAGGCGCGAGCCAGGACGTTCGCGCGGGCAACCGTTACTTCATCGAGAATGTGCGCGAAGCCTTGGATGCCCCGGGCGAGTGGTTCCTCGACCGGGCGAAAAACGAAGTGCTTTACCTCTCGGCCGGCCCGGTCCAGACGGCGGTCGCGCCCCGGCTCAACCATCTGATTCGGTGCGCCGGTGACGCCGGGAGCGGGCGATTTGTCGAGCATGTGCGGTTCGCCGGCTTCCGCTTCGCCGACACGAGCCACACGATCTTCGAGGAGTATTACAGTCCGGACGACGCGTGCATCCAGTTGGCGGGAGCCCGGAACTGCGTGGTGAGCAACTGCGAGTTTGCCTGGTGTGGCGGCTACGCGCTGCGGCTCAGCGATCGCTCGGAGCGCTGCGTGTTTTCGGAGAACCGCCTGCACCACATGGGACAGGGGGGCGTGATCATGGTCGGCGGCACGAAGGATCAAGCGCACCACTGCGCGGTGACCGCCAATTCCATGGCGCACCTGGGCCAGATCTACAAACACGTCGCGGGCGTTTACATCACGTCCGGCAGCGACCACTACGTCGCCCACAACAGCATCACCGACGTGCCCCGCTACGGGATTTCCTTCAAGAGCCAGGGGGAGGAACGGCTCTCGCACCGAAATGTGATCGAGTACAACGACATCCGGCGCGCCAATCTCGAGACGAGCGACACCGGCGCCATCGAGAGCCTCGGCTACGAGAAACGCGACAGCGGGAACGTCGTCCGCCACAACCAAATCCTGGACGTCGTGGGCATGGACACCACCGCGGACGGGAAGTTCCGCACGCCGCACTTCAGTTGGGGCATTTACCTGGACGACTTCAGCAGCGGCACCCTGATCTACGGCAACATCGTCGCCCGCACGGTGACGGGCGGAATCTGCCTCCACGCCGGCAAAAACAACGTTGTCGAAAACAACATCTTGGTCGATGGCCGCGACCGGCAGGTGCATCTCCACCCCGAGGGGCCGGACATGACCGGCAACCGGTTCGTCCGCAACATCGTCGCCTATTCCCGGCCGCAGGCGGAGTTGTTCTACCTGTTCCAGTCATGGAAACGGAACCAGCCCGGAAGATTCGCCGAGTGCGACAAGAACCTCTACTGGGTCGCGGGCGCGGATCTCCGGACGCTCCCGACGAAAAACACGCCCAACGGCCCCTTCAGCGCGTGGCGGGCCGCCGGGTTCGACAAAAATTCCGTGGTTGCGGCTCCCAAGTTCGTAAACGCGGCGAAGGACGATTACCGCCTCGCACCCGATTCGCCCGCGTTTGCGCTGGGATTCAAACCCATCCCCGTCGAGCTGATCGGCCCCGACGGCTGGCAAAAACGCGGCAAGCCCCTGCGGAGCGAAACCGCCAAATGACTGGCTGAACCCAGCCCAAACTCGCAGCGCCGTGACATTTCACCACACGCCACCCGAGCGACGCCTGAGCTTCGTCCCGCGTGGCCGAGCGGATTGCCGGTCACGGATGCCGCGACGAATCGGGTGTTCACCCATCCGGACCGCGCCGTTGCGTTCTGAAGTCCGCCCGCGTCAGCTTGCCTGACCATGCGCTCGCCCGATCTTTGGTTTTCCGCCGGCTGTTTTCTCCTGGTCCTGGCCGGCTGCGCCACGGGCAAGAAACTTGTCACCACCACCGGCAAGGTCGTGGGCGTGACCGCGACAACCGCCATCACCACCGGCGGAAAGATCGCCAGTGCGACGATCGCCGGGGGCGTGAGCGTGGCGAAGACTGTGGTGACCACCACCGGTTCCGTCGCCGGCTCCCTGGCCAAAACCGCCGTCGTCACCGTCGTGGACTGCGCGACCGGGGTGACGCAGCAAATCCCCTGGACTGAGGGCATGAAACTCTATGCCGCCACCAAAACCACCGAGGCCGACGCGGCTCTCAAGGCGTTCGAAATCCTGCGTGGCTCCCAAGTCATCCCCGCCGCCAATCCCGACAAGCCCACGACGAACGCACCGGAACCGCTCCTGCAGCCCGGCGACGTCATCAATGTCAGTCCGCTCGAACCATGAGGCGCCCGGCGAATCAACCGCCCTCGCGCGGCACGGGGACGGCCGGCGGCAGATGGCACGAGGGGCGGGGACCATGACGGAATTCCAAAGGGCTCGCGGCTTGCGGTTTCCTGCACGATCGGTGCGCGTTCGAGCAGTCCGGCAGGACGACCGAAAATAGCCCAGCACTTGAGTGCTGGGTTGGTGGCGGGGAAGCGGAAAGTCCCGGCAGGGACGAAAGAGGCCGGACGACGCGCGTTTTCTGTCGTCCCTGACGGGACTTGGTTCGCTACCGCCGCAGACCCAGCACTGAAGTGCTGGGCTATTGTCTTTCGCCCGCTGGGCTGGGGATGGGAACCCGAGGGCGTGCAATAAACTGCGAGGTGCCCGCAACCTGGTGGCGCGCTGCGGCTGGTCTCCGCGACACAGCCGCGCTCCTCAGGCCGGAATCTCGAACAGATACACCGGCGACGTGTTGCCCGGATAGGAGCCGTCGGCGGTTTTCGGACGACCGTTGCCGGCGCTGGCCTTGTTCATCGAGACGACGGCAAAGCGTTTGGCGTCGGGGTGTAGGGTGACGGAGTGGCAGTTGGCCAGCGCCGTGTGGGTGAAGAACGGCTCCTTCTCGCCGAGGCGCAGGAACATGACCTTGCCGTTGCCGGGCTGGCCGCTGGTGACGAGGATCAGGTAGCCGCCGGGATGCGCGGCGACATCGAGGACGAAGCCGTCTTTGGCCGCGCCGAAACGCCAGTCGGACTGCGGTTTGCCGGTCGCGACGTCGAAGCGCAGGAGCGCGGGCGCGCCTTCGAGGAAGCCGCCGCCCGCGGGTTCACAGCCGCCGACGAGCAGGGATTTGCCACCGTCAATGAACGCGAGCATTCGCAGTCCGGCCACGTCCTGCAGGCGCGAGAGTTTGTGAAAAACGGAGGCATCGAATTCGCGCACGGGTTTTTGCGTGGCGAAATCCCAGAGCGTGACGCGGCCTTTCAAGTCGGCGAATGCAACGAGCTTGCCCTCGGGCGCAAAGGTCACGGCGAAGACGTCCTCGGGCGCGCGGTGCTCGGTGACGAGTTTGCCGGCGGTGGTCCAGATGCGGACGAACTGGTCGCGGCCGCAGGTCGCGAGGTGCTGGCCGTCGGGGGAGACGGCGAGGCGGCGAATCCAGCCGTCGTGCGCGGCGGCGTTTTCCCACAGGGGCTTGGGCGCGTCGCCTTCGTAGGGGGTGGCGAGGAGCCTGCCCCAGGTGTCGGCGACGTAGAGGACTTTTTCCTTGGGATGGAACGCGAGGTTTTGCACCCAGCCGTTGCAGCCGGTGAGATGCGGCAGGGGCACGAGTTCGACGGGGGAGTCTTCGGCGGGCGGCTTCGCGGCTTTGGCGGGCTTGGTGTTTTTGGGCGCGGCTTTTTTCGGGGCGTCGTCGAGGAGGTCGATGTCCGCTGCGGCTGCGGCGGCGGGCGCGGGCGGGGCCTTCTTTTTCTCGACGACGCTCCAGCGGCGCACGGTGCCCTCGAACGCGCCGGCGGCGAGGAAATTGCCGCACGGGCTGAAGCGCGCGATGGCGAGCTGGCGGTCGCAGGGGAACATCTTGAGTTCCTTGGGCGGGACAAAACTGGCGGCGGGTTGGTCGGGCATGGCGGGAGCGGGTTGGGGGGTTAAAGCGTTGGAAGAAGGCGGGGCTGCGGTGTGTGGCGAGTCGTAGCCGCCGACGTGAGGAGGCGGATCGGGCGCTGGGCGGGGGACTCCGCCTCCTCACGTCGGCGGCTACAGGGTGTGTGAACCCAAGTCCTCACGCGAGCGCCTCCTTGATCGGGGCCATCTCGTCGTGGGCGAGCGGCAGGGGCTGGCTGTTGTTGTTGTATTCCACTTTTTTGGAGTCGATGCCGAGGGCGTTGAACCAGGTGTGGAAGACCGCGCCGATGTCGTGGCCCGCGTCCTTCACGTCGGTGCCCTGGTCGTTCGTCGCACCAACGACCGCGCCGGCTTTCAGGCCGCAGCCGGCCATCGCGATGCTCCACGCCTCGGGCCAGTGGTCGCGGCCGACGTGGCCGTTGATGCGCGGGGTACGGCCAAACTCGCTCATCGCAATGACGAGCGTCTGCTCAAGCAGGCCGGTCGCGGCGAGGTCCTCGACGATGGCGGCGAAGGCGCGGTCGAACTTTGGCACGAGCGAGGCGTGGGCGTTGAAATTATCGCCGTGGGTGTCCCAGCCGTAGCTGTTGACCTTCACGAAGCGCACGCCGGCCTCGATCATGTTGCGCGCGATGAGCATGTGCTGGCCGATCTCGGTGCGGCCGTAGCGGTCGAGTTCCTTCGCAGCCATTTTGCTCGTGTCGAAAATCTCGGCGCGTTTCATCAGCTCGCGCGCGGTGTCGAAGACGTAGCTGCTGGCTTCGGTGAACGCGGGGCGGCGTTGCGCGGCGTAGCGTTTGTTCAGCAGTTCCCGCAGCTCGTTGCGCTCGTCGTCCTCGTCGGCGGTGAGCGCGGCGGGGCGGAGTAAATCCTCGGGCGGCTTGCCGTCACCGAACGCGAGCGAGCCGTATTTCGGCCCGAGAAAACCGGCGTCCTCGGTCTTGAATCCGCCGCTGCCGGGCTTCACCCAGACGTAGGGCGGAAGCTTCGAGGCGGTCGGTCCCATGAGCTTGGCGATGGCGGAGCCGAAGTAGGGATAGGCGACGCCGCGGTTCTTCGGATCACCGCGCTGGATGCGGGCGACGCCGGACGAGTGGGCGTTGTCCTTGGTGCAGAGATTGCGAACGATGCAGAGGCGATGGGCCTGCTTGGCGGACTGCGGCATGAGTTCGGAAAAGTGCGTGCCGGGCACGCTGGTCTTGATGGTGCGGAACGGCCCGCCGAACTCGGTGTTCGGCTTCGGATCCCAGCTCTCCAACTGGCTGATGCCACCATCAAGCCAGACGAAGAGGACCTGCTTCTCCTTTTTGCGCAGGGCCTCGGCGGCTTGGGGTGAGACGAGTCCGCCGAGCGCGCCGAGCGCGAGCGCGCCGGCGGACGCGCCGAGGAACTGGCGGCGCGAGGTGGTGTGTTCCCAGGGTTTGCAAAGGGGGTTCATATTGTTGATTGGCTCTTAAACCGGTTTTTGATCCTTAGCGCTGACTCTTCTAGGTGGAGAATCTTCGTAACTCGCCCGTGAGCCACAACCTTCTGTCCCTCTCGAACCTGAAACTCCATTTCGGGATGGACACGATTAAGATGAGCGTCGGGACTAAGAAACCGAAGCAACACTCGGGCGGTTTGGCCCGGATATACCCACTCAACGTCGGGATATTCGTGATGGGCATCCCAATCGTGGCCATCGTAGTAGAATTGCGATCGGTAACCCGATCGAGCCGGTGTCTTTCGTCCGCCTTGTGCCGAGGACACAAACGTGATTTCAGCCTCAATGTCTGGAGGATACATAGATAGTGCTAACTTGGATCCAAGCTAGACGCCTGACCAGAAACTGGAGAGGCAATGGCATGGGGGCTAGGACTCATCAGTGATTCGTAAAAAACTCCATGCTCGACAACATCGCCCACGCGAAATGCCCGAGCGCCTTCTCGCGGTCGGCGGAGTGTTTGGCCAGATACTTGGAGAGCGCGGCGGTCTCCTCGGGCGCGGGCGGGCGGGCGAGGATGCTGTGGAAGAGTTCGTCGGCGATGGGCGCGGGTTCCTTCAGTGCGGCGACGCGGGCGAGGAGATTGCCGGGACGCGGCTGGAGCGACCAGAGCACGAGGTCGTTGTTCCGCAGGAAGAGCGCGGCGCGGAGGGTCGGGTTGACACTGAGTTCGGGTTCCTTGGCAGCGTTGGCGAAGGCGTTGAGAAAGGCTTTCTCGAAATCTTTCTGCGTGTGCTTTTTGCCTTCGATGCCTTCCCAGCCTTTGCCGGCGACGACGCGTTCGTGCTCGCCGATGGCGGCGATGAAGGCGCGGGCGAGCTGCTCGGCGGAGAGCGGGCGTTCCTTCGCGACGGTGAAAAGTTCCTCGGGCGGATTCTTCGCGTCCGCGGGGAGCAGGCTCGTGCGCTGATAGGTCTGCGTGAGCGCGAGTTCGCGGATGAGCCAGCGGAGGTCGAATTTGTGCGCGGTGATTTCCTTCGCGAGCAGGTCGAGGAGTTCGGGATGCGATGCGGGATTGTCGCTGTGCAGGAGGTCGAGCGGCTCGACGAGGCCGCGGCCCATGACCTGCCACCAGACGCGGTTGGCGAGGTTGCGGGCGAAGAGCGGATTTTCCGGCGAGGCGATTTCCTGCGCGAGCGCCTTGAGCGGACTGAACTTCGGGACTCCAGGGGCGCGTGTTTTTTTATCTGGCGGCACGGTCCAAAGTTCGTCCTTCGCCGGGTCGGGCAGCGGCACCTCGACACCGAGCGGCACGCGCGGGCCGGTCGCGCCTTTCGCGCTGCTGAGGACGGAGATGAACTCGTATTTGTTGGTCAGCAGGCCCTCCTGCAACCACGCGGTTTTGTACTCGCCGCCGGCGGCCTGGAGCTTCGTGTTTTGGAACGCGACGAAGAGGCCGTTGAAATCCACCTGCTTGTAATCTTTCACCGTGAGGTGCTTGTGGCACTGGCAGCATTGCAGGTCCACGCCCATGAACAGGCGGCCCGCGTCGCGCGTGACGCCGGGATAGTCGGTGTCCTGCTGGCCGACCTTTTCGAGGCGGCGCGTGATGAAGTAGCCCGCGCCGCGCAGTTTTTCGTTCTTGAAATCCGGACCGAGAATCTCGCGCGCCATCTGGTCCCACGGCTTGTTCGCGCGGAAGGAATCGGTGAGGTAACGCCGCCACTCGGCATTGTCGCCGTTGCGCTCCATGAGCTGGATGTGGAACGCCTCGGCCATCTGCTCCGCAAAGCGCGGCGCGGCGATGAGCTGCTCGATGAGCTTGGCGCGTTTGTCCGGGGATTGGTCGGCGCGAAATTTCCGCGTTTCTTCGGCGCTGGGAATGGTGCCGCTGAAATCCAACGAGACGCGGCGGAGAAATTCGGCATCGTCCGCGGGCGGCGCGAGCGGTTGTTTGGCGGCCGCAGCCTTGGCGTTGATGAGCTGGTCGATGCGCGCCGCGATCGATTCGGCGGCGGCGGCATCGGCACCGGCACCGGCGCGGCCGAAGACCCCGAACGCCACGAGCAGAAAAACAAGCCCGCTGAGGGAGCGGGCGCGCGGGTGGCGGGTGGGTGCCGGGATGTGCATGACGCGTAGCCGGACGGGCGGCGCGGGGGAACTATTGAAGCACAAGCGGGGAGCGTGCGTGCGCGGCGCGCGGTCCGACCTTGCCCCGGTACCGCAGGCGTCCTCGCCTGCGAGTTCGGGCGGCGTCTCGCCGCCCGGACCGATTGCCGGGGCGAGGACGCCCCGCAACTCGCAGCCGGGGACGGCTGCGGTACCGCGTTGCGCTCGCCGCGCTCGCCGCCGAAACCATTCGTTGGCAGCCGCAGGGCCGGTCGGTAGGTTCCGCGCCCATGTCTGCTGCGACCCATTCCCCCATGCCTGTCCGGCGCTCTCCGGCGCTCCAGTCGCTCAACCGGCTCATCTTCTTGAGCCGCTGGTTGCAGGCCCCGCTCTATCTCGGCCTCATCGTCGCGCAGGGCGTGTATGTCTATCGGTTCATGGTCGAGCTGTGGCACCTCATCACCAAGACCACCTCGATTCAGGAGGCGGAAATCATGCTCATGGTCCTCGGGCTGATCGACGTGGTGATGATTGCCAACCTGCTCGTCATGGTGATCGTCGGCGGCTACGAAACCTTTGTGTCGCGGCTCAACCTCGAGGGGCATCCCGACCAGCCCGAGTGGCTCTCGCACGTAAACGCCGGCGTGCTCAAGGTGAAGCTGGCGATGGCGCTCATCGGCATTTCCTCGATCCATCTGCTCAAGACTTTCATCAACGCCCAGTCCCTCTATGAAAAGTCCGGGGCCATTGCGGACAAGGTCATCCTGTGGCAGGTGCTCATTCACCTCACGTTTGTCGTGTCAGCGCTCATGCTGGCGTGGATCGACCGGCTGATCGCGCCGCCGAAACCGGAGCATTGAATGGAAGGATGAAGCGACCGGCTTTCCCGGTCACGGGCGCTGCCCGCCGCGGCAGCGCAAACCCGCAGTTGCCGCCACGCGACTCCTTGACCAAGCTCTCCTCCGTCATGCCCGAAGCGCCACGCATCCTCTACTGCCACTGCCAATACGCCCAAGTCGTCCCGCCCGAGGTGAAGGCCGCGGTGTTGAAAAAACTGTGCGACTCCGGCGTGGCCTTCGACGCCGTGGCCGATCTCTGCGAACTCAGCGCCCGCCAGGATCCTTCGCTCCAGCGCCTCGCCGACGGCAGTCCGGTCAAGATCGCCGCCTGTTTCCCGCGCGCCGTGAAATGGCTCTTCCACACCGCGAAAGCCGACCTCCCGCTCGATGCCGCCGAGGTGCTGAACATGCGCGTGCAGAGCGCCGAGGAAGTCTGCGCCGCGCTGTTCAACGGCACGGTGACGGCGAATCTGCCGAAGGGAAAAGTCACCGGCAGCGACGCGCCAAAAGCCGCGCCCGCCTCCTGACATGAGCGTGGTCCATCGGATTCTACCCGTTTCGTGGTTGTTGGCCGCGCCCCTGGCCTTTGCGGCGGAGCCGGCACTTTCACCGGACACGGCGGGGTTCGCGAAGGTCGCCCAGCCCTTCCTGCGCGAGCACTGCCTCCGCTGCCACGGGCCGGAAAAACAAAAGGGCAACCTCCGTGTGGACACGATGCTGCCAGCGGATTTCTCCTCGGCGGCCACGCGCGAGAAGTGGGCGGAGGTCGTGAATGTGCTCAACAGCCACGAGATGCCGCCGAAGAAGGAGCCGCAGCCCAAGCCCGCCGACACCGCGCGCGTCGTGGATTGGGCCACGGCGGAACTCGCGCGGGCCGAGCTGGCCCGCCGCGCGAACACCGTCGTGCTCCGCCGCATGAACCGCGCGGAATACAACAACACCATCCGCGACCTGTTCGGTTTCGCGGGAGTGCCGTTTCTGCCGGCAAGCAAGTTCCCCGAAGACCCGCCCGCCGGGGGCTTCGACAACATCGGAGCCGCGCTGACGCTCTCGCCGATGCAGACCGAGCTGTATTATCAGGCCGCGCGGCAGATTCTCGACCGCGCGCTGGTCGAGGGGCCGCAGCCGGCGGCGATTTCGTGGCGCTTTGGGCCGGAGGAAAACACGCTGGGCATGGACCGCGTCCGGGTGAGGCGCGACGGCAACAACATTCTCATCAACAGCGGCAAGAACCCGGTTACGAACGGCTTCATCGTGGTGCATCACAACTCGTGGGACAAAGGCATCGGCTTCCGCGATTTCAAGTTGATGGCCGAAGGCGATTACCTCATCCGCATCCGCGCCGCCGGCCGCGTGCCGAAGCGCGAGCAGGTCGTCGCCAGCGCGGAGAAGATTCTCGCCGACCGCCGTGACAAGCAGGACGCGAAGAATCCCGCCGGAAAGAAGTTCACCCAGCAGCAGATGGACAACGACCTCGCGCACTTCCAGAAGCACCGGATGTATGACTACGGCCCGCCCCGCTTGAAGATTTCCGTCACGCTCGGCGGCCAGCCGCAGGTCATCGCCGAGCTGGACGTGGACGCGCCGGAGTCCGCGCCGAAGGTCTATGAAATCCCCGCGCGCTTCACGAAGGAGACCGCTGGTGTAGGCCTCGAATACGCCTATGACATCCCCAGCGTGCTGGAGAATTTCTGGATGCAGAGTGCCGACGCCTTCGCGCGGCCGGAGCTGCTCGTGGACTGGATTGAACTCGTCGGCCCCATCCATCCCGTGTGGCCGCCTGCGAGCCATCGTCGCGCGCTGGGCGAGCAAATCATCGGCAAGGTGAATGAAGCCGCGCAAGCGCGCGATGTCCTCACGCAGTTCATGCGTCGCGCGTTCCGTCGCCCGGTGACGACGGAGGAAGTCGCGGCCAAGGTCGCGCTCTTCGAGAAGACCCGCGCGGGCAAGCCATCGTTCACCGAGGCCATCAAGTCTCCGCTCGCCGCCGTGCTCGCCTCGCCGCACTTTCTTTTCCTCGTCGAGCCAGCACCCGCCGCCGCGCCGCGCCCGCTCAACGCCCACGAGCTGGCCTCACGCCTGTCCTATTTCCTTTGGTCCTCGATGCCCGACGACGAGCTGTTCGGCCTCGCGGACAAGGGTGATTTAACCCAACCCGCCGTGCTTCGCGCGCAGGTGAACCGGATGCTGAAGGACGCCCGCAGCGAGGCCTTCGTGCAGAACTTTACCGGCCAATGGCTCGGCACGCGCAAGGTCGGCGCGAACCCGCCGTCGAAGACGCTTTACCCGGACTACGACCGGCACCTCGAAGTCAGCATGGTGCGCGAGACGGAAAGTTTCTTCGCCGAAATCCTCCGGCACGACCTCGACGCGCGGCAGCTTATCCGCAGCGATTTCGTCGTCATCAACGAGCGGCTGGCGCGCTTCTACGGCATCCCCGGCGTGCGCGGCGATGCGTTCCGCCGCGTGCCCGCGCCACCGGAGAGTCATCGCGGCGGCCTTGTCACGCAGGCGAGCATCCACGCCATCACGAGCAACGGCACGCGCACCTCGCCCGTCACGCGCGGCGTCTGGGTGCTGCGCACGCTGCTCGGCACGGACCCCGGATTGCCGGTGGCAAACGCAGGCGAAATCGCACCGAAGGTCCCCGGCATCGGCAAGGCCACCGTGCGCCAGCGGCTGCAAATTCATCGCGAACTCCCGCTGTGCGCGCGCTGCCACGACAAGATTGACCCGCTCGGCTTCGCGCTCGAAAACTTCAACGCCACCGGCGAATGGCGCGAGCAGGAGGGCCACGGCTACAACGGCCGCATTGACCGCAACGACCCGAAGATTGACGCGCGCGCGACGATGCCGGACGGCACGGAGTTCGTGGGCGTGGAGGGTTTGCAGGCGGAGCTGCTGAAGAAGGAGGATCTGTTCCTCACCGCGCTGGCGAAGCAGCTCCACACCTACGCGCTGGGCCGCGAGCTGGGCTTCGCCGACCAGCCGATGCTCCGCGCCGCCGTCGCCGGGATGAAGCAGGAGCAATACACACTGCGCAGTCTGACACAGGCGGTGGTGGCGTCGGAGGCGTTTCGGATGAAGTGACGCATGAGCAGCGCCGAAACAACCGCGATGGAGTGCGCGTGTTCCCCGAAGGAACAAGCAATCGAACAGCACGGATTTGCCGTGGTGCCGGGCGTCCTCAGTGCAGCGGAGCAACAAGAACTGCTGTCCCAGCTTGGGCCGGTTGCGGGTGCCGGGCGACGGGGGCTTCTGTCTCAGCCCGCCGTGGCGGAGTTGGCTTGCTCGAACCGGATGCTGGCGCTGGTTCGTCCTCATCTTCCTTCGGAGCCGATTCCTGTTCGCGCACTCTTTTTTGACAAGTCATCAGAAGCAAATTGGCTGGTCGCTTGGCATCAAGATTTGTCTCTGGCAGTTCGCAGCCGCATCGAAGTTCCCGGCTTCAGCGCATGGAGCGTCAAGGAAGGCGTCCCTCATGTGCAGCCGCCTGTTGAGTGGCTCCAGCGGATGCTCACGGTGCGACTCCATCTCGATGATGCTGACGAAGCCAACTGCGCATTGCGCGTGCTACCCGGCTCGCACCGCATGGGCCGCCTTCCCGCTGCGCGTATCCAAGAATTGCGTGGCGGGCAGCCCGATGTGCTGTGTGCCTTGTCCGCTGGCGATGCTTTGCTGATGCGCCCCTTGTTGCTGCACGCTTCCAGCCGTTCCAGCAGCGCCCGCCATCGGCGCGTCCTTCACATTGAGTATGCGGCTTTCAGCCTTCCCGAAGGATTGAACTGGCACGAAGCTCCGGTTCCAAACCCGGTTCCTGAATGACTGACATCCAACAACTTTTCGCCCGGCAAGCCGCGTGGCAGCAGTCGCGGGAGAACCTCACGTGGGAGGAGAAGGTTCGCATGGCAGAAGCCGCGTTGCCCGGATTGCGCGAGTGGCGGGCGGCCGGCACTCCGACCGCAGCGCCCGCGAAGGAAGCCCTTTCAGCGAAACCCCAGCCGCCCATCGTCCAACCCGCCGTCACTGAAAACTAATCACTAATCACTTTCCCACCATGACCCCGCTCCTCCACCGCCCGCTCGCTCGCCGCACCGTCCTGCGCGGCCTCGGCGCGACACTCGCCCTCCCGCTGCTCGAAGCCATGCTGCCGCGCTCGGTCTTCGCCGCGCCGTCGCAGTTCAAGCCGCTCGCCCGCTCCGGCGTGAAGCCCCAGCCGCGCGTCATCTTTTGCTACGTGCCCAACGGCGTGAACATTCTCCAGTGGATGCCCAAGGACGCCGGCGCCAACTACACGCTCTCGCCCACGCTCGAAGCCTTGCGCGAACACCGGTCGCGTTTTTCCGTCCTCACCGGCCTGGGCCACCCCAACTCCAAGGGCGGTCACTCCGGCGCGGACACCTGGCTCACCGGCGCGGACTTGAAGGGCGTCGCCGGCAAGGATTACACGAACACCATCTCCGCCGACCAAGTCATCGCGGAGGCCATCGGGCGGCAGACGCGTTTCCCCTCGCTCGAACTTTCCGACGGCTCCGGCACCGGCGCGGCGGGCCACAGCCACACGCTCGCCTTCGACCGCAACGGCACCCCGCTCCCCGCTGAGAACAGCCCGCGCCGCCTCTTCGAGCGCCTCTTCGTCCCGGACGACGCCTCTTCTCGCGAAGCCACCCTCCGCCGCTATGTCGAGAAGCGCAGCATCCTCGACGACGTCGCCGCCGAGGCGAAGGCCTTGGAGAAAAAGCTCGGTCGCGCCGACCAGCAGAAAGTCAGCGAATACCTCGCTTCGGTGCGCGAGACCGAGCTGCGCGTGCGTCGCCAGGAAGAATGGCTCGACGTGCCGAAACCCAAGGTGGACGGCGCGCTCCTGCAACTCGGCAGCCTCCCCGGCAACGGCCACGACCGCCCGATGTGGGTGGACGTGATGAACGAGATTGCCTACCTGGCCTTCGTCACCGACGCCACGCGCGTCATCACCTTCGAGTGGAGCCGCGAGGCCGGCGGCTACGGTGGCGGCGGCGAGAATCACCACGAGCTTTCCCACCACGGCGGCGACGCCGGGATGCTCGACAAGCTCGCGAAGATTGACCGCTTCCACCTCGAACGCCTCGGTCGCCTGCTCACCTTCCTGCAAGCCACCGAGGAAGGCGGCCGCACGATGCTCGACCACACGATGGTCGTCTTCGGCTCCGGCATGAACAGCGGCGAGCGCGGCGACCATTCGCCGAAGAACCTCCCGCTGCTCGTCGCCGGCGGCAGCGCGTGGGGCCTGAAACACGGCCAGCACCTCGCCCACGACGAGAAAGCCCACCCGCCCCTCGCGAACGTCCTGCTCACCGTCATCCAGAAAATGGGTGTGGAAACTGGGAAGTTCCAAGACGCCAAAGGCACGCTGACCGGCTTGGTTTGACCGCTTCGACTAAACACCAATTGCTAATCACTCCCCCATGTCCCTCACCACCACCGCCACCCTCCGCGTCGTCCTCTACGAAGGCGCCGACTCCGCACCGCTCGCCAGCACCGACCGCTTCTCCGCGCTGACCGCGCTGCTGGAGAAGGGCTTTGCCGTCACCCGCGCCGTCGCGGGCGGACGCGTCGCGCCGCATGAACGCGGGTCGTTGCTCGTGCTCGGCCAGTTTGCCGGCGGCGGCACGCTCGCGGCGGAGGGCGTTTCCGCCGCGACGCCGGTGCGTTTTCAGGACATCACCGGTTTCGACACAAACCGCATCGCCGAGGTCGCCGAGAGCACGCGCGTCGAGTTGGGCGCGGCGAAGCACGGCGAGTGGAAGCCGTGGTTTCCGGTCATTGATTACGACCGCTGCACGAACTGCATGCAGTGCCTGAGCTTCTGCCTCTTCGGTGTCTATGGCGTGGACGAGCAGAACAAGATCCAGGCGCAGAACCACGACAACTGCAAAACCAACTGCCCCGCCTGCTCGCGCGTCTGCCCCGAGGCCGCGATCATGTTTCCGAAATACAAGGCCGGCCCCATCAACGGCGACGTGGTGCAGGACTCCGACATGGGCAAGGAGAAGATGAAAATCGACATCTCCGCGCTGCTCGGCGGCGATGTGTATTCCGCGCTCCGCCAGCGCAGCGACGCCGCCAAGGCGCGCTTCAGCAAGGAGCGCGACGACAAGAAGGCCCTCGCCGAACGCCAGAAATGCCTGACCAAACTCGCGACCTCCGGCGACATCCCGGTGGAAGTCCTGATGAGCCTGCCGTCGCCGGACGAAATTCTGCGGCGTGCGGGAGAGGCGAAGGCGAAGGCGGCGGCGGCGTTGCAAGCGCAGGGCAAAGCTGGTTCGTTGGTGTCATGACCGCGCTGCCCAAACCCGTCGAGACGATCACGCCCGAGGAATACCTGGAGGGCGAACCGTTTGCCGAAGTCCGCCATGAATATGTGGACGGCTTCGTGTATGCGATGGCGGGCGCGAGCGATGAGCACAACCGGATCGCGGGAAATATCTTCGCCGAACTGCGGTCCCGCCTGCGCGGCAAACGGTGCGAGGCGTTTATCAACGACATGAAGGTGAAAATCCCGCCCGTGTTCGCCGACGCCTTTTACTATCCCGACGTGCTGGTCGCGTGCGACCCGACGGACAACGCGAAGTATTTCCGGGAACGTCCGACCGTCATCTTCGAGGTGCTCTCGCCCGAGACCGAGCGCTCCGACCGCCGCGAAAAAGCCATCGCCTACCGGCAGATTTCCACCATTGAAAACTACGTGCTGATCGAGCAGGACCGGCTCGCCGTGACCGTGTTGCATCGCGCCGAGCCGGGCTGGCGCAGGGAGGAGCTCGCCGGTCCCGACGCGGTGCTGCGCCTGGCGTGCCTGGGAATCGAACTGCCGTTCGCGGCGATTTACGAGCGGACGGCGGCATTGCCACGGCAGGTTTGAAGAACCACATTTTCCTCATGAGCACGACCGAATTGAAAGCCGTGGTGGACAAGGCCACGCCGGAAGAGCGCCTTTTTCTGGAACATTATCTGGCACATCTCCGGCGCTCGGAAGACCCGCGCTATGCCGAGGAACTCGCGGAGCGCCATCGCGACATGGACGCGGGCCAGAAGGTCAAGTGGTCGGAAGTGAAGCGTATCCAGTAGGGCCTGCTCAATGTTGGCACGGCCTCCGCACCGCTGATACTCTCTCCCCCATGATGACACTCACTTCCCCCTGGCAGGCGCTCGCGTGCATCGTCGGGCACAATACGCGCGATCTCATTGCCGGACGCTTCACCCTGGCCAGCGAGGTCGCAAGCTGGTTCAAGACGCTGGCGATGCTGCGCGAATCGGAGGCTGAGCGGTTGATGGAAAACGACCCGACGCCGGAGGATTTGGACTGGCACCGCACCCTGGTGACGACCTTGATCGCAGATGGCGAACGGCTCCTGCTTGATTGGCCCGCCAACGGCTCCGCCAACGCGGACCGGATTTCCCGCGCTGACTTGGAAGCGGCCGTGCTCGGGCTCCATGCGACGCAATCCATGTGGCACGGCGAACTGACCGCTGACCAGCGCAAGGCCATAATCCGCGAGGTGTTCGGCGTGGACGCGGACCAGTTGAAGTTCGGTTCCGCTGCGGCTGCCTAAACGTTCATGTCGCGCTGTCCAAAACTGGAGGCGATTTTGGAGGCGAAGTATCGCTTCGAGAATGCCGCTCCCGGCGATCAGGCGCGCCTGCGGTCCGAGTTGGAAACACTATTGAACGAGGTGCTGGCTGAGAGAACCGGAACCGGGATGACCAGCCGCCGATTGGAAGATTCTTTGCGCGATGTCTATCGCGAGTTCACTCGCGCCAAACGTCGCGAGGAGCGCGCGAAACTTTCCCGCATCCGCTGATTTTTTATGCTCCCCCGACTCATCTTCCGCACCCTCCGCTCCGCGAACAAACGCTGCATCGCCAAGTTTCTCTGGAACTTCGGGTGGAAAGGCATGCTCTCGGTCGAGAAGTTCAAGCGTCGGCTGAAACGCGGAGAGGTGTTCCCGCCGTTTCTTTATCTCTCGATCATCAACACCTGCAATCTCCGCTGTCAGGGCTGCTGGGTGGATGTCGAGGAGAAGGACGCCATCGATCTCGCGGCGCTCAACCGCACCATCCTGGACGCGAAGAAGCAGGGGAACGTTTTCTTCGGCATCCTCGGCGGCGAACCGTTCATGCACCCGCAGTTGCTCGAACTGCTCGCGGAGCATCCCGACTGTTATTTCCAAGTCTTCACCAACGGACAGCTCATCACCGAGAAAACCGCCAGGCGCCTGCGCGAGATTGGCAATGTCACGCCGCTCGTCAGCATCGAGGGCCGCGAGATCATCAGCGACGAGCGGCGCGGCAAAAAGGATGTCTTCATCCGCACCCTGCGCGGGCTCGACAACTGTCTGCGCGAAGGGCTGCTCACCGGCGTC
This sequence comes from Verrucomicrobiota bacterium, assembly GCA_014193395.1. GTDB lineage: Bacteria > Verrucomicrobiota > Verrucomicrobiia > Limisphaerales > BJHT01 > BJHT01. The sequence goes on from BJHT01000001.1 coordinate 83,327, forward strand.
GCCACCAGCGTGTGCCAGACGAACATCGACGAGCTGCTCACCGAGTCGTGGCTGCAGGAACTCATCAACCGCGGCGTGCATTACGTGTGGTATCACACCTACCGCCCCGTCGGGCCGAAGCCGAATTTCCAACTCGCCCTGCGCCCCGATCAGCTCGTGCGCGTGCGCAAGTTCATCGTCGAGATGCGCGCCAAAATGCCCATCGCGATGGTCGATGCCTACTACGACGACCGCGGCCAGGCGCTCTGTCCCATGAGCACCGGCGTCTCGCATCACATCGGGCCGAAGGGCGACCTCGAGCCGTGCCCGATCATCCAGTTTGCAAAGGAGAGCATCCACGACCCGCGCGGCATTTATGAAACGATGCGCGACAGTTCGTTCCTCAAAGACTTCCGCGAACTCAGCGCGCACCACACGCGCGGCTGTGTCGTGCTCGAACGGCCCGACCTTGTGAAACAGCTTGTCGTGAAACACGGAGCCCGCGACACCACCGTGCGCGGCACTGCGATGGCCGAGCTCGACGCCATGACGCCGCGCTTCAGCCAATGGCTCCCCGGCGAGGAGATCCCCGAGCAACATTGGATGTATCGCCTCTCGAAGAAATATTGGTTCTACGATTTCGGCGCCTACAAAACGGCCAAGCTCGACACCACCGCCGCCGCCAAGGCGAAGGAACTGGCCGCCGCCGGACGCCGTTGATCTCCGCTCGAGCCGAGCTGCGGTCTCGAAGAAGCAGCGTCTCGTCCTTCGAGAAATCTGGACGGGGAACTGAGCAAACCCGGACAACCACGGACAAACCCAGCGCCCCGACCGCTGCCACCGAACGCTCGTCCTTTTGGAGTGCGGTGACTTGTCACCGCTTTACGGAGGCGACTTGTCGCCGTCGAACTGCCGGAGGCTTGGGGCCTGCTGGGGCGCTCACGGCTCGCGCCAGCGCAGGCGCGCGCGCGTGAACGAAGGCGCACGGAAGTTTGACGGCGACAAGTCGCCTGCGAAAAAGCGGTGACGAGTCACCGCACTCCAAAGCCCCATCCCTCTCATACCACTTCTATCTTGCAATTACACTATTTCTCGACGCGGTAGCGTTTACTTGATCCGTCAGCCAAGGATGCGAAACCAAGTCGCGCACGCGCTCGGCACTTTGGTAGATGGGCCGTAATTCCTCCCCCAAGGCTTCCTCCAGGGCCTCCAAGGTGGGCCACAAGGTGTTGGCGATCCGATCCTTGATGAGATCGCCGATGATCTCC
>BJHT01000002.1:0-41352 GCA_014193395.1 Verrucomicrobiota bacterium
GGTGGGTTCGCGGATTTTGTGGGCGGCGACGGGGGAAGGCATCCGGGTGGTGTTCGATACGTGGGGGGGGTCGCCGATTTATTAGCTGTGCGTCGGGGACATGGCATTGCCGGCGGGGCCAAGGTGGGAACCGCAGGCGGGGGTGACATTGGAGACGCGGCGCCTGGGGAAGGGGGGATTCGATACGTGGGAGGATGCGCTGGCCTTGTGGCAGGGATCGAAGCCGGTGCTGGGCCGGGGGTTGGTGGGGCAGATTTTCCATGGGATTCATCCATTCGAGGCGACGGCGAATTTTGTGGGACGTTTCACGGGGTATGTGGTCGCGCCGCAGACCGGGATCTATGAGTTCACGTCGATGTCCACGGGGCCGTCGTTCCTGCGGGTGGACGGGCGGACGATGATGCATCGGCCCAAGGGCGGGGGCATGAACGCATCGCATATGCAGGGCGCGGGGAAGATCGAGCTGCAGGCGGGGGTGCATCAGGTGGAGTATTCGTGCGCGCACTCCGGCGAGGGGACGTGGTATGCGGGGGCGGCGTGGCGGCCGCCGGGGGCGAAGTATTTTCAGGTGTTGGCGCCGACGAACTTCGTGCCGGTGGCGCGGTTTGCGGCGACGGAGTTCGCGCCGGCGGAACCGGTGCCGGGGCGGACGTATTTTGAATCGCGCAACGTGGAGCACAGCCTGGTGGATGACCTGATTTTGGTGAACATGGAGTTCAATGTCGTGGGGACGAATGCGGCGCAGAGCTACGAGTGGGTGTTCGATGACGCGACGAAGGCGACGGGGGCGAAGGTGCGGCATCCATTTCCACGGCCGGGGATGCGGCAGGTGACGCTCAATGTGCTGGAAAAGGGCGCGAAGGTGGGGTCGCTGACGGACACGATCGCGGTGAAGCCGCAGTGGGCGCAGCAGGCGGCATGGCATGACAGCATTTACGCAGAGGAGTCCCGCGACTTGGCGGGGCGGGAGTATGCGGCGACGCCGGTGGCGGACGTGGCGGCACTGGTGAAGTTCGCGCATCGCATCGAGGATCGGCCGCTGATGACGCGGCTGGGGGGATTTGCGCTGAAGCGGCAGGGGGAGTTTGACGCGACGCTGGCGGGGACTTTTTTCCAACTGGCGGGGAACTACGAGCACTTCGCAGTGCGGGATTACCCGGCGGCGGAGCAGGGATGGAAGGCCGCCATTGCGCAGGGTGATCCGACCTTGCGCGAGCGGGCGAAACTGCGGCTGGCGGGTTATTACATCAACATCGCCACGCGGGCGCAGGAGGGTCGGAAGGTGTTCGACACGGTGCAGGAGACGGCGTTGACGGACAATGAACGGCGGCTGAAGAAAATCTACGGCGGGGACCTGCTGCTGCTTGAGGGCAAGGCGGACGAGGCGCGCGCCGCCTACAAGGCGATCATCACGGCACCGCCGGTCAAAGGCGCGACGGCGCGGCTCGACGTGAACGTGCCGAAAATCGAGAACGCCCGGGATTTGATCCGGCGCAAGGAATACGACGCGGTGGCGGAGATGATCTGGCAAATCCAGTGGGAGAAGCCGATGGAGCGAATGGATTTTGAAACCGGACTGCCGCAAGTAAAGGCGTTCTTCGGCCGGAAGGAGTTTCCGCTGGCCCGTTCGCGCAGCCTGCAACTGTTGAATGGAACGACGGTGGACAACCAGCGGGCGGAGTTGCTCTACCAGCTCATCGAGATTCACCTCGCGCTCGCCCAGACCGACTTGGCGCAGGACTCGTTCGCCCAACTTACAAAACTGTATCCGTACAGCGAGGCGGCGGCCAACGCGAAGTTCAAGTGGGGGAAGAGCGTGGGGAAGAACTGAGGCGGAAGCGCCAGCTTGAAGACCGGTGCCGGGACCGGCTGGAGCGGGCGTAGTCGGAGGAATCCGAAGCTGCGGACACGCTTGGAAACTGGCCCGTTTCCGCCCCCTGCATCAGACCGGCTCACTCCAGTATCAGAAATTGCCATCCCCGCCCGCACCCGAGCGGCAGCGTGCTTCCGCAACCCCTTCCAAACCATGCTGATATACGCATCGACACCGCCTCCTGAATATGGGAGTCTCTTCCCCGTCGAAAGCACTACCAATGGGAATCGCCCGGCGCGTTGTCGGTGCATCCGTTGGTTTGGCTAACAACAACAACTCAAAAAGGTAAAGTATGAAGCTCGTTAAGTCCCTCGCCGTTCTCGCGTTCGCCGCCGCCGTCATGGTCAGCGTTGCCATGGCCGCTGATGAAAAGCCGAAGTTCAAGGCTGGTGGTTGCTGCGACAAGGCCCAGAAGGATGGCAAAGAATGCGCCCACAAGTGCTGCGTGGAAGCTGCCAAGGACAAGAAGGTTTGCGAAAAGTGCAACGCCCCCGCGAAGAAGAAGGCTTAATCTTCTCTTAGCTTAATTCAGGGCGATCCACCGCAAGGTGGGTCGCCTTTTTTGTTTACCTGACCAGCGCCGTCCGGTTTTCGCACCGCCACGCCACCAAGATTCGCCAACAACTTGGGGATACACAGCAGAGGTTTCGATTCATCAGTTACAAATTGCCCGCCAGCGGCCGGTCAGATATATCCCTCTCACATTCGCGTGCCCGCCCCTCCTCCATCATCGCCACCACCGACCTCAGCGTCGGGCGTGAAGCCCCCGTTGATGTCGCCCTTGGCGGCCAACGTGCTGGTGGGCGGGCTGTATTTTGTGCTGGCGAAGTTCGGGCTGCTGTTCGCGACCGTCAGCTTCAGCATCTCTCCGATCTGGCCGCCTTCGGGTTTGTCAGTGGGGGCGATCCTGATATTCGGCCCGCGCCTGGCTCCGGGCATTTTGGCCGGCTCTTTTCTCGTCAACGCCCTCCTGCCGATGTCGCCGTGGATCGCGCTGGCGATGGGCTTCGGCAACACGCTCGAGGCCTTGCTGGCCTTTTATTGGTTTGGCCGGGGCCGGGGATACGAGACCTCGCTGAACCGATTGGCGGAGGTGTTTCGTTTTCTGGCGTTGGCCGCCATCCTCCCCGCGGCGGCGAGCGCGCTGGGCGGGAGCACGAGTCTCGCCATGGGCGGACAGATCGAGTGGGAGAACTATGGTGCCGCGATCAGGACGTGGTGGCTGGGGAATCTGTTTGGGGTGCTGGTCGGAGCGCCGGTGATGCTCGCGACGCGTCGCAACGCTTTCCCCCGCTGGACGGCCCCGCGGTTGCTCGAGGCGACGCTGATGCTGGGCGGGCTGGCGACCAGTTGTTACCTGATCTTTGTGCGGGGCTGGGAAACCCCCATACGCGGATGCGCCGCTGGCATTCATTCCGTTTCCATTCTTAATCTGGGCGGCGCTGCGGTTCGGCCCGGCGGGAGCGGCCTACACGAACCTCTTGGTGGCCACCATCGCGACGCTGGCGACGGCGCGCGAGCAGGGACCGTTCTCGGCGGGTTCGTTTGCGGACAATGTCTGGCTTTTGCAAACGTTCATCGCGATTGCCGTTATCGCGAACCTGATCATCGCCGCGACGATGGCCGAGCGAATCGAGGCCGAGGAGGCGTTGCGGCAGAGGGATCTGCAGCTCCGCATGGCGTTGAGCGGCGCGCGCATGGGGACGTGGACATGGGAGATTGCCTCGGGAAGAATCATCTGGTCGGAAGGAATGGCCGAGCTGTTCGGGCTCGGGCGCGAGGGCTTTGATGGCACTTACGAGACTTGGTTGCATCAAATACACCCGGAGGACCGGGGTTATCGGCAGCAAAAGATTCAACACGCGCTGGCAACGAACCAGCCCTACGAGGCGGAGTATCGCCTGTTGCAGCCGGATGGCTCGATCCGTTGGTTGCGGAGCATCGGGGATGTCACCCGCGACGCGACAGGCAAGCCGCTCCGCATGGCGGGCGTGGCGATGGACATCACAGCCCATCGCACGGCGGAGAAATTGAACGAGCGGCTGGGGCGGATTCTCGATAGTTCGCGCAACGAAATTTACGTGTTCGAGGCCACGACCTTGCGCTTCCTGAGCGTCAATGAAGGCGCGCGCAAGAATCTCGGCTACACGCTGGAGGAACTGCAGCAGCTCACGCCCTTGGACCTTAAGACAACGATGACGGCCGAACGGTTTGCCGAACTACGCGCGCCGTTGCTGGCGGGCACGGAGAATCTGGTGGTGTTCGAGTCGTCGCACCGGCGCAAGGATGGCTCGGAGTATCCGGTCGAGGTGCGAATGCTGCTGTCGCGCGAAGAAATCCCACCGGTGTATGTCGCCGTCTTGCAAGACATCACCACGCGGAAGCGGGCGGAGTTGGAGAAGATTCAATTCGAGCGCCAGTTGCAGGAAACGCAGAAGCTGGAGAGCCTGGGAGTGCTGGCCGGCGGCATCGCGCATGATTTCAATAATCTGCTCACCGGCATCTTGGGCAACGCCAACTTGGTTCGCATGGCCTTGAAGTCCAGCGGCAGCGCGAGCCGCTATCTCGAACAGATCGAGAGCACATCGCTGCGGGCGGCCGAGCTGTGCAAACAAATGCTGGCCTATTCGGGCAAGGGGCGATTCGTGCTAAATCGCCTCAATCTCAGCGCGCTGGTGCAGGATTCGGCGGCGTTCCTGCAATTGTCGGTGAGCAAGAAGGCGGTGCTCCAGTTGAATCTGGCGACCGAGTTGCCGGCGATCCGGGCCGATGCAACCCAGATGCAGCAGATTCTGATGAACTTGGTCATCAATGCCTCCGATGCGATCAGCGACCGGGCGGGCGTGATCACGGTGAGCACGGGCGCGATGTATGCGGATGCGCCCTTTCTCCGAGAAACCCACCTAGCCCCGGACCTGCCCGCCGGTGAGTATGTTTACCTCGAAGTCGCGGACGACGGCTGCGGGATGGATGCGGAAACGGTGAAGCGCATCTTCGATCCGTTTTTCACGACAAAGTTCACCGGACGCGGACTGGGCCTCGCGGCCGTGCTCGGGATCGTCCGCGGGCATCACGGCGCCCTGAAAGTGACGAGCGCGCCGGGCCGGGGGGCGACGTTCCTGCTGTTGTTGCCGCGGACCGAGGGGCCGGCGGAGGAGTTCCGGTCCGCGACGCCCGCGGCGAACAACTGGCGCGGGTCGGGAACCATCTTGGTGGTCGATGACGAGGAGGCCGTGCGGATGGTGTGCGCGCGCCTGGTGGAATCCTTCGGTTTTCAAAGCATCGAGGCCGCAGATGGCCGGGAAGCGGTGAACGTTTTCGCCCAAAAGCCGGACGCGATCACGCTGGTGCTGCTGGACTTGACGATGCCGAACATGGACGGCGAGGAGGCCTTCCGCGAGCTGCGCCGGCTGCATCCAGAGGCACGCGTGCTGATGATGAGCGGGTTCAATGAACAGGAGGTTTCCGCGCGCTTCACCGCGCCCGGGCTGGGCGGATTCCTCCAAAAACCGTTCAAGCCCGAGCAATTGCGCGCAAAACTCCGCGAGATCCTCGAAGGCGCGGCGGTGGGGGAAAAGCTCAAAGCCTCAAGCTCAAAGCTCAAGGGAAACCAGGCCAAGTTCCAAAAATCACCGGTCAGTCTTGGCGCTTGGACTGACTTGATCCTTGATCCTTCCCTTGAGCTTTGAGCTTGAGGCTTTGAGCTTTTTTCCCAGCACCACCCCAAGGCGGGAAACACACCTTCACAGCCCCAAAGTCTCCGGAAACCCACCGAGAATATTCATGCTCTGCACCGCCTGGCCGCTGGCGCCTTTGACCAGATTATCCTCGGCGCTCATGACGATGAGCCGGCCGGTGCGGGCATCCAGTCGCCACGCGAGTTCGAGGACATTGGTGCCCACGACGTTCTTTGTGTCCGGCAGGGCCTTGCCCTCCAGCACCCGCACGAACGGCTCGTCGGCATAGGCCTGCTGATAACACGCGGCAACTCGCTCACCAAGAGCGGCAACCTCGGCGGCCGACGAGCAGCCCGCCACGGGAGCGAGATACAGCGTGGTGAGGATGCCGCGATTGACCGGAATCAGGTGCGGCGTGAACTGGATTATCACCGGCGACCCGGCCGCGACAGACAGTTCCTGCTCGATCTCCGACAAATGCCGGTGCTTGGGTACGCCGTAGGGACGCACGCTCTCGTTGCACTCGGCAAAGAGATAGTCCACGTCCGCCTTGCGGCCCGCACCGCTCACGCCGCTGAGGGAATCGGCGATGATCCCGCGCGGCTGCACCAAACCGGCGCGCAACAGCGGAATCACCGGCAGCAAAATGCTGGTCGGATAACAACCCGGAGACGCCACTAGGTTCGCGCCACGGATGCGTTCGCGATAAAACTCGGGCAGCCCATATACCGCCTGCGCCAGCAAGTCCGGCGCGGGATGTTCGTGGCCGTAAAATTCCTTATACACCGCCGCGCTGCGCAGCCGGAAATCCGCGCTCAGATCAATGACCACACACCCGAGCTTCAACAATGGCACGGCGAACTCCGCCGCCACGCCATGCGGCAGGGCGAGAAAGATGATGTGCGCCTGCTTGGCCAGCAGTTCGGGATTCGGCTCGGTAAACCGCAGCAGCCTGGCCCGCGGATGACTGGCAAAACGGGGAAATATCTGCGCGACCGTCTGGCCGGCATTCTGGCGGGACGTGACCGCCGTCAACTCGACACCGGGATGGTTCAGCAGCCGCCCGACCAGCTCCTCGCCGGAATAGCCGGAGGCCCCAACGACCGCAACCTGCACGGGAGTTTTCATCATCATTCTTTTACGAATTAGCGCGGCGGAAGTTTTCCCGGCGCCCCGCGGATTGTAAACGACCGCATGCGCCGGGCCCGGGCGGACTCTCGGTCCACCCAACAAAAAACCCCGCCAGCACAAGCCAGCGGGGCTGAAAGGAAACAGCGGCGATCAACGCTTGCTGAACTGGAAGCGCTTGCGGGCGCCGGGCTGGCCGTACTTCTTGCGCTCGCGCATGCGCGAATCGCGGGTCAGCAACCCCTGAGCCTTGAGAATCGGGCGCAACGTGACATCCACTTCCAGCAGCGCGCGGGAAATTCCCAGACTCATCGCTCCGGCCTGGCCGGTCGGTCCGCCGCCCTTGACGTTGGCGCGGACATCATACTTGCCGACGCGGTCGGTAATCTTGAAAGGGAAGACGACCGAGGCGCGGAGCATCTCGATCCCGAAGTAAGTCTCCAAGGGACGACCATTGATGACGACTTTGCCCGTGCCCGACGAGAGACGCACGCTGGCGACGGAGGTTTTGCGGCGACCAGTGGCGAGGAATTCTTGAATCTTGGGTGCGACCATAAATGAGGAAGGTGGTTAGTTGGAGGGGGCGACGACCGCGGGCTGCTGCGCTTGATGCGGGTGCGCCGCGCCTTTGTAAACTTTGAGCTTGGTGAGCAACTGATCGCCCAGCCGGTTCTTGGGCAGCATCCCCTTGACCGCGTGGGTGATCAACCGCTCGGGATGCTTGGCGCGAACCTGGGCGACCGAGGTGTATTTCTCGCCGCCCTTCCACCCGGAGTAGCTCATGAACAGCTTCGCGTCTTCCTTCTTGCCGGTCAGCACCACCTTCTCGGCGTTGATGACCACCACGAAGTCGCCGGCATCGAGATGCGGCGTGTAAATCGGTTTGTTTTTCCCGCGCAGCGTGTCGGCGATCTGCACCGCCATCCGCCCCAACACGGCACCTTCCGCGTTGATGACATGCCATTTACGGGCTTCCAGTGAGTTCTTCGGCAAATACGTTTTCATTTCTACCAATATAAAAGAGGCCGGAGGCTAACAAGGAGTTCGATCAAGTCAACAGGCATTTCCAAATCTATTTTGTCCGCGCTGGCCCCCGTGCCGCCGTGCGCGAGGGAATGGCTGCGGTCGCCGGGAAACGTCAAATTCCCCGGTCTTCGGCCCTCAAAACCGCGAAAGCCGAGCACCCCGGCCCTGCCTCTTTCCATCCGAAAATAGCCGGGGAAATCCAGAAACCACGGACAAACGTCGGCAAACCCGGATGAAACTGAGAGGACAGTTGGAACCACGAAAGACTCGAAAAACACGAAAATGGAAAAAGATTTGCGAACTCAGGCGCTGGCATTGGCCGGGGCCGCTGATCCGGCGTCGGCCAGGCCACGCTTCGCCCCTTTTTCGTGTTTTTCGTGTCTTTCGTGGTTCATTTCCACTGCCATCTCCAAGGTGAAAGTACACATCCCTCGTGGTCTTGCCTCCCCGATCCGTGTCCATCCGTGTCAATCCGTGGTTAAAGACATCCCCTCCAGGTTCTTCCCTCATACCTCACCCTGTTTCCCCACCTTCACCACGCATTTTCGCCAGAACCCGCGCAGACAGTCGTAGTGCTCCTGCGTGAGGAAACACAGGTAAAACAAGAGCATGATCTCTCCGAAGACGAACACCTTCATGGTCACCGCGATGCTCAGATGCAGCAGGATTCCGAAAGTTAGGATTGGCAGCCGCGTACGCCGGTTCCAGACCAGCGCTGGAAACAGCAGCAATTCGTAGAACAACGTGGCATAAGTCAGCAGTCCCGTGGCGAACGGGTAATTCGTCGCCCACGAAAGGTCCACGCGAGACCAGGTGGCCTGAAAGAAGACATAGTGCAAGGCGCTGCCGTTGTACCAATCGTTCGAGGCCAGCTTGTGGAAGCCCGAGAAGAAATAGATCAAGGCCAGTTGCACCTGAAACAATCGCGTGCTCCACACCGGAATCTGCGGGACACCCGCCTCCGATGCCGATCGCGCCCGGTGCGCATCCAGCGAGTAACAGGTGTTCGCATGACCGGCGACCGCCGCGAGCATGAACAGGAACGACAAGGTTCTGACCACGTTGTCCGCACTGTTGGAACCGACCACGAGCGGTCCCAGCCACGCACAGGTCACCACCCACAGCAGCACGGCGGCAATCCGCGTCCACAGGCCCAGCGTGAACAACGCGATGATCGCAAAGGTGGCTCCGTAGAGAAAATAAAACCAAGTTGGGGAAACATTCGCCAAATTCACGAACAGGCCGTTGGGAAAACTCACCGCCGGCTTGGCGGCAAAATGGACCGCAAAACCGCTCTTCAGGAAATACAGCTCAAGAATCCATTTAAGCTGCCAGTAGAAGACCAGGAGATACGCCCCAAACGCGATCCGAAATAACCCCATCGGCCGCGCATCCACCCGGGCAAAGAAGAAACGGTCCCACAGAACCATCAGCTCCTTCATAAGGACACTTTGAATTCCTTTTCCAAGACATAATCCAGATTGAGCCGCATCCGGCTCTCGCCATGGGGCGGAGCCGATGACTTCAGCATTCTCATTCGAATTTCCTTCAACCCCAGCGCGGGCGCACGGGCCTCCCCTGCCTCGTTCGGTCCTTTTAATGAATCCGCCAGCACATACTGGCCGCCAATGTATTTGATGAAAGCGAGCGCAAAGTCCTCATTCGACATGAAGAGCGCTTCGATGAAGTAAAGTTTGCGGGGCTGCCAGTCGGCTGGGCTGCCGAAGGGTTTGATCAGATTTCCGCCGGTATCGGTCGCCTCAATCTCAAACCGCGGGTCAAAGTGAAACGGGGATTTATACATCGCCCACACTTGGGATTGGCCGGTCACATTAATATACCCCAGATAGTAGGGAGCGAGCTTCGCCACGAACGGAGACCAGGGAAACGCATGGAGAAAAATAGACGCGAAGTGGAAGATCAGCAGCAGACTGAAAAGACTGCGGAGAATTTCAACCTTGGAGAACCGATGGTTGTTCGGTCGTTCCACCGGGGACGAACTCTGGCGCGGAGCTTTCTGTGGGGCAGCCATACCGGGACGGTGTGCTGGTCAGTTGGGGGCGTCAAGCGCCGGTTTGGTCTCGCTTCGACTCCGAGGCATCTCAGTGTTTTGCAACGATCAGTGCGCGTTGGTTTGGTCCCGCAGGGCCGACCGAAAATAGCCCAGCACTTCAGTGCTGGGTTGGCGGTCGGAGAACCGGGAAGCCCCGTCAGGGACGAAAGAGGCGGGACGTCGCACGGTTTCTTTCGGCCCTGACAGGACTTGGTTCGCTACCGACGAGAACCCAGCACGGAAGTGCTGGGCTGTAGTCTTTCGCCCGCTTGGCTGGGGATGGGAACTCGGCATCCAAGCAGCTCAGATACAACCTTCGACTCCTTCCCCGGTCTCCCGCCGGCTTCACCGCGAAGCCCACAAGGCACTCCAAGCCTTACGGCACCAACGCCCGATAGTAGCGGACGTTGTAGTTGGTGGCTCCCTCGGGGTCTTGGACCAATATGAAACCATGCACGGCGATATTGGTTCCCAAGGTCTGCCAGTTGAACAGGTCCGTGGACGCCTGGATGACGTAGGCCTGATTAGTCTGTCCCCGGATACGGAACACCGGATTGCCCGAGGTGGTGTCGAGCCGGCTCAGCAGCGCCGGCGTGGAAGCCGTCTTGGGAACCACCACCGGCAAATCCACATTGTCCAGGAACACGGCGTCCAGATTGCCGGCGAAACTGCCGTCTTTGGAATAGCGCCACTCGAGTCGATGCAGCCCGGCGGTCATGGCAAAAGTAAAACGCTGCCAGCCGGTCTCGCCGGAAAGCTTGGTCTGCTCCACGCCATCAATCAGGAAGATAAAGAAGTCACCCAATGGCTCGGAACTAACCCGATAGTCGAAGGTCGCCAGACCATCCCGGAAAGCATTGGTAAGCACCAGGGAACTGACGGCACCGCTCCCAATGACTCCCGAGCGGGCCACGAATCTCCGGCCCACGTTGGCCAGGTCGTTGGTATCAGCCAGTTGCACGGTCCAAGATGGCGTGCCGCCGTTCGTCCATGGCAGCCGGCTAAGATTGCCCGACTCAAAACCGTCGCTGAAATCATGTGGCAAAAAGATCGGAGTCAGTACGATATTGGAGACGAGCGTCAGGCGCAGTGGGTTTGCGAGTGAGTCAACTGATCCCTGCCACATCACGAAATCATAGCTGGCGTCAGCCACCGCCAGGAACTGCGTCTGACTGTTCGCCAAGTAGAGATTGCCCGGCGGAGTGACCAGCCCATTGGTCGGACCCGCGATGGTCACGGCGACCACCGGTGCCGCGGTGAAACTATAATTCAACCGCACCAATCCCGACGCGCCATCCAGACCGTCCACCGCGATGTGATAGGTCACATTGGACCGCACGGGCTGGCTAAGTTGACTGTAGGTGACACCCGGCCCCGCATTATCATTGCTCGAAACCAGAACGGCCCGGAAGACGCGGTCCCCGGTGTAAATCGCCATTAGTGTGTCGAAGTCCGATCCGGCCGTGTCGAAATCCAGCACCCCGTCGGTCGCCGACAGGAACGAGAACCACACCGATTTGCCACCCACTTTGCCCGCATGGTCCGGCTCACCCACTTCCTTCGTAGCCGCGCCATTGACCGTCGCAACCGTGTTCGAACCCGGCGAGTTGGTCAGCACCTGCGCATTGACGAACAGATCGTGCGGCGCGTCGAGAACGAGGTAATTGACGGCGATAGTGACCGGCCGCGAGACATTCTGAGCATTGTCCACTGCCACGACGTGGATCACGTTGGTACCCCGGTTCAGCACCAAAGAGTTGGTCCAGTTCGTGGTGCCGAAGGCGGTGATCGGCAGGCTCTGATTTAGAGTTACCAATACCGCGGCGATGCCGCTGCTGTCGCCATTTACGTCCGGCGGATCAAACGCCGTTCCAGTCAGAGTTAGGAAACTATTCGTGGTCACCAAACCACTCTGGGGACTGGTGACTGTCACCACAGGCGCATTGGTATCCGGAATTCCGTCGGGTCGGAGTCGCAGACTAATGGGACCAAAGTCCGCGGATGACGCGCCCGCGATGGCGATGCGGTAGGTCGAACCATTGGTGGCGGAGAAGTAGAGGAAAGGCTGCCGCCGCACGCCATTGGGCGTCGGAGTATCATCGGAAGCCGCGAGTTGCACCAAGTTCGAGACATTGTTGCCGAAATAGACTGCAACCACATTGTTGAACGCCGTGCCGAGAGTATCCACGAGCACCGTGCCGGTATTGGTGGGGGACCAATACCACCACACGGAATTCGTGGCATCGGCGACGCCCGCGTGGAGCGGTTCGCCCGGAGCTTCAAACGTGGCAAAAGTGTTGTTCCCGGTGACTATCCCCCCGCCGTCAGGAATCCGGATACCATTGACAAAATCATCGTTGGGCGGCGGGGCCTGGACCAGATAGGTGACAGTGAGCGTGGCATCCGCCTTGCCCGGGGCGCTGACCTGCAAAACCAGATCGACCGTGTTACTGAGCAAGTTGGGAACGGTGACATTGATCGTCGAGATATGGTCGCCCGCCGCGGCATCGGGAGCGAGACCGTCGTTCGGAAAGATGACATTGGTCAGCGCGCCGAAGGTTCCCCGCACCACGGCATTGGTGACTGGCACGGTATCCGTCACGGCCACCTGGATCGCTATCTGCGAGCCACCCTGCAGCACCGAGCCGGGAGCGGGAGTAACCGTCAGTTCCAGCACTCCGTCGGCCGCCGTCGGACCTGCGACACGTCCCCACCAGGTCCCCCAGCGACCGCTGTCGGGTGTGTTGGGATTGCCAAACGGGGTCGCGGCAAATTCCTGAATGGTCCACATGTCGATGCCATTCAAGGGATCGGTGACGGTCATGCTGTAATCCCCCCAGCGGTTTTTATTGCCGGAAAAGGTCTTGAAATACGGACCCTCGCCCGCTTTGAGCAACTGGTCCGCCTGCATCCGGTTCGGCGGGTCGGTGGCTAGGCGGAAGGAGTAATTGGCGCTGGCGTATTGATTGGTGCCAAAGGAGGAGTAACCGACCAGCGCGTCATTCTTGCGGTTCACCGCAATGCTGGGAAACCCAAAGAACCGCCGGCCGCCGGGATCATCAATCTGCCCGCGCTGGAGTACAAACCCACCACCAAAGGGAATAATTTGAAACCACTGGACGGCCGCGCGCGTACCGATGCCGAGCGGGAGAAAGACATGGTGGGCGCACCAGAGCGAGCCATTGCGCAACAGGGCATTTTGCATGCGGGAATTTTTGACCTGGATGCGCACGGCAGTGCCCAACTGCGGCATGAAGTCAGAGGAACCTACAATCGGAAAATCTTCCCACCCACCGGGCACAATCACGTTGCCCTGGGGATTCACCGTCTCGAACCCCACCCGTCCGGTGATCGAGTAAAGACTCAGCACCCCGTTGTTATTACGGTCCGCTCCGGTGCTGTTTTGGATGAGAAACATGGCCCCCGTGTCATCATGATTGACAACCGGGGCCAGCGTAGACCGCTGCGGGTTGGGATTCGCATCCAACGTGTTATTCGCCGCCGCGCCGCCCGCGTAGAGATTGGCTTTGTCGAAGATATAAACATTCGCCCGCACGAAGGTGCCGGTGAAATCGAACATGTTCATGCTCACGACCACCCAGCGGGAATTGAAACCAATGCTGGGATAGTCTGCCCACACCTGCCCCGCGGCATCGGCCTGGACGCGGTAAAGGAACCAGGTGCCCGTGGGATCGCCCGTGGCAGTCGTCCCGATCAGGACCGCAGAGTTGGTGTCAAAGCCGGCATAACACGCCGTAAAGATGAAGCGATCACGGGTTTCGTCGTACAGCACCTTGGGATCGAAGACATCGATAATGTTGTTGGTAAAGACACTCGACCAAAAGTTTTCCAGCGTGGTCGAACTTACCACCGCACCGGTTCGCGTCTGGATGCGCACCGAACCATTGCCGACGGACATCAGATAGTTGGTGCCGACCGCCCCATGGGTGTCAGGCGGGTTAAATTTCAGATTGTCCGGCAACCCCAAGAACGAATCCACCGCCGGCGGCGAAGCGGGACTGCGGGTACGAGTGCCGACCGCTTGCGCCTGCCGCGCACGCGATGCCACCGAACTACCTCCCGACACCTGACCAGCCGGTGCTTGGCCGGCCACGAGCTTGTTACCCGCGAGGGTGGAGAAATTCACCACCGCCCGGGCACGCGTCTGGGCCGATAACTGACCGGAGACTTCCTCCGCGTTTACCGACGCCCCCACCAAGGCGACGATCGCCATCCACACGCACGCCAGCACGCCCGCTGAAGCGTGCAGATTTCGTGATCTCATCATGTCGTTTGAGCCAGGCATAGCCCGAGTATCGACCGCCAAACTAATCATTGAACATCCGGCACCAGCCCACGCCACCCGCTACGGCGAGTAGAGGACCCGATAGAAACGCGGGGCACCATTCGTCGGCACCGGATCTTGTACTGTCACTAGGGAATTAAACGGGGTGGAGTTAGTGTACATCCGCAGCAACCCCCACTTCGGCGGCGCAAATGAGTTGGTCTCGATGCGATAGACGGTCAGCGCCGCCGATTCCCAAGAGAGCAGCACCGAACGAACCGGCAGATTGGTGAAAGTCAGCATGGGCTGCAATTGCACGCCATCAAACGGACTAAAATCAAACTGGTTGGGAATGCCATCGGCATCGGAATCCACGAGCGCACTCCCCAGCAGCGCGGCGTTGACCTTCACACTCTGACCGCTGGGCAGCAGCGTATCTGCCGAAGAGTTCGCCCCGGCATAATCCCGCACCCACCGCAGCCGGCCACCAAACTGCCCGTCCAGCTTGTCCACCGGCACACTGGCGTCCGCAAAATAGACCGTCATCCCCGGATTGATTGCGAGCACATTGGTGAGCAAGGAGAGATTCGGCCCGGCACCGGTCAGTTCCAGATAATCGACATACAACGCGCTGCCCGGAGTGAGCCCCGAGAAGACCGCGCGACTGGTGCTGTCTCCGTTGATGACCAAGCGACCGATGGCAAGATTGTTGGAGTAACCTGCTTTCGTCGGTCCGAGGTTGGTCGCACCCCAGACATGCGATACTTCCGAGTAAGGTGGGATCACGGTCGTGATGGTAGTTCCCAGCAGATTGCCCGAGGCCGGTTTGGCATCCATCCGGAATCCAAAGGCACACCGCCAGGTGTTTGAGGCATCGACACCTAGGTCAGTGAGTGAATTGGTGACATTCAGGATCAGCCGGTTCGCGGCGCGGAAGTCATGCCCCCGCACCTTGAGGTTGCCCCCGGCCAGAATGATGTCACTGCCCGCGCTCAGACTGCCATTTTCCAGTTTCGCCGAGGCGGCCTGGATATTGATCGGCCCCGTGCGAGCTTCGAGCGCGCCGCCATTCTCAAAGCTGTCAGCCCGGATAAATTGCGCGATGGCAGTGATGAAGGCGTTGCTACCACGGTTTACCACCGACGCCAGCGGCAGCGTGCGGTCACTGCCAAACCGCGCCTCACCCGGCACCGAGATATAGCCCGCGTTGGTGAAGGAGGTCAGACTGGGGAAATTGGTGTATCCCAGCACCGGGAAGAAATTTGAGGACAGGACCAGCCGGTTGGAGGAATTAAAGGTCACCGCCGGGGCATCCAAGGTGAAGGTGCGGCTTGCATTGAGCGTGGTTTCCAACTGCACATTGGCCGAACGGATCGTGAGCGAGGGACTGGCCACCGGTTGGGAAGAGCGCAGTTGGGAGGCGTCGAGTATCAAGACATGATAGGTCAGATCCATCGGCGCGTTGGTATTTCCGTCGCGGTTCAGCCACGAACCGGACCACGCGGAGAGGCGGCCGTTGATCCGCGACACCGACGCCGGGATTATGTTGGTCAGCGCGAGGAACGCACTGGAGTCCACGAGGTCGTATTTGATGATGGGTGCATCCAAAATCGGCGCGGGCAAGCCATTGGTGAGATGCGGGAGATTGGAGGCCTTGATCGTGATCGATGTCTCAGCATGAATGGCCGCCCCGCCTAGATTCAAGGTGTTGGCGATAAGTTCAACCCGGCCGCCCGAATTGGTGGGATCGGAGAGTGCGGGGTTGAAGCTCGAGAAGTTGGTGGCAAACGGATTCACTCCGATTTCAGCGCGGTAGGCGGAGTAGCTGTTGGTGACGAAAATATTGGAGTATCCCGGCTGATAGAAAATGACGCTGCTATAGGGAGCGTTGGGCGGGGAGAGCGCCAACAAGCCCGCCGGATTGGTCCGGGCTATCTCATAGGTCTGCGGACGGAAGGATTGGTCCGCAAAATTTTGGACGAGAGTGTTGTTGCTGACGATCAGGCTGGAGTCGGTGAAATAGAGGGTGTTGGTGACAAACTGGGAGCCCGAGAAACTGAAGCTACGGCTAGAGAACGCGACCACCGGCACGGTCCCGGTCGCCCGCTGAGCGAACTGGACGGACACCATCAAATTGGTATCCAAGCTGTTGGTGGCCAGATACACCACCTGCACCACCCGGTTGGTCGGGTTGGTCTGGTCAATATAGACATACGGCTGAAAGAGGGTGTTAGTCAGTTCCGGCACCGTGGCAAAACCCGGCGAGCGCGGCTCGACCTGATGGATCGGCGACGAAATCAGCGGCACCACGCCGAAGGGCTGGCCGGAAGCGAGCGACAGAGGCAGCGCGGTGCCAAAGTTGGTGTTCATGGCCTGATTGGTTCCTGCCGCCCAGTAAGAATCGCGCACGAACGTCGGGTTGAGGAAATTGGTGCGGCCCGTCACCCCGGGAAAATAGAGGCTGTCCACCCCGCCCACCTGCATCCGGGAGAAACGGACATCGACTGTGGATCCCTCCAGCCGCACCAAGCCCTCCGCCCCGGCCACCAAGGTGCCGGAGTTCACATCGACGCTGGTCGCCGTCACCAGCAAGCGTCCACCACTGTTCGCAAACGCCGTCCCCGTGCTGTTCGTCTGGAGGCCCACGCTGGCCAGCGGATCGCCGCTGACGGAAATTAACCCGCGGTTCACAATACTCGCCGACGGCGAATGCAGCCCGTTGGCCGAACTGAGGAGATCAAGACGCAGCCCGGGATTGGCTACGATCACCGCCCCGTAGAGATTGGCGAAGTTCACCATGTCCAGCGGCTGAAACAACGCCGAACCGGTGAAGGTCTCGATCCGTCCCGCATTGACCACCGAGGTGGCGTCGATCTGGGGATTGAAGACATTGCCGTCATTGCGATAGCTGGCCACCGGTTGGCCCACCGCAGCGAGCGCGGCGAGTGCGAACCCGGCCAGCCAGACCAGGCGACGTAACCGGAGGAGAATGGGAGCACCAGTGCGCATGAAGTGGGTGACGCTATCGCCGCAAGCCGATCTGCTGCTCCAAGAGCTGGAGCGAAAGCGAGTTGGGATAGACCGTCGGCGGCCGGGCCGTACCATCGAATGATCCCCACACAAACGACCGGGTGGCATTTGCTTCATCCAAGAAGGGGTTTTGGAAATTGGAGTTCACGATGAATTCACCTATCCGGTTGAAACTGATCAGCACGGCTCCGCCGCCGCCACCACCACCGCCACCACCGCCGCCGCCGCCACCACCACCGGCCGCCACCTGAATCTCCCCGGGGCCATTCAGCAAGGTGGCGGGCGGAGTCTGGTTCAGCGCGGCATTGTTGGCAAAGGTCATCGGCGTGCGGGTAAGCGTAAGCGGGACAAAACCGATGGGTGCCAACCCGAGATCCTCGGCGGCAAAGAGGATGTCCACATTGGTCGAAATCCGCTGCACCACCTGATTGGTGAAATAAATGTTCGTAAGGCTCCGCACCCGGTCAGTCCAGACATTGGTCACGGCCCCCGGCAGGCCCAGCAATGAATCAAACTGCAGCTTTTGAAAGGTGATTTTCTCCACCCCGCCGCGTATTCCCTGAGTAATCAAGGGGAAGTTGGTTCCGCCGCCAACGTTGGTGTAGCCGAACGGAGTCCACGGGGACCCCAACACGATGTAGTTCGAGACGCTGGTACTCAGCGTCTCGACATGGTAGCGGGTGGAACTGAGCAGGAATTTCAGACCACCAACATCGTCCTGGGTCAGTCCCGTGAAAAACTGTCCCGGGGCCGGCACGGATCCCGCCACGGGCAGATGCCGGTCATTCTCCTGCGCCGGATCGCTGGTCTGCTCCACCGCGTCCGTATAGGCCAGCGGGGTGGTGAAGTTACGGATGCGATAGGTGTAGAGAGTGCCGTTGACAAAGCTGGAATAGAATTTCGAGACGGGATCGAAATTCCGGCGGACCACCCAGTAATTGGTCGCCGTATTATTGGCGTTGGGCTGTAAGTCCCGCAGCGTCCAAGTGTAGCGGACCGGGTTGGCCAGACCCATCTGCTCGACCAGGAGACTCAACACGGTTGATTTAATATCGCGAATTCCCAAGGCCTGCGCCTGGAAATTGACCAGGGCGGCATTGCCCGCCGGATAGTTGGCCAGGTTGATCTGCGACGCGGCCGGGAGATTATTCAGGACCGCGAACGCCGCATCGACCGCCGCCACGCCGTCGGTTCCAAAAAAGGAGATGAATGACTCATCGAAGCCATAGGTGATGACTGGAAGAGTCAGGCGATAGTCCTCCCCGATGTCCATCGGTCCGCCGGGGTCCGTCGCCACCAGGCTGTAACCCAGGGCAGAGGTCTGCCACGGGGTAAACGGTCCCAACATCGAAAAGGCGCGGGCGGGCGAGGTCGATACGGCCAACGCCACCACGGCGATCAGGTTGAGAATGAGTTGGCGCATACGTGTCATCGCACCCGCACAATCCGATAGAAAGACCGGCCCGCGGCCGGAGTGACCAAGACCGAGTCATTGGTGCCCGCCGCGAAACGCGCGATCCCTACATTGGTCCATGTGGCCAGGTCGGTGGAAGCTTGCAGCAGATACACGAACCCCGGCTGGGCATCCCAATGCACCCGCCAGCCCTGGCCATTGTCCGCCAACCGGGTTCGCAGGGCGCTCCGCCCGTCGGTCGGGTCGGTGCCCGCGAGAAATTCCTGAAGGTTACTTACACCATCGCCATCGCTATCCTCATTGGCGGAGGGCCATTTGGTAGGATCGCTGCCCCAGTAGCGCGCCTGCCAGTCATCGGGCAAGCCATCGAAATTGGCGTCTTCGCCCCATGTCCTCGCCGTCGCCAAGACGGACTGAGCCGGACGTCGCCCGTCGCGCAGCACATAATCCAGTCGCACCGTGTGAGTCGTTCCCGCACTGAGTCCACTGATCACATGATAATTACTGGTCACCAAGGTGGGGGTGGCACTGCCATCGACGTAAACTCCATAGCCTGACAAGTCATAGCCCGCCAACTCCGGCCAGGATACGGCGATCCTAGACTGACTAAGTGCGGTCACCATCGGAGCCGGCAACTGCGGCAAAGCTACTGAGATGGCATACCTTTGCGCGAACAGATCGAAGCGAGAATCTGCGGCATAGCTCGTCCAGACTACGAGAAATCGACCTACCCCGTCCGATCCAATGGCCGGGTGCATCTGCTGTCCGGCAGTGGTGGTATTAACCCGAAATTCCGCGCCCGACGGCTGTCCCGCCGCGTCCAGCAGCCGGCCATAGACTCCTTCCCGCGAACCATCTTGGGCGAGGCTGGTCCAGACTACCATCCTATCCGCACCGACACTCTGTATCCGGGGCGAGAACTGATCGCCATAAGTAAAGGAATTCACCCGTGCGTCGGTCGCGCCGGCCAAGCCAACCGCATCAAAGGAACGCGTGAAAATATCCCAGCCCGTCTCGAAATTAGCCGCGTCCCGCTGGCTCCACACCACCGTAAATCCGCCGGTCATACCCGCGGAAACCGCCGGGTTGGCACACGCATTGGAGGAGGAGTTAAGCTTGAATTCATCGCCGGTCGCCGTGCCCGTGGAGTTATAGAGCCGGGCCATGGCATCTATGGCAAAGGCATCGACACTGTTGGCATCCAAGCCCAGCCGTTTTTCTGAAATCCAGACCACCACGAAGCCACCGTCGGAAAGTGCCGCCACACTCGGGGTTCGTTGGTTCAGCAGGGTGGTCTGGTTAACAGGAAATTCCGCTCCTAACTTGGCCCCGGTCGCAGACAGACGTTGCCCAAAGACACCTTGGAGACTGCCGTCTTGTCCCGAGCTGGCCCAGACCACGACCACGCTGCCATCGGCAAGAACCGCCAGATTGGGATTGATCTGTTCGCCGCCAGTGTAGGTGTTGACCATCAGATCACCGCTGGCAAATGTTCCATCCGCAGCCAGAAAACGGGCGAAGATCCGCTGGGCACCCAGTGCGCCGCCCTGCCAGACCACGACCGCGCCCCCACCGGGCAACAGACCGACGCGGGGATTTTCCTGATTTCCGGCCCCAGTCTGATTGACGCGAAAGGGTGCCTGCGAACCGGAGAGATTATTGTTCAACCGCAGCGCGCTGATGCCCCAACCGTCACCATCGGTGACATTGTCCTGCCAGACCACATAGCCGCCCGCGGTGCCCACCGCGACGGCCGGAAACACCTGATCGCCCGGCAGCGGACCGCTCAAGGGGGACTCGCCCGCCAGCGGGGGAAAGGTCGTCTGCGCAGCGGCGGAGACACACCCGGCCAATGCAACCAACCCGGCAAAAAGCCGAATTTTTTGGCTGAATTGAGCTAGCATATTAGTGCGCACGGGTAGTAACAAAAGCGGGTGGGGTTGTCCACGGATTCTTCCGTTTGGGTGCCTACGGTAATCTACCGACCGGGTTTCGCAGCGGATGGGTGTCAAGGAGGTTCATGCGTCCGGGATCAAAAAAGCTCACGCTGGCCGACCAGTTCGGCCTCCAACTCCTGCCGCATCGTCCGAAAGCCCCAGCCGGTGAACAAGGCGATCAGGCGGGGAGCGTCCGGGACCGCCACCCGGTAGTCCGCCAGGGTGAAGTCGCCCGCGATATCTTCGCGCAGGCGGATAAGTTGCTGATTTTTCCGCACGACGGCCTGGGTTTCCCGCAATTTCGCGCGGATGCGCTCGGAACTAACTTCGTCGAGCCGCGCGTAAAGATGCTCCACCGAGCCGAAGCGTTCCAGCAACTCAGTGGCGGTCTTGGGTCCGACCCCGGGAACGCCGGGGATGTTGTCCACGCTGTCACCGACCAGACTGAGCCAGTCCACGATCTGTCCGGGGGCCACGCCCGCCTTGGCCCGCACCTCCACGTCGGTCCAGATGATTTCACTCTTGTCGTTGGGATTGAGCAGGCCGACCCGGGGAGTGACCAACTGCATGAAATCCTTGTCGGAACTGGCAATGACCACCCGGCAGTCCACCGCCTCGGCCTGCCGTGCCAAGGTCGCAATCCAGTCATCGGCTTCGACCCCTTTGCGGCACAACGACGGAATGCGGGCCGCATCGAGATAGTCGGCGATGCCGCTCAACTGCGCCTCCAGGTCCACGGGCATGGGCGGGCGCTGGGCTTTGTATTCGGGATGCTGCGCGACCCGTTCCTCGGCCAAGCCGCCGTCCCAGACCACGGCGAGGTGGGTGGGGTTCACGGCGGCACGCATTTTGCCCAACATGCGCAGGAAGCCGAAGATCGCATTGGTGGGCTGACCGGTCGGCGAGGAGAGACTCCGAATGGCGTGGAACGCCCGGTAGGCATACGCATGCCCATCGACCAACAACAGGCAGCCGCCACCGGGGCCGGGCGCGCGCAGTTTTTCAGCGGGAGCCGCTGGCGTCGGCGCGCGGTCTGGAGCCATGAGCAGTGCGTTCAAACGTGGCGAGAGAAGCGGGTGCGCCGCCGCGGCACATCCCCCCGGAGGAGGACCGCAGCCCGGCGAACCCGGGAGAGTTCACTGCCCGCCGATCTGCGGAGGCGGACCAGTCTGGGCCGCAAACGGCAGTTCACTGTCGGAGTGAATGCGGTTGCCCGCCGGATCAATGATCGTCGCCGTGACAAAGATATAGAGGTTCTTCTTGAAGGTGGTTTTCGACTCCGTGCGGAACAACTTCCCCACGGCCGGCAAATCGCCCAGAAACGGCACTTTGTTGCGGGTGTTGGTGACTTCGTCGGAGATCAGTCCGCCGAGCATCACCGTCTGCCCGTCCCACACGATCACGCTGGTGACCACCTGCCGGACGCGGGTCCGGGGCAGCGGCAGCTTGGCGGTCAGCGGCACCGCCGCGGTGCCACCGGTGAGGCCCTGCACGAGGACGGCGAACGGACCCGGATCGTCGTAGCCCACAAATTCCACCACCGAGGGAATCAACGCCATCGAAATGGTAAATCCATCGGCCGCCACAAAGGGCAAGATGTCGAGCACCGGGCCGGTCGCCAGCGACTGGGTGGTGGGTTGCAGCGAGACGGCGCCGCCCTGCCCGGCCTGCTGCTGTTGGGCGGCCTGTTGTTGTTGCTGTTGCTGACCACCTTGCTGCCCTTGTTGGGACTGAATGCCGGTGACGATGGTGCGGTTGTCCGTGACCTGCAATTGCGCCTGCCGTCCGCTGATGGTGATCAGGCGGGGCGCGGTCAAAACGTCCGTGCCCGAGCGGGACTCCAGCGCCTTGATCACCAGCCGAAACTGCGGGTTGGTCAGGATTCCGGTGATCGTGGCGATCGTATTACCACCGCCTTCAACGCCGTTGCTGATCAAGCCGTCGGCGGCGCCCTGTGCAAAATTTTGGTAGGGATAAACCGCCGTCGGGAAACCCGGCACGGCGGGATTGGCCCGGGTTCCTGGTGGGGTGTACGACGGTGCGGTACCACCTTGCACCCCGACAGCCCCGCCACCCATCAGAACGTTCCCCAAGAAGGTGTCGAAGCCGAGGGCGCGGTTGTCCTGCTGGCTGACTTCCGCAAACTTGGCTTCGATCGAAACCTGCGGCGGCACCACGTTCAGGACTTCGATGGCCTCCTCGATGATTTCCAAGTCCGCCATGGACGCCCGCACGAAGAGCAGGCCGTTGCGATCATTGAAGAACACCGTGCCGCCGTAGTTGGTGATGTTCACCCCCGCCGACCCGAAAAAAGCCAACACCATCCCGTTGACCGCCGAGGTCAGATTCGTTTGCGTTACGAAGGCCAAACCGCCGCCGCCCGCGCCGCCACCGCCGCCGCCACCACCACCGGCGCCGCCACCGGCGACATTGATCCGCGCGACGGTCAGACCGCCACCGCCCGACTGTTGACCGCCCTGCTGACCGCCCTGCTGCTGGCCACCTTGTTGCTGGCCACCTTGTTGCTGGCCACCTTGTTGCTGGCCACCCTGCTGTCCGCCCTGCTGACCACCACCGGCACTGGATTGAACGGTAACCACCGATTCGCTGTGAACGCCGGCCAAGCCCTGCATGAAGGTGTCCGGATTCACCCGGAATGTGCGGGTGAACAACACGGCGGTTTCGGGCGACTTGGCCGTGAAAACCACGGCATAATCTTCAACCGAATAGCGGATGGGTTTGTCGGCCGATTTTTGGATCGCATCCAACGCCTGGAACAAGGTCAGGTTTTGCACAGCCGGATTGATCTTCACGATGACTGTGTCGAGATCGAGCTTGGTGCCGGCGGCGGCGGCGGCGGGCATCGGGAGGCCGGTGTTCGGATCAATCGCCGGGGGCGCGGCGGGCGCGCCCGGTGCCCCGCCGGGACCGCCGCCGGGGCCGGCCGCGCGGACCGGTTCCTCGATCTGCGAATTGATGATGTAATTGATGCCCTTTTTCCCGGGGGAAGGATCGTTCTTCTTGGTTTGTTCATCCAAAAATTTGACGACTTCGTTGAACGGCAAACCATCAAAGATCAACTCCGGGATCATGATCGAATGAAGCTTCTCGAGGATGGCCACGCGCCCACGGCTGGTATGGGTCATGCCGTGGGGAAACTTGCCCGCCGGATAGGGTATTCCGATGTTGGTCCGCATGTAAGGATTGGGCGAAGGCAACGGCTCCCGCTTGGCCGGGTTCCACGCTTCGGCGACCTGCAACACCCGCTGCTGGTAGGTCAGTTCGCGTTTCCGCATCTCCTCATCGAACCGCTGCTCCTGGATCATTTTCAGGTAGTAGAAACCGACCTCGTTATTGGGATCCAACTTGATCGCCTCGCGAAATTTCGGTTCGGCATCCGCCCACTGCCGGTTGTTAAAATAGAACTGCCCGTCCCGCAACAGGGTCTTCACCTTCTCGTGGTGCGCCTTGTACTGGGGCAGCTTGGCCAGGGCCTCCTTGCTGATCAACCGGCTCTTGTTCGCGGCTTCGACCACCAGATTGAACTTTTTGAACTCCAGCGCCTGTTTGTTCTGCGGGTCGAGATCCAACACCTTTTGGGCGAAATCCGCCGCATTGTCGAACTCCCCCCGCTCCTGCTCCGCATAGGCCTGCATCAGGCGCACATGGGCCAGGCCGGCCATCGCGTCCGCATGCTCCTTCTCGACCCCGGCACCGCCGATCTTTTTCGAGAGGCCAAGCACTTCCTCGTATAGTTTCGCCGCAGTGGGCAGGTCGCGCTGTTTCTGCACCTGCTGGGCTTGCAGCAGGGTTTGCTTCAGGACAATAGCGGTTTCCTGCCGCCGCAGGGCTTCTTCCTGCGCCGCGAAAAGCAAATTGGGCTGGCCGGGGCGGGCACCGGCCGAGACCGGAGCCTGCTCCGGGGCCACCGAGAGCGGCGGGGGGGCCGGGCTTTCCGCCGGATTAGCGGGCGCGGCAGGCGCCACCGGGTGGGGGGGGGGGGGGGGGGGCACCGGAGTGGGGGGGGGGGCGGGGCTGGCGGGATCGGCCGCATTCTGTGCCCGCCCGCTGGTTGGCGCGAACACACCGGCCAACAGCAAGACGGCGAAGAAGGTGGAAAACAACTGCGGCGCGATTCTGGGATTGGATGCAAACATAGGCGTCGGCTTGCGGTCAGGGACGGAACGGGAGTGTGGTTCGTTGCTGTGTGGACGGAACCTGCAGTGTGACTTCATTCGGCTTGATGGAACTGATGATGGCTTCCTCCCCGGCAATGACCACTTTGCTGTTCTCACGCTGCCCGGGGGGATAATTGATGTTGTCCGGCGGATAGCGGAGGTCGCAGGTGTAAATCATCACTTTCTGATACGGCTTGGCCTTGGAAAGGATGATGGACTGCGTTTCCTCGCCGGTGGTCAGGTCCACCGCCAGTTCCGCATCGGGATAGGTTCCCTTGATCTCCTTGACCACGTAGCTCAGCCCCACCTCGACGGCGACCTTGTTGTTCAAGGAAACGGTTCGCACCTGTTTTTTCTTCTTGTTCGGATCCAGCGAGTGCTCGCGCGTGACACCCACGCTGTAAGTCGGCCGCTCGGCGGTGCCGGTCGCCGTCATATCCAAGATCAGATGCAACGGAGTTATCTTCGTCACCACCGCGGCCCGCAGCCCAATTTCGTTGCCGGACTGAATCTTGACGATTTCGCCATTCGGTTTCCGCACCCAGGTGACTGGATTGAACACATGGTGGTTTTTCGCCAAGTCCAGATACTCGACGGTCTTGCCCAGTTCGAGGAGTTTTCTGTACCGCTGGTCATCCAGCGGCTTCAGTTTCTTCGGGGTGCCCTCGATGATTTTTTGTTCCTTGAGTTTGAGTTCCTGCCGGGTGTTGGACACCTCGTAGATCAGGTAGCCCGCCGCGCCCGCCAAGGAGAGCAATACAATGCTCAACAGGATTTTTTCGTAATGCCGCTTGAGGTATTCCATGGCGTTACTTGGTCCGCGGTGCCGACTTGGACTTGACGATTTCGACCAGCATGGTCACCCGAAAGACTTTCTCCTGCAGCACCGCGACCGGCTTGACGGAAGCCGGGGTGGGCGTCGGCTGCGGGCGCACAGCAGGCGGGCGCACAGCAGGCGGGCGCACCCCCTGCGGCAGGCCAGGCTGGGTGGGCAACGGGGGGACCGGCGGGGTAATCGGCGGGCCTCCCGGGACGCCGGGTCCGCCCTGCTGCATCCCGCCGCCCATCTCCGATTCGCGCTCCGTCGGTTCGATGCTCACGGTTCGGACAATGAAAAACTCCGGCGTCGCCGCGATGGCATTCAGCACATTGCCGAACTCCGCGCTGAACGATTTGAAGATGACCCGGTAGGGAGTGAAGGTCGCAAAGGCATTTGTCGCGACCGCGCGATCCGTGAGGTAGTCGGCCGATCCCGGAGGATCATCAATGGAAATGGCCAGTCGCTGCACGCTCTCCAACGCCTGAATTTTCGCCGTGAACAACACATGGCAAATCGACCTGACCTCGGCCAATTGCACCGCCAAGGCATCCAAGCTGTAGGGCACCAGATTCGGCTTCGGGCGCAGGTCGCCGAATGCAAATCCATATCCCTTGGGCACCATCACATTGGCGTCAGCCGCTTCCTTGGTCAGTTCGGCGATGGTTTTTTCGAGGTGAATCTTGAACTTCTGATTGTCGAACTTCTGGACCGGAGCAACGGGGAAGAGCTTCTCCGCGTCGTCAACGAACTTGCGCAGCGTCCGGGTGCTATCGCGGGCGACTTTGACGTTGTCCTGACTAGGGTAGATGTCCTGATTGACCAGCGCCTCCAACTGCTCCGTCAACTGCGTCCACTGCTCGTTTAGCTTCTGGTTTTCCGCCTGCTTGCTCACCAGGAACAGAATGGAAAGGGCCAGCAGCACCAGCGCCACCAGAACGCTGCCCACCAGCACGATATTATCCTTGAGCCACTTCATCATTCGGCTAGTTGAGGCGGATGGGCTTCTTCAATTGGAGGATCACGTCAAAGGTGAAACTGACGGCACTGGCGTCCACCTGCTGAATCTTGCCGGTCAGAACAGTGCCCTTCTCGTCGAACAACTCGTTCCTCTTGAGGGCGTCCTCAACGGCATAGACAAACTCGTTGTTGGCCGTGGGGGACACATGCACCAGATTACGCGCACGGCACGAAAGGTTGAGCTGGGAAATCTCCGCCTGACCGGGCGGGAGCGCGCCCCGGCCCGCACCCACACCCATCGCCGGCTGAAGCCCCATCCCCGTCGGAACAACCCCCGGCGGCAAATTCGGCGGTGGCACCATGCCCGGGCCGCCCATCGGGCCGCTCGGACCAGCGGGCGGAATCGACCCCGGACCCGGACCCGCCCCCGGTCCACCGGGGCCGGCCCCGGGTCGCGGACGTGCGGGACCCCGCGGCTGGGCGGGTGCCGCCCCGGCCACCACGATCGGGACGAGGGACTCAATCCAGATACCGGCTTGAATCGCGTCACCCAAAAGCCCCGGCCCCGGCCCCGTCGGCGGCCCGGAATTCAGCGTCAAACCACTCGGAGCCGCATTGGTGGCCCCCGCCACTTTGTTGGTCGTCGCCGTTTCCTTCGCAAAGGGAGCCGCCTCCAGTCTCGACAAAATCTTCTGCAACCCGCCGACGATTTGCAGCCAATAGTAGCGGCTCTCGATCGGCTCCTGATAAAGCTGCGCCGTCTCATTCACCGCGAGCAATTCCTTCCGCGCGTCTTGCAATTCCTTGGCATCCCGTTTCAGCGGTTCGAGCCGGCCCTGCATCTTGTCCAGCGACCCTTTGCGCGAACCCGCCACCAACTGATAAAACGCCCCATAAGCAGTCACCACCAGCACCAGACTAAACACGGCGGCGATGAAATACGGCTGCTTCTCCTTGAACCCCTGCCGCGCCAGCCGCGCCTTCGGGATCAAGTTCAAATCCACCGGGCATTCGGCCAGATTGCGGATGCCCAAGCCCACGACTTCCCCGAGCGAATGCGCCACGCGCGCGACTTCCTCCAGATTGATCGCCGGTCCGATTTCGATGTTCTTCAGCGGATTAAAATAATCCACCGGCACGTTCAGTTTCTCCGCAAAAAACTGCGCCGTATAGGGCATCAGCGACGCACCGCCCGCCAGAAACAACCGCTGCGGCATCGAGCCACCCTGCTGCCCGCGGTAGAACTGGATGGTCTGGTTCATCTGGATGTGCAGCCGCGTCATGACCTGCCGCGAAATCTTCGAGATCAGCGCCTGATTCGGATCATCCGGCTCCTCATACGCGCCGCCCAAACTCACAAACCCCGACTCGATCTTGAGCTTTTCCGCCGCCGCATACGGAATCTTCGCCTCATTGGAAAAATCCGTCGTGATCGAGTTGGCCCCAATGTTGATGCTGCGCGAGAAAACCTTCCCCTTCTCAAAAATCAGCACGTTGCTCGTCTTCGCCCCGATATCCAGCAACATCGAGCACTCCTCAACGTCGGCGTAATTGAAGCGGAAGGCGTTGCACAGGGCCGCCGGTGCGGCGTCGATCAATTGCAGAATGACCCGCGACGATTCGCAACTGCGGAAGAAGCCGTCCACCACGTCGTTCTTAATCGCGACCAACAGCACCTCGAGCTCCCCTGCAGCCGTCGAGCCGAGAATCTGATAATCCCATTCCACTTCCTCGAGCGGGAACGGCACGTTCTGCTGCGCCTCGTATTTGATGATCTGCGTCACCTTGTTCGCGTCCACCTGCGGCAGCTTGACGAACTTCGAGAACACCGCCGACGCCGGCGCGCACAGATTCAACCGCTTCGACGTGACCCCCCCCTGCCCCAACGTATCGCTCAGCGCCTTGAACAACACCTGCTCCCGCGCGCTTTCCTGCATCCCCTCCGGTCCCAGCGGCGTGATGACGTATTTCAGCAGGCGCAGCGAACCCGAGTCGTTCGCCTCGAACTCCGCGAGCTTCAGCGAGCCGGAACCAAAGTCGGCGCAAAGAAATGACTTCGATTTAAGCATTTAGCTGGGGCGTTTCGTGCAATTCAGCAGACAAAAAAACCCGCACCGCTTTCTGTTACGCGGTCACAGGTGTATGCCTTCGATGGGGTACTGGAAATGCCGGGGGGGGTCAAACACATAATCAATTTCCTGCCGCGGCCCCGAGTCGTTTCCGAAAATATTCAATCGTATCCACCAACCCCGCGCGCAACGGCACCTTCGGCTCCCAGCCCAACAACTGCTGCGCCTTCGTGATCACCGGCCGCCGCTGCTTCGGATCGTCCTGCGGCAGCGGCTGGAAAATGATCCGGCTTTTCGATCCCGTCGCCGCGATGATCTCCCGCGCAAACTCCAACATCGTGAACTCCTGCGGATTGCCAATGTTCACCGGCAAATGGTAGTCGCCCATCATTAGCCGGTAGATGCCCTCCAGAAGATCCGAGTAATGGCAAAAGCTGCGCGTCTGCCGCCCGTCGCCAAACACCGTGATCGGCTCATTCGCCAGCGCCTGGCTGATGAACGCCGGCACCACCCGGCCATCCTTCACCCGCATTCGCGGCCCATACGTGTTGAAAATCCGCACGATCCGCGTCTTCACCCCGTGCTGCTGGTGATACGCCATCGTCAGCGCCTCCGCGAACCGCTTGGCCTCGTCGTAACAGCCCCGCGGCCCCACCGAATTCACGTTGCCCCAATATTCCTCCGGCTGCGGATGCACCAACGGATCGCCGTACACCTCCGAAGTCGAAGTCAGGAGAAACCGCGCCCCCTTCTGCTTCGCCAGCCCCAGCGCCTTGTGCGTCCCCAGCGACCCCACCTTCAACGTCTGAATCGGCAGCTCCAGATAATCGATCGGACTCGCCGGCGACGCGAAGTGCCACACGTAATCCACCGGCCCCTCCAGAAACAAAAACTCCGTCACGTCCTGCTCGATGAACCGGAAATCCTTGGTTCCCGCCAGATGCGCGATGTTGTCCGTCGATCCCGTCACCAGATTATCAATCACGATCACCCGATGCCCGCGCCCCAACAATTTATCCACGAGATGCGACCCCAGAAAACCCGCGCCGCCGGTCACGACCGACACGGGTGGCACAGGGGGGACGACGGGTTTGGGCGCGCGGGACGATGCTTTTTTAGCCATGAAAAATGATGCCGCCGCGGAATCCGGCGCCGCAGTTCACTTCGCGCCCGTGCCCAGAACGACGACCGGGATGGTGCGCAATAGAATTTTGAAATCAAGCCACAAGGACCAATTATCAATGTATTCTAGGTCCAGCCGCACCCACTCGTCGAAATCCTTCACGTTGTTGCGCCCGCTCACCTGCCAAAGACACGTCAGCCCCGGCTTCACGCTCAACCGCCGCCGATGCGCCAGATCGTAAATCCGCCGCACCTCATCCACCGGCAGCGGCCGCGGCCCCACCAGGCTCATCTCCCCGCGCAGCACGTTCCACAACTGCGGCAGCTCATCCAGGCTGTACTTCCGCAGCCACCGCCCGATCGGCGTCACCCGCGGATCGTGCGTCACCTTGAACACCGGCCCCCCCATCTCGTTCAACCCCGCGATCTCCTGCTGTCGCTGCTCCGCATCCGTCACCATCGAGCGAAACTTCACCATCGTGAATGGATGCCCGTTCAGCCCGCTCCGCTTCTGCTTGAAAATCACCGGCCCCGGCGAACTCAGCCGGATCGCCAGCGCCACCGCCGCCAGCAACGGCGACACCAATACCAGCAACACCGCCGCCCCCACCGTGTCGATCACCTGCTTCGCCACCGACTGCCACGAATCCTCCGGCGTCGAGCGGAACACCAGCGTCGGCCGCCCGTGAAAATCATCCAGCGACACCCGCGAAATCTGCGTCCGGAAAAAATCCGCCAGCAACCACACCTCCACCCCCTCCAGTTCGCACACCTCGATCGCTTTCTCCGCCTGCGCAAAATAATTGTGCTGCGCGCACATGATCACCCCGTTGGCCGAATGCTCGTGCAACAAATCCACCAGCCGCTCCACCGGCTGCGTGTTCAAGTTGAACTCCGCCACCACCCCGATCCCGTCCCGCGCCCGCGCCGCCAGCTCCCGCCCCAGCTCCGCCGTCTCCTCCGCCGTCCCCATCAAGATCACCCGCTTCTGCAAAAACCGTTTCCCAAACACCGTCCGCCGCCACCACCGCAACCCCTCCTCCTTCAAGAAAATCACCGCAAAACTGATCCCCGCGAACATGATCACCACCGACCGCGCCGGCTTCAATCGGAACAAAAACGTCACCAACACCAACCCCACCGCCACCAACACACACGCCTTCGCCAGCGACCACGCCGTGTGCCGCCGCAGCTCCACCAGATGCCGGTCATAAAACCCCTGCGACTCCAGCAACAGCGGGGCAAACGGAATCAGAAACAGATACAGCGACAAATACTCAGCGAACGGCTCGATCTGCGCCGCCCCACCGAACACCTGGACCTCCCAATTCGACCGCAGCAGATGCGCCAGCCAGAAGCTCAAGCCAAACAACCCCGCGTCCACCACCTGGTGAACCTGGCGTCGCACAACTCGCTGTCGGCTTAACATAACGTCCGCATCCTGCCCCACCCATTCCACCGCGTAAATACCGAGTTCCCCCGACACCGATAATAAATCTCCCACCACCCTGCCCCCATTCGCCAGTCCCAATCTGAAATCTCCAATCTCAAATCTGAAATTCCTCCTCCATTCCTCTGCCCCAAATTCCCCCGCCAAACTCCCCTTCCCCTCCCCACTCCTCACCCCCCGTCTTCCGCCTCTCCGCCCAGCACTGGAAACCGAGCGACTCCAGCCTCCACCCCGCACCCAGCCACTCCCCCGGCGGGACCGCCGCCGCCGCCATCCGTGTGCATCCGCCGTTGAACTTCATCGTTCAGCTCAATCCCGTCCACCCGGGCCCCGAGCCAACTGAAACTCCGGCACCACCCCGCCAATCAAACTCTGCAGCCGCGCGAACGTCGCCTCCTCCTCGCCCGGCGCGCAGTCCGCGAAAAACGTCACATACGCCCACCGCTGCAACACCCCCGTCGTCACCAACTCCCGCGCCATCCACCACATCCGCTCCCAGTGCTGCGCCGTCAGCCGCCCGTCCGCGACAAACCAGTAAACAAAAATCCCACGCCGCACCGTCACCTGCCCGCCCGCCTCCACCCGCTTGGTCGTCGTCAACTTCATCACCGGCATTTCATACGCCTCGCCCGCCCCGCCACCGGCACCGCCGCCCGCCACCGGCACCGACACCAATTCCGTCCGCTCGATCGCCCACCCCTGCCCGCTCAAACAAAACTGCGGCTTGTGAATGCTCGTGCGATCCGTGCCCATCAGCACCACCGTCGCCAGCGCCGCGAAGCCATCCTCCGCGCGATACACCCGTTTCCCAAACGTCGTGTCCGCTGGCAAAGTCCCCTTCTCCTCCGGCGCCGGCGGCAGCTCCTCCGAGCCAAACCCCGCCACCCGCTCCGGCAACAACACCCGCACCACTTTCCCATCCGCCATCCGCTCCACCTTCAACCCCGGCGCGCCCAGCCGCTGCGCCGCCTGCAACCGCAGCAACAACCCCGCGCCCCCCGCCATCAGCGCCAGCGCCACCGCCACACAAATCCACTTCTCCCGCGTCACGCTCCACCTCCCTGCCTGGCCATCGTCGTCACGCGCCGTCCGCTGAAATCCGAAGGTGCAGCCACGCTCCATGGGTCGCGAACTCCGAAACAGAACGGCGCGCGCATCCGCTCTCGACTGCGGTTTTGCGCACCCTCGCGGAAAACCCCGCTGGCACGAAACCGCACGTGCTTTTCAACGCTGGCGTGCTGAAGATCGGCCTCCAAAAGGACCGACCGCAGGTCGAGAGAATCCAACATGTGAGTGTCTTCGAAAACGACGTCTGCCGCCGGATAAAATACTCGCACCCCTGGTGCAATTTTTGGCGGGGCCAGCACCGCGCGCTCGCCCGACCATCTCCCGAAAAAGCCTTCCCCCCTCACGCCAGCACATCCTTCACCAACTCCCCGTGGATGTCCGTGAGGCGGAAGTCGCGGCCTTGGAAGCGATACGTCAGCCGCGTGTGGTCGATGCCCAGCAGGTGCATCATCGTCGCGTGGAGGTCGTACACGCTCACGGGATCGCGCACGATGTTGTAGCAATAATCGTCCGTCTCGCCGTAGGTCAGGCCCTTCTTCACGCCCGCGCCCGCGAGGAAAACGGTGAAGCAACGCGGATGATGATCGCGCCCGTAGTTCTCCTCGGTGAGCGTTCCCTGCGAATACACGGTGCGCCCAAACTCGCCGCCCCACACGATCAGCGTGTCGTCGAGCAGCCCGCGCTGTTTTAGGTCGCGGAGCAGGCCCGCGGTCGGCTGGTCGGTGTCGCTGCACTGGCCCTTGATGGCTTTGGGCAGGCCGCCGTGATGATCCCAGCCCATGTGGAAAAGCTGCACGAAACGCACGTCGCGCTCGGCCAGCCGCCGCGCGAGGAGACAGTTCGCCGCGTAGGTGCCGGGCGTTTTCACCTCGGGTCCGTAGAGGTCGAGCACGCTCTGCGGTTCGCCGGAAATGTCCGTGAGATCGGGCACGCTCGCCTGCATGCGGAAGGCCATCTCGTATTGCGCGATGCGCGCCTGGATGTCCGGGTCGCCGAGCGCCTCGTGCCGGCGTCCGTTGAGCGCCGCCAGTTCATCCAGCGTTTCGCGCCGCGTCGCGCGGTCCATGCCCGGCGGATTCGAAAGATACAGCACCGGATCGCCCGTGTTGCGGAACTTCACGCCCTGATGCTGCGTGGGCAGAAAGCCGCTGCTCCACAGGCGGTCGTAAAGCGGCTGGTCATCGCGCCGCCCCGTGCCGAACGACGTGAGCACCACGTAGGCGGGCAGATTCTTGCTCTCGCTGCCCAGCCCGTAACTCAGCCACGAACCCATGCTCGGCCGGCCCGGCAGTTGATGGCCCGTCTGGAAATAAGTGATCGCCGGATCGTGATTGATCGCCTCCGTGTGCATCGAGCGGATGAAACACAAATCATCCGCCACGCCGGCGATGTGCGGCATCAGCTCCGTCAGCCACGCGCCGCTTTTGCCGTGTTGCGCAAATTTGAAAATGCTCGGCGCGACGGGGAACGACTTCTGCCCCGAGGTCATCGTCGTCAACCGCTGCCCGCGCCGGATCGACTCGGGCAGTTCCTCGCGCCGCCGAGCAGCGAGCTGCGGCTTCGGGTCGAACAAATCCATCTGCGACGGCGCGCCCGATTGGAACAGGTAGATCACGCGCTTGGCCTTCCCGGTGTAATTGGGAAAACCCGGCAGCCCGACATTCGCCTGCGCCGCGGCGCTCGGCGCGGCCCGCAGCGAATCCGCGAACAGCGAACCGAGCGCGGCCAGCCCGATGCCAGAAGCCGAGCGTGAAACAAAGGTCCGGCGCGTCACCGCCTGCCGCGTCGCGGCGTCGAGGTGGAGGAATTGGTGGTCGTTGCAGTTCATAAAATTGGAAGAAAAGCTCAAAGCTCAAAGTTCAAAGTTCAAGGGAAGGACCAAAGTTCAAGGTTCAAACCGAGCATAGCGGCGGGCGGGATGGTGCTTGGCGCTTGGCCCTTCCCTTGAACTTTGAGCTTTAAGCTTGGAGCTTTTCCCCATTCGCCCCGCGCCGACCCGCTCGAAATCGCGAAACCTTTCATAGCTCATTCCCTCGTCACCACTTCATCCAGGTTCAGCAGCACATTCGCCGTGACCGTGTACGCGGCGAGTTCGGCGGGGTCGAGTTTGGCGGCGCGCGGCAGGTCACCCACGGCCACGAGCTTCGCGG
Organism: Verrucomicrobiota bacterium; assembly: GCA_014193395.1. Lineage (GTDB taxonomy): Bacteria > Verrucomicrobiota > Verrucomicrobiia > Limisphaerales > BJHT01 > BJHT01. Next base: position 34,238 of record BJHT01000002.1, read on the forward strand.
CCGCGTCGGCGTCGGCGCGATAGCGGGCGAGGCGTTTCTCGAGGCCGCTGACGAGCACCTGCAATTCCGTCGCGTCCGGCTGGCGCGCCGTGACGCGCCGGAAACCATGCGTCACGCGCTCGGACGCCGTGCCGCCGCCCTCGGTCAACATGCGCTGCGCCAGCGCGCGGGCGGCCTCGACGAACGTGACCTCGTTGAGCAACGCCAGCGCCTGCAACGGCGTGTTCGTGCGCGAGCGCTTCACCACGCACGTCTCGCGCGTCGGCGCGTCGAACAGCATCATCGTGGGCGGCGCGGCGGTGCGTTTCCAGATCGTGTAAAAGGTGCGCCGATACAGGCCATCGTTGGTGTCGTGCTTGTAGCCGCGCAGGTCGCCGTAACGGCTCGTCTCATCCCACACGTTGGCGGGCATGTAAGGGCGCACGCTCGGGCCGCCGAGCTTCTCGACCAGCAGGCCGCTGGCGGCCAGCGCCTGGTCGCGCACGAGTTCGCCGGGCAGCCGGAAACGCGGACCGCGCGCGAGCAGCCGGTTCTCGGGATCGCGCGCCGCCAGCTCGGGCGAAACCTTCGAGGACTGCTGATACGCCGCGCTCATCACGAGCAGTTTTTGCAGCGCCTTCATGTCCCACTTCAGCCGCACAAACTCCGTCGCCAGCCAGTCCAGCAGCTCGGGATGCGAGGGATGATCCGCCTGCGAACCGAAGTTTTCCGTGGTCTTCACCAGCCCGACGCCGAAGAATTTTTCCCACTGCCGGTTCACCCACACGCGCGCCGCGAGCGGGTTGGCGGGATCGACGAGCCAGCGCGCGAGGCCGAGCCGGTTCGTCGGCGCGCCAGCGGGCAGCGGCGGAAACACCGCGGGCAGGCCGGCCTCGACCTTGTCGCCCTTCTTGTCGTATTCGCCACGCACCAGCAGGAACGCGTCCCGCGGCGTGGCCAGTTCCTTCATCACCATCGAGGTCGGCAGTTTCGCCTCGAATTCATCGAGCGCTTTTTTCGCGGCCTCGACGGCGGCCTCGGCGCGCTTCACCGGGTTGTCAAAATTGGCGCGGTAGAATTTTTCGAGGTCCGCGCGCTGCTTCGGGTTGCGCTTCTCGGGAGCGACCGCGAGCAGGCTCTTGATCGCCGCGGGCACCGCGTTGGTGCCGCTGAGCTTCACGAGCGACGGCGGCAGCGTCGTGGCCGAAAGCCGGAAGCGCCCGATGTTGTGGCTGCCGACGGCCTCGTGGCGCAGCCGCACGGTGAGCGTGGCGTTGGCCGGGACGGTCACGGGATCGCCGGCGAGAAGCATGGCTTTGCGCGGCTCTTTTTTTGTCGGGCCGTCGATGGCCCAGCCGGGGCCGCGGTTGGTGGCAGGTTTCGGCGGGGCTTTGGCGGCGGCCTTGGGCTTGGGTTTCGCCTTGCCCTTCGCGGGTTTCGCGGCCTCGGGCGCGGGCACGAGCGATTCGATGCCGTAACCCTTTTGCGAGTAATCTGCCTCCGCCGTCTCGAACTCGACGATCTCCGGCTCGACCAAATCCGGCGCGGTGATCTCCGCCTCGACCTTGCTCAACACGAAGTTGCCGTTCGCATTTCGCCCGAGGCTTTGCGCCGGGAGGCTCGCGTCGGGAAACGCCTCGAGCAACAGCCCGGTGAACTTCCCCGCCGCCAGCGGCGCGGTGATGACGTACACGTCCTTGTCTGGATTGGTGCCGCTGGCCAGATACGAGCCGTCCTCCTGCCGCGTGAGCGTCGCGCCGCCCTGCGATTTCACCGCGCTGGGATTGAGCGGAAGCCACGTCGTCGCCTCGGCGTCGAGCTGCGCGCGGAAGCCCGCCTCCCACGCGGCGATGAGTTGCGGCAGTTCCTTCTGCGCCTCGGGCACCCTCGCCAGTGCGGCCTTGTGCTTCGCGTCCAGCTCGGTCAACTGCTTCTCCTGCTCGGTGGTCGGCACCTTCAGGAACGGATCGGGATTGCCCCCGCCGCGGTTGCCGACGCCCTGGATCGTGCCGCTCTCGGCGATGTTATTGAAGAAGGCGAAGAGCTGATAAAACTCCTTCTGCGTGATCGGGTCGTACTTGTGATCGTGGCAGCGGCAGCAATTGAGCGTGAGCGCCAGCCACGTCGAGCCGGTCGTTTCCACGCGGTCGATGATGTTCTCGATGCGCCATTCCTCGGCGATCAGGCCGCCCTCTCCGTTGATGCGATGATTGCGGTTGAAGCCCGTGGCCACGAGCTGCGCGCGGCTCGGATTCGGCAGGAGATCGCCGGCGATCTGTTCGAGCGTGAACTGGTCAAAAGGTTTGTTTTCATTGAACGCATTGATGACCCAGTCGCGCCACGGCCACATCTGGCGGCTGCTGTCGGTCTGGAATCCGTGGCTGTCGGCGTAGCGCGCGTAATCCAGCCACTGCATCGCCATGCGTTCGCCGTAGCGCGAACTCGCCAGCAGCCGGTCCACCACCTTCTCGTAAGCGCGCGGCGAAGTGTCCGCGACAAACGCCGCGACCTCCGCGGGTGTCGGCGGAATGCCCGTGAGATCGAGCGCCACGCGGCGGATCAGCGTGGTCTTCTCGGCCATCGCGCCCGGCTTCAGCCCCTCTTGTTCGAGCCGCGCGAGGATGAAGTGATCGACGCCATTCTTCGGCCACGCGGCATCGGCGACTTTGGGCAACTCCGGCCGCACCGGCGCGGTGAACGCCCAGTGGCTCTGATACGCCGCGCCTTCCTCGATCCAGCGCCGCAACGTCTCGACCTGCGCCGCCGAGAGCTGCTTGCCGAATTTTTTCGGCGGCATCTGGTCGTCGGGATCGCTCGTGGTGACGCGTTTGAAAACAGCGCTCTGCTCGGGCTTGCCGGGCACGATCGGCGCGGCCCCGGACTTGCCGGCCTTGAACGCGCTCTCCTTCAGATCGAGCCGTAGGCCGCCCTTCAACTGCTTGGCGTCCGGCCCGTGACACGCGAAGCAGTTGTCCGAAAGGATCGGGCGGATGTCGCGGTTGAAATCAACCTTCACCGCGGCCCCAGCGGGCGCGGCGACGGCGAGCAGCGCGACAGCGAAACCGCACGCCGCGAATCCGCGAACGGCAAAGTTGCGCGCGGTGAATCCGCGCAGAGCGGAGAATGGAAAACGGGTCTTCATCTGGTTTGGCATGTTCGAGCGCACCGGCAAAAAGTTCAGGCAAACACCGACGGGCGATCACCGGGCCGATTCACGCGCGCACCGGTCGGAGTTGCTTGATGGCCGACGATGGCATGAAACCATCATGATGGCGAAAGGGTTCTCGCACAAACTTTGGCTCAACTTTCCTCTCGTCACCCGCCGCCGCCTGTCGGAGTTGGGGGAGCTTTGTCCTGGGCAACAATCCAAACCTGCCGCGCCAAGTTCATGTTGCATATGCAACATGAACTTGGCGCCTGGAGTTTGGACGGTTTTCGCTGCACTCGCGCCGCAGTGCGGCCCTCCCACAATCCGGTAGGGACGCGTTGCGCGCGTCCGTGACCAGGCCCGCCCGCCGTGTGCGTGTGCAAGCGCCGCTGTTGGAAATCAGAAAATGCACGGGACGGAAAGCTGGTGGCGACAAGCTGTCGCCACCCCACCCCGGAAATCCCCACACCCACGGGACAGGAAAATATCAGGGCCGCGCGCAACGCCGCCCTACCACGATGCTGGGGTGCGTGCTCCCTCCGCCCACTAATTCTCCAAGCGCCACGAACAAATTCTTAAAACCATCCATACCGCCCGCGCCTCACTAACTACTAATCACTAATTACTAATTACTCTTCCCCCCTTCTCCCCGTTGACCCGCGCCCACCCGCTTCCTACGCTGCGCCCCAATGTTCCTCACGCTACCTCCCGTTACCCGGGTTCTGACCTCGGGCCTCCTCGTCTGCGCGCTGGGCTGGAGTTCGCTCGCGCTCGCCGCCGCCGCCGGCGCCGAACCTGATCCGGTTTTCGATCTGCCAAAAATTCTCGCCACACCGCTCGCGGCGCGGACGACAAAGAGCGAGGAGAAGGATGGCATCGTGACCGAGGAAGTGATGTTTCACGCGGAGATGGATGGCGAAAAGAGCGTCGATATTTTCGCGTACTTCAGTCATCCGGCGGGGAAGCGCGGGCTGCCGGCGTTCATCTGGAACCAGGGCGGGCTGGGACGGGCGTCGAGCTACTGGACGGTGCTCGGAGCGAAGCGCGGGTACGCGGCGCTGTGCATTGATTTTCCGCTGCCGGGCTACCGCTCGACGGGCGGCTATCCCATCGTGTCGTCGCTGGAGGCGGGGGCGGACCCGCGGCGCGCGCCGATTTATCACGGGGCGGTCGCGCTGTTGAAGGCGGTGTCGTTTCTCGAATCGCGGGCGGAGGTGGATCGCCATCGCATCGGGATGTGCGGCAGTTCGTGGGGCGGATTTTACACCACGCTGATGACGGGCGTGGACCCGCGGATCAAGGTCGGCTCGGCGATGTTCGGCACGGGCAGCTTGCAGCTCGGCAACTCGTGGTGGTTCGGCGGCGGGCCGAATCCGAAATACGACGCGGCCGCGCGCGAGCACTGGCGCACGACGCTCGATCCCGCTTTGCGCCTCGCCACGCGCGCCACGCCCATCGGCTGGTTCACCGGCGCGAACGACCAGTTTTACTGGATGCCGGCGCTGATGGAAACGCATCGCCTCGCGAGCGGGCCGAAGCACCTGACCATCCTGCCCAACTGGAATCACGGCCTGACGCCGACCGCCGACGAGCAGGTCTTCGCGTGGCTGGATGTGCATCTGCAAAACGCGCCGGCGTTCAACACGGTCACCGCCGTGCGCGTCGTGCGGCGCGGCGCGGGCGCGGTGGCGGAATGGGATTTCAGCGGGCCGCGCGCGGTGGCGGCGGCGGACCTGATCCTGAGCCATGGCGACGACGGCAACTGGGTCTCGCGCTACTGGCAAACGCTGCCCGCGCGCATCAGCGGCGGCGTTTGCACGGCGGAATTGCCGCCCAGCCCGCTGCCGTTTTACGTCGGTGGCGCGGTGACGGACCGGCAGGGTTTTCGTTACTCGACGCCGCTCCTGCGCGTGGACCCGACCGCCGTCGGACTGCTGCAACCGCAGGCAAAACTCGCCTACGACGGCTGCGGCATCTGGGGCGGATTCGAGCCGGCGGGCGTGGAGCATTTGAAGGCCGTCGCATTCTGGGACAACGCCGTGACGGTGAACACCGACCCCGCGCACGTGAAGGCCGGACAACAGTCCGCGCTCATCAAAACCAAGGGCAAATTTCATCCCGTCCAGTTCACCGCCGGCGTGCCGCATCGCCTGACCGCGTGGGTGAAATCCGCGGGCGAAGTCGAGGTGAAAGCCACACTCGCCGGGACGTTCGATGGCAAATCATTGGCGCGCGAATCCATCGTGAAAGCCGGCCCGGCGTGGGTGGAAATCGCCATCCCCTTCACGCCGCCCGCGACGCTGACGGGAAGCCTCGCGCTGACCGTGACCGCGCCGGCGGGAGCGGCGGTTTATCTCGACGAAGTGCGGTTCGTGCCGGAGTAGCGCGCGGCGCACAGCCTCCTCGGTCGGGACGCGTTGCGCGTCCCAAACTTTTCCCCCACCGCGTCGTCCGCCTGCGAACCAACGCCCGCACCAATCCTCACGCGCCCGAACAGGTAAATTGCAGGGCCGCGCGCAACGCGGCCCTACCACGATGTCGCTCGGTAGGGACGCGTTGCGCGCGTCCCAAACTTTTTCCCCTACCGCGACGTCCGCCTGCAAACCAACGCCCGCACCAATCCTCACGCGCCCGAACGGGAAAATTGCACGGCCACGCGTAACGCGCCCCTATCACGCGGGCGTCGAGATCCATTGGCCGGGCGTGGCCGTACTCCGCCGCGCGGCTTCCAGCAAAACGGCTGTCAGCAGGCTGCGCCGCGCGGGCCACGGGGCCTGGGCGGTGCGGAAAAAATCTTCGAGCGCGGCGGCGAGCGGGGTGAAGTGTTCCTGCGCTGGAATCGGAGCGCGGAAGAGTTGGGCGGAGATATCGAGACGGTTGTGCAGGCGGATGGCGAAGTTGTAATCGGCCACCACGCCATCCAGCACGAGCAGCGCGGAACGCACGCCATCGGCGTGTTCCAGCAGCCAGCCGCGCGGGTCGCGCGCCAGTTTGGGCACAACACCGAGGCCGACCAAATCCTGCGTGCGGCCGTCGAGGAGCGTGTCGCCTTGGGGCGAGTCGGAACGCGAGAGCGCGGTGGAGAGGAGCGGCCACGACCACTCGCCGTGGTCGCCGGCGCACCACAGTTCGGGACCGGCGAGAAACTTCATGCGCCGCACGCCGCGTTCGCCGCCGGCGCGGCGTTCGAGCAATGGGAGCAGGCCGTCGAGCGCGTGCAGTTCGGCGAGGGGCGACGGGCCTTGCACGACGATAAGCGCCTCGGCCACGCGAGCGTTCGCGGGCAAATCCACCTGCGGCAGACGCCAGGTCAGCGGCAGCGCGGTGCCGGCGGCGAGCGGGATTTGGCGCGTTTCGGCGAGACGGAGGGCGGCGCGCGCGGCGGCGAGATGGGTGGCGAGCGCGCCGTGGATGAAACACGCGGCGCCGCGCGGGATTTGTTCGAGCACGGCGGTGACGAGCGTCTCGGCGGGCGCGGCGGCGGTGCTGCGCGGCACGAGCACAACGGCGTCCGCGGTGCGCAGGGAGTCGGCGAGCGTGGGTGCCAGCCTCAGGCCGTGGTCAGCGATGCGGCGGGACAGTTCGGCATTTTCGCCCGCGGTGGTCGTGGCATCCGCGGCGAGATGGGCGACGACTCGAAGGCCCGCGACGCGGTGGAATTGGCCGTCGCGCCGGTAGCCGAGGAGGAAGCGGTCGAGAAGCTGTTGCGCCGGTGTTTGCAGCGCGAACTCGTCGAGCACGAAGGTGATTTGGCGGAGGGGGCGGGAGGGGGAGTTCAAAGTTCAAGGTTCAAGGTTCAAAGTCGCGTGGGCTCGCCGCCCGCAGTGCTCTGCGATCCTTCCCCTCTCTGCGGTGTTCTGATCGGCAGGTTTCCGCGACGGAGACGCGAGGGCACCGGACACCGCAGAGATGGGAAGGATCGCAGAGGGGGAAAGATGAGGCGACAAGCTGTCGCCTCCCCGGGGGCGTGCTGCGGGCTGCTGCGGAG
>BJHT01000002.1:41362-75915 GCA_014193395.1 Verrucomicrobiota bacterium
GCGGTCCCGGATTTGCACGGTGCAGTCCCGCCGCCCGTTTCTCTCTGCGTTTCTTCCCATCTCTGCGGTGTTCTGATTGGCGGGCTTTCGCGAGGGAGGTGCGGGGGGAACAGGACACCGCAGAGATGGGAAGGATCGCAGAGGGGGAAAGAAGAGGCGACAAGCTGTCGCCTCCCCGGGGGCGCGCTGTGGGCTGCTGCGGAGCGCGGCTGTGTGCGGAGCACCAGCCGCAGCGCGTTGACCATGCCGAGCGGTCTCGGATTTGCACGGTGCAGTCCGTCCGCCCCTCTCTGCGTTTCTTCCCATCTCTGCGGTGTTCTTATCGGCAGTTTTTCGCGAGGGAGGTGCGGAGGGAACAGGACACCGCAGAGAGGGGAAGGGACGCAGAGGGGGAAAGATGAGGCGACAAGCTGTCGCCTCCCCGGGGGCGTTCCAACCCCTGATTTCATTGCCTCTTTTCATTCTCCCGTTTTCTACGCGTTCCAGAAATGCGGGCCGGGCGTGGGTTGGTAGGGGATACGCAGTTCGGGCGTGGCGAGCGTCGCGCCGCCGCCGAGAAGCGAGTCCACGGCGTGGAGGGTCATGCCGGTGGTGAGATAGTTGCGCTCGATGGGCCACGCGGTTTTGCCGGTGAGCATCATGGTCTCGATGTGGCGGACGAGCGGGCTGAAAAAGCTGGCGAGCGTACACATGGTCGGCGGCATCGGCAGGAACATCAGCGTGGAGACGATGTCACCGCGCTGCGTGAGGCCGGCGTAGGTGAAGTCGTTCAGCGACGCGGTGTCGCGGTGGAACGGCTCGACGGTGCCGTTGAAATGGAATGTCGTCGTGCGGAAGCCGTCGTGGTGCTCGAAGACGTAGGCGACCGCGAACGGGCTGACGCGCCGCAGATGCGCGATCGACGGCTCGGCGAAGGTGTAGCCCGGCGCGGGCGCGAGGGTCTGGCTGCGGTTCAGCGCGGCGAAGCACAGGCGCCGCGTGGACTCGCGTTCGCCGAGCAATTGCCAGACGGCCTCGTTTTTCAACGCCCGCACGGATTTCACGCCGACCTCGCCGCCCGCGCGGCGTTCCGACATGCACTGCGCGGTCTCGATGGTGTGGATGTCGTAGTAGCCGTGGTGCCCGTAGCCGACGCCGACACTCTCGACGAGCGGCGTGCCGAGCGGGATCTCGACCTCCGGAATGCGCCAGGTGACCGGCAGCGACGAGCCGGCCATGAGCGGGAAGCCGAGGCGCTGCGCGTCGCGGTAGGTCTCCTGCGCCTCGCGCCAGTCCATCGCGAAATGTTTGTCCTGAAAGACCGGCACCGCGCGGCCCACGCGCTCGAAGGTGCGCACCACGTCCTTGAAAAAACGGAAGCGCGGGTAAAGCGGCTGGCCCTTGGCGTCGCGCGGATAATCGCCGTGCTCGCCAATGATGAGCACGCCGTCAACCGCGAGCTGCGATCCGCCGAGCGTGAGGGCCTCGGCGATGGACGGAAACAGTTTCACGCCGTGCCGCCGGGCGCGTTCGCGGCTCACGTCGTTTTCGGGAAACTGCTCGACGTAGAGCGACACCAAGTCCAGCGGCGACGTGTGATGCCGCCCGTGCCACCCGTAGCCCTCGAGCAGGCGGTCAACGAAATGCTGCCCGTGCGAAAACTTGCGGACGATGGTCGTGATGAGCGCGACCCGCTTGCGCTTCGGCGTGCCCTTCGCTCCGGCCGCGCCTGCGCTCGCGCGCATGCCCGTGCTCGTGCGCGGCGCGGAACAGGACGTGAGCCACGGCAGCGCCGCCGCCCCGGCGATCGCGCCCGCAAATTGGCGACGGGACAACGGAGGAATGGGGCGCGCAGGCATGGGAGGTAACTACCGGAGGCGGCGGGGACTGCCAATGCGAAAGGGCGTTCAAGTAGCGGTGCAACTGCGACAAAGTTCTGGGCATCAAACTTTGAACTTTGAGCTTTGAACTTTGAGCTTTGAGCTTCGCACCCGCCCCCCGCCTCCCAGCGGGCTTCGCCGACCGAGTGGAGGGAGTGCGCGGGGTAAATTCAACTGTTCCTCCCGCATTCGCAGCTTGCCTCCGGGGCCGTGCCGCGCGTTTCATTCGTGCGTGTCCAAGCTTGGTTCCTTCTCCCGCTACTGGCTGCCCGTGTGCGCCGTGATGGCCGCGATTTTCATCGCCTCGACGGACCTCGGGGCGTCGCATCGTACGTCGCGGTTTCTCGGCCCGTTTTTGCGGTGGTTGAAACCGGGAATCGCCGAGGAAACGATCCAGGAGATTCAGTACTTCATTCGCAAATGCGGCCATCTTTCCGAATTCGCCGCACTCGGAATCCTCGTGTGGCGCGCGCACCGGCGGCCGGTGACGAACGATCCGCGGCCGTGGGACTGGGAGGAAGCGGCGTTCGCCATCGGCTGCGCGGCGGCCTACGCGGTGAGCGATGAAATGCACCAGGCGCTCGTGCCGACGCGCGATCCCTCGCTGTTCGACGTGCTGATCGACACGAGCGGCGCGACGCTCGGTGTGCTGGGTGTGTGGTTGGTGGGCCGCTGGCGAAAGAAATGGTGAGGGCGCATGGAGCATCCGCTGGTGCGAGTGGCATTGGCTTACAGCGCGGGGCTGGTGCTCGCGTTCTGGCAGCCGTATCCAGTTTCGCTCGGCGCGCTGTTGCTCCTCACGCTCGCGCTGGGGTGGACGTGTCTGCGCGTTGAAAGATTCCGCCCCTGGCTGCTCTGGCCGTTTCTGGTGTTCTGCGGCTGGACCAATCTCGAACTGCAAACCGCGGTCATCTCCCCCGCCGACCTGCGCGTGCTCAACGACGGTCGCGACGAGCTGGTCACGCTGCACGGCACGCTGGCCGAGGCCCCGCGCCAAAGCATCGTGCGGCGGCGCGACGATGAAACGGTCCGCACGCTCGCCATCCTCGAGGCATCCGAATTGCAACACGGCACCAACCGCGAGCCGGCGTTCGGGCCGGTGCTCATCAACACGCCGGGCGTGCTGGGCGCGGAGTTTTTCACCGGACGTCCGGTGGTGTTGCACGGCGTGCTGCGGGTGCCGCGCGGACCGGTGGCGGAGGGCTTGTTCGATTACAGCCGGCATCTGACGTGGCAGGGGATTCACCGGCAGCTCGTCGTCGCGAAAACCAGCGACTGGCAGCTCGCGGAGGGGACGGATCGTGCCGCGCGTCCGCCGCTGGCGGATCGTTTTCAGTCCTGGGCGATGGCCACATTGGCGCGCGGGCTGCCGGTCGAGGACGCCGAGCTGCGGCTGCTTTGGGCGATGGCGCTGGGCTGGAAAACGGCGCTCACCGATGAAGTCACCGAGCCATTCATGCGCTCGGGAACGATGCATATTTTTGCTATCAGCGGACTGCACATCGCGCTGATCGCGGGGATTCTCGTGAGCCTGCTGCGCGTACTGCAACTGCCGCGCGGCGCGTGCGGCTGGGTGGTGATTCCGCTGATCTGGTTCTACACGCACGCGACGGGCTGGCAGTCCTCGGCGATCCGCTCGACGATCATGATGACCGTGATCATCGCGGGCTGGATGCTCCATCGGCCGGGGAATCTGCTCAATTCGCTCGCGACCTCGGGGTTCATCATCCTCCTGTGGGAACCGCAGCAATTGTTTCAAGCAAGCTTCCAGCTTTCGTTCTTCGTCGTCTTGAGCATCGGTCTGCTCCTGCCGCCGTTTGAGAAAATCCGGCAACGCGTGCTGCAGCACGATCCACTGCTTCCCCACGATGCGCTGCCGCGCTGGCGGCGTTGGGTCGAGCCGCCGGTGCTGTGGGTCACGGCGAGCCTCGCGACGTCGCTTGCGGCGTGGCTGGGGTCGCTGCCGTTGATCGCGTGGTATTTTCACATGGTCACGCCGGTCAGCCTGCTGGCGAATTTGCTCGTGGTGCCGCTCAGCAGCCTCGCGTTAATGTGCAATCTCGGCAGCCTCGTCACCGGTGCGGCGCTGCCGTGGGTCGCGGAATTGTTCAATCACAGCGCGTGGTTCTGGATGCACCTGATGATCCGGGCGAGCGACTGGACGATCACGCTGCCCACCGCGTTTTTCTACGTGCGACCGCCGACCGCGGCGCAATTTTTTCTTTTCTACTCCGCGTTGTTGGCCACCTCCGCGGGCTGGCTGACGGACGCGCGCCGGCGCTGGTGGGTTGGTGCAGGGCTGGCGGTACTCGCGGTTTTTTGCGCGTGGGAATGGAACGCGCGACGGGACCGGTTCGAGATCACCGTGCTGGCGGGTGCGACGGCCGTGTATGTGGATGCGCCGGGAACAATGGAAGATGTGCTCGTCGATTGCGGCACGGAGTCGTCGGTGACGCTGGTGTTGAAGCCCTTCCTGCGCTACTGCGGCGTAAATCGACTGCCAGCGATGGTGCTGACGCATGGTGACCTGCGGCACGTCGGCGGCGCGACCAATCTGGCGGAGTTGTTCGCCGTCGAGCGCGTCGTGGTGAGCGAAGCGCCGAGCCGCTCGCCCGCATACCGGCAGGCACTCGCGGCGTTCGCGGGCGAACCCGCGCGGATCGCACGCATCGCGCGGGGCGGGCGGGTGCAAGAGTGGGAGGTGCTCCATCCCGCGGCCGAGGATCGTTTCGCGCAAGGCGACGACAACGCCGTGGTGCTGCGGCGCGAGATTCGCGGCACGCGCGTGCTGCTGCTCTCTGATCTCGGCCGACTCGGCCAGCGCGCTTTGCTGGAGCGGGCGCGCGAGGACGAGTTGCGCGCGGACATCGTCGTCGCCGGATTGCCGGCGCAGGGCGAGCCGCTGAATCCGCAAATGCTGGCTGCCATCCAGCCGCGCCTCGTGATCATCCATGACACCGAGTTCCCCGCGAGCCGCCGCGCCGGAACGAAACTGCGCGAGCGCCTCCAACGCGCAGGCGTGCCGGTCCTGTTCACGAGCGACTGCGGGACGGTGAGCCTCGCGCTCACAAAAACGGGCTGGGAAGCGCGGGCGATGAACGGGGAGCGGAGTGTGGGTGGCATGCGGATAGACCAGAGCACACGTGGCCATCCGTGAGCCGACAACGGTGCGTCTGAGGTGCACAGTAGGAATTCGCCGCCGAAGTTGTTGTAAAAGCCCCCACGGGACCGGGGTGGCGACGGCCCGTCGCCACAAGCTTGCGGGGACAACCTGTCCCCGCCCCGAGATCTATCGGCGAGGCTTCGGCTTGAATGGGTGTGGCACCAAGGCGGCGCCCCTCAGCCAGAGCCAGCGAGCGCACTTTGTCGCGATCCCTCCGCCGAAATCAGTTAGTCCCTCAAGTTGCTTTCAAAAACTATTTCCGGAAAAAATCGGCTGCCGCGCGGCCGCATGCGTCGAAACACCAACTCCGATGAAAACTGCAATTCTCTCCCTCTCGCGTCGTTTCGGCTTTCTCGCCCTCGTTGCCATGCTGATTGGTTCAACCTCGCGCAGCGAAGCCAAGACCCTCCACGTCCCCGGCGAGCACGCGACGATTCAGGCGGCGGTCACTGCGGCGGCGGCGGGCGACACGGTGTTGGTGGCGGCGGGGACTTATCGCGAGCGGATTCGATTGAAGGAAAACGTCACGCTTCAGAGCGCGGGTGACGACACGCGGGGCAAGCTCGGGCTGGCGCGCGCCGAAGCCACGATCATTGATGGCGGCGGGAAGGCGGGTGAGGGCGCGGGCGTGGCGATGGCCGAGGGTTCGGTGCTGGATGGTTTCACCGTGACGAACGTGGGTGTGTACGACGATGGAGAGTGGACGCGGCACCACGCGACGCACGGCAACGAGCAGGCGCACGAACACATCGGGCAGCCGGGCGTCGCGGGTGTGAGCGTGGTCGGCGTCAACTGCGCGATTCAAAACAACATCGTGCATCACATCGGCTACACGGGCATCGCGATCACGGGGGCCGAGGGCAAACGCTGCGCGCCCCGCGTGGTGCGCAATGTCTGCTATCGCAACATGGGCGGCGGCATCGGCTCGATGCGCGGCTCGACGGCGCTGATCGAGGAGAATGTCTGCTTTCAGAATTTCTACGCCGGCATCGGCCATGAAGGAGCCAGCCCGCTCGTGTTGCGCAATGTGTGCTACGAAAACATCCGCGCGGGCATCGGCATCAGCGAGGGCGCGCGGCCGATTGTTCGCGGCAACCAGTGCTATCGCAACCGCCGCGCGGGCATCGGCATCCGCACCGGCGCGGAGACGAGTCCGGTCATCGAGGACAACGATTGCTACCGCAACGACATGGCGGGCATCGGCTGCGAGGAGGAAAGCACGCCGCTCATTCGCAACAACCGCTGCTACGAGAACACCCGCGCCGGCATTGGTTCCCGTGACCGTGCGCGCCCCGTGATCGTGGGCAATCAATGCTATCGCAACCAGGCGGCGGGCATCGGCAGCGAGGCCGGGTCGCGGCCGCTCATCGCGAACAACGAGTGCTACGAGAACGCCGCCGCCGGCATCGGACAGCAGGGCGACACCGAGACCGTGCTGATTGGAAATTATCTGCATCACAATCTGGCCACGGGCATCGGCTTCGCGGGGACCGAGAAAGGCCGGTCGGAGGTGCTGAACAACCGCGTCGTGGACAATGCGAACGTGGCCATCGGGATTCAGAGCGGTTGGAAAGTGCGCCTGGTCGGCAATGAATTGGCGCGCGACGGCGGGATGCCGCCGATCGTGATGGTTTTCAAAGGTGCCGAGGCCGAGTTCACCGACAACACGATCCGCGGCAGCGGCGTCGCGGGCATCCGCACCGAGGGCGTGGTCCGCGCGACGCGCAACCGTTTCGAGTGCCCGGCGCTGCGCGAAGGCGGCGGCCCGCCGCAGTTCGCGGTGTGGGGTCTGCCCGGCGCGGACATCACGTTCACCGGGAACACCGTGCGCGGCTGGCGCAACGCCCTCGCCGCCGACAAGGCGACCGTGACGGCCCGCGACAATCGCGTCGCGCACTATGGCGCGGTGGGCATCAAGATCGACCAACCCGTCGGCAAAACGGTGATCACCGGAAATATTTTCGAGAGTGACCGCGACAAGACTGGCTTCACCGTTTCCGGCGGCGAAGCGGTGGCGGAGGACAATCGTGTCGAGCGCAGCAAGGACGCGAAACCTGCAACGGAGAAAAAGGAGAAGTAGCAGGACCGGCGCGAGGGAGAAGAAAGCGCGGCGGCTGATTCCACCAGTTCCGGCGACAATCCGGGGGCACCTGTCGAAATTTCCAACTCCAGTGCGCCAGCATCATGGCGCGGGCAGGTCGAGGACCGCGGCGAAGCGGAGGCCGCGGGTGCTGACGCGCAGTTCGGGAAGGTCAAGGTGCTGCAGGATGGCTTCGTAGATGGCGACGCCGTAGAGGATGACGTCGGCGCGATTGGGCGGAAGCCCGGGGATGTTGCGGCGTTGCGCGAGGGGCAGGCTCCAGAGGTGTTCGCGGTGGCGCTGGACGGCGGCGCGCGTGAGGCGCACGGCTTCGATGCGCGCGCGGTCAAAGTCGGTCATGCCGGTGTGGATGCGGGCGAGGATGGTGGTCGCGCCGCCGGTGCCGACGAGGTGCAGCCGGGCGCGGTCCACGCGGGCGAGGGCGGGCGCGAGATGGGGGAGAATCTGGCGCGCGACGATGCGTTCGAGTTCGTTGTGGCAGCGTTGCCAGTCGGCGGCGGAGGGCGGATCGGCGACGGGAAATTTCTCGAGCAGGCGCACGCTGCCGAGGGGGAAGCTTTCGCGGAATTGCTGATGCTGGCCCGCGCCAAGGATGAACTCGGTGCTGCCGCCGCCGACATCGAGGATGAGCAGCGGATGGCCGGCGAGTTGCGGATCGGTGGCGACGCCGTGGAAGGCCCAGTCGGCTTCTTGTTCTCCGCTGATGATCTCAAGCGGAAGGCCGGCGGCGTGCTGGATGGCGGCGCAGAGTTCGGCGGCGTTGCGGGCGTCGCGCGCGGCGCTGGTGCCGATGATGCGGATGGGGGCGGCGCCGCTGGCGCGTGCGGCGCGGACGAAGGTGGCGACGGCGGCGGCGGTTTTCGCGATGGCTCCGGGCTGGAGTTGGTGGGTCTCGTAAAAGCCCGCGCCGAGGCGGGTTTGTTCGCTTTGTTCGAGGACCGGGTGGAGTTCGTCGCCGCGGAGATCGACGACGAGGAGTTTTACGGAGTTGGTGCCGACGTCGATGACGGCGCGGCGGCGGGTGCCCGCAGCGGGGGGCGCGAGCGGCGGCAGTAGTGGATCAAACTCGGCGGGGTTCATGCGGGAAAAATCCGTTCTAATCACGGGCGGTCCACAGATGCAAAGTTAGAACGGGGAACGCCCGGTTCGGCGGGCCGCCGATCCGTGCAGGCCAGCGGCCTGCGCTCCCCGCTGCGCGGTGGAGTTGTCACGCCTGTGTTCATCGGGCGGCGCGACGGGCTACCGCGTACGGCGACGCGCGAGGACGGCGGCGCCGACAATGCCAGCCTGGTCGCCGAGTTTGGAGGCGCGGATTTCAATGCCTTTGCCGGTGCCGGGCAGGACGTAATCCTGAAAGGTCTCGACGATGATCGCCAGCATCTCGTCCTCGAGGGCGTCGATGACCCCGCCGCCGAGGATGACGACTTCGGGGCTGAGGAGGTTGACGACGTTGGCGACGGCGATGCCGATGTACTCGGCGGCTTCCTCGACGATGCGCTCGACGAATTTGTCGCCGCGCCGGATGGCTTTGCGCAGATCGCCGCTGCGAAGGTCGTTGAGGTCGTCACCGAGCATTTCGGTGAGCACGGTTTTCTGGCCGTCCTTGACCGCGGATTGCACGCGGCGGAAGAGCGCGCTGCGGCTGGCGAGGGCCTCGAAGCAGCCTTTGTTGCCGCAGCCGCATTTGGGTCCGCCCACTTGCAGGACCATGTGGCCAACCTCGCCGGCGGTGCGGTTGAAGCCCGAGTACAATTTGCCATCGAGGATCAGCCCGCCGCCGATGCCGGTGCCGATGAAGATGCCGAAGACGTGGCGCGGCTTGGAATCCAGTTCGGCCTCATACACACCGAGGGTGCAGATGTTGCCGTCGTTTTCGAGGAAGACCGGGATGCCGAGGTGCTTTTCCAAATCTTTTTTCAGCGGCACATCTTCCCACTGGAGATTGGGGGCGAAGATGACGGTGCCGGTCTCGGGATCGACCGCGCCGGGCGCGCCGAGGCCGATGCCTTTGATCTGCTTGAGGCTCAGGTCGCACTCATCGACGGCGTCCTGCACGCAGCGGGCGATGCGCTCGACAACGGCCTCGGGGCCGCGCTCGGCCTTGGTGCTGGACTTGGCGGTGCCAAGGCAGCGGAGGGAGTTGGTGAAAACGCCGGCGAGGATTTTGGTGCCGCCGAAATCAACGCCGACGAGGTATTCAGTCTTGCTGGAGGATTCAGTCATGGCGACGGATTGAGCCGTGGTTCAACTTCCGCGTCCGGTTTCAGCCGGGACGACCGGCGAGGACGACAGCGACTTTTTGCCGGAGTTCGGCGTGGATTTCCTCGGGGCTGCGGTTGCCGGTGATGATCTCGAAACCGTAGATGGCCTGGAGACGGTTGAAGCGCTGGGCGACGAGAGCCTGATATTTCAGAAAGCTGTCGAACAGATCGCGCGAGAGGCCGAGGTCCATGCCGCTCTCCCAGTAATCGAGGGAATGGGTCTTGGCGAAGTTGCGCTGGACGAGGTGTTCAGGCGAGAGGTTGAGGTAGATGACGGCGTCGGGCACGAGCGCGATGCCGTAGAGATTGCGCAGCCATTCTTCATCCAGTTCACGCACCAGCGCGCGGGCCATGAGCGTGTAAATGTAACGGTCGGCGAGCACGATGAAACCCGCGCGCAGGGCCGGGAGAATGATGTTCTCAAGCTGGTCGGCGAAGTCGGTGGCGTAGAAGAGCGCCATGGTCGTGTGGCTGAGAATGTTGCCCTTCTGCGCCTGGTCGAGCTCCTCGCTGACGAGCGTCGAGCGCTTGAGGCCGACCTGCACGGTCGCGTGGCCGCTGACTTCGAGCCAATCGACGAGCTTGGCGATCTGCGTCGAACGGCCGGACCCGTCGGCGCCTTCGATGACGACGAGCTTGCCGGCGAGTTTCTCGAGGTCCACGCCGGTGATGCCGTGACCGTAGAAGCGCTTGAGCGTGGGCTTGGGCAGGAGGACTTGGGGCGGCGCGGCGGGTGTGGTCGCCGCGGACGCCGGGGCCGGAGCGGCGGGCGGTGCAGCGGGCGCTGACGGCGCGGCGGAAGTTTTTGCGGAACGGGAGGGGCGTTTCATCGGGGCAACGTGCGGGGGTTGGCGGTCAGGCTTTTTTTCCCATGGCGAACGCGCCGAGGTCGATGCGCGCCGCGACCAACTGGCGGACGACGGCCTGTTGCGGCTCGACGGGTTGGTTGGCATCCATTCCGAGGAATTTGAACTCGGTGCTCATCGCGAGGTATTGCTCGAGCATCCGGCCCTGAAAGATGCGGAAGCTTTCGTAGGGATCACTCGACAAGCCGAGGTCCATGCCGGCCTCGAAATATTTCAACTCGGGCCGGCCATCGAGAATGCGCTGGAGCGAGACCTCGAGGCGGGCCTTGAAGAAGAACGTGAGGTCGGGCAGCGCGGCGAAATCGTAGAGGCCGCGGACCCATTCCCGCGGACAGCCGCGGACGATGTCGCGCGCGTAGGCGGTGAACACGTAGCGGTCGCAGAGCACGAGATAGCCGGCGCGCAGCAGCGGCACGAGCTGGCGTTCATAGCGGTCGGCGAAGTCCGTGGCGTGAATCAGGCTGAAGGTGGTCGGCGTGAGAAGCTGGGTCTTTTTCCCCTTGCTGGTCGCACTTTTCACCAGCTCGGAGGAATTCCATTCGCTGAAAAAAACCTTCAGCCCCTGCTGTTCGAGCCAGCGTTTGAGGAGATAGATTTGCGTGGATTTGCCGGAACCATCCAGCCCCTCGACTGCGATCAGGCGCCCGGGAAAACCGAGTTCTGAAAATGTCTTCAACACGCGGCGAAGGTGCGGAAGCGCGCGGGGGGTGACAATCCTTTTTCGGTTCTGAGGACAGGCACGATGCATTCCGGCGAACCACCCCGCCTCGTGCGCCCCTACCCGCCCCGAGTCTGGCACACGGTGAAATTCTTCATCGCGTAAATCACGCGCCCGACCACCAGCAGGAAGCCATCGACCCGAAGCAGCCTCCGCTGGTCATCCGCCGCCGTCACCACGGCTTCGACAGTCATCACCTGATTGGTCGGGATCACCTGCCCGCGATAAACCCACTCGTGCGGCTGGCCCACAGCGACGGCCTCGATGCGCGTCCCCGCCGGCGCACTCCAACGCTCGACCGCCAGAAATTTCGCAAGCTGCAAAAACGCCTCCAGCCCGAGCGATCCCGGCATCACCGGGTCTTCAAAAAAATGCGCCTGAAAGAACCACTCGGCCGCATTCACCCGCTTCGTCCCGCGCACGAAACCCAACCCCGCCGGGCCGCCATCGGCCACATGACACTCCACGCGATCCACCATGCGCAACTGCTCGCTCGCAAACGGCCACACGCGCGGAAACTCAGCAGCCCGCGCCCGCCCCAACTCCGCACCCGTCGGCACGTACAACTTCGCGTCGCGCACGCCGACCTGCTGCCCGAGCGCCGCCGCCGAGAAGAATCCGAAGTAAGTGTTGCCGCGATACACCGGCCCGCTGCCCGAGCGCATTTCGTAATCGAAATTCTGGATGATCATCCCGCCCGAGCTGGAGACCTTCGTGATCTTCACCCGCGTCGTCAGCGTGCCCACGCCCGGGAACACCGGCGCGAGCTGCACCGCCGAGCCGCCGAGATTGCGGAAGCGCAGATCAATCTCGCTCGTCAGCGCGGACCCCAGATACGCCGCCAGCCAGCCGCACGGTTGCAGCGCGATTTCCAGCAGCACCGCGAACGGCATGTCGCCCTGCCGGTTCGCGCCGAAATACCACTCGCCCGCCGGCACGTCGTATTCCGCCTCGATCTCCGGTCCCGCCACCAGCTTCCACGGCTCGCCGTGAATCTCGACGATGCGGTCCAAAAACTGATACGGCGGCCCCGGCAGCCGCGCGATTTTCCGCGGCCCGTCGAACATCTTGTAAGCCGCGCCAAACGCCTCCGACGGCTTGCCAATCGCAAACGCCAGAATCCGCTCGAATCCGAAAATCGCCGGTCGTTTCGTCTGCGGTGAAATCGCGGGCGGCGCGACAATCGCCACCCCCGACGGCGTCGTCTTCGGCACCGTCAACGCCAGCAACGGCGGCACCGCGACAGTCGCCATCTCCCCACGAACCGGAGCGCCGAGCATTGCTCGGCCAGCGGGTGCGTCGTCCGCATCGTGCCGAGCAATGCTCGGCGCTCCTCCCACCGGGTGGTTCTCGGGATCAAAGCCCGAGACCGGAATGGAAGAAATCTCTGCCCGCCCCGCCCACAGCGCCCCCAACCCCTCCCGCGTCAGCCCATTCAACCGCGCCGACATGTTCGTGATTTCCACGATCGGCTTTCCGTCCGCATACATCAGCGCATCCGCCACCGCGTATGCCTCCGGCCGGTAGCCGATTTCCTTCATCGTGATTTCGTAAACCACCTTGCGCGTCGTCGCGATCACCTGCCCGCGACACTTCAACTGGCTCGCCACCCCCGGCACCGGCTCGCAACTCGTCGCACCCTCTTCGCCGATCCACCCGAGCCGCAGCAGCATCACGCGGAACGTGTGCATACAGCACTCGAACATCAGCGTCCCCGGCATCACCTGGTCATCCACGAAATGACACGTCAAAAACCAGTCGTCCGGGTGAATGTCCGCCTCCGCGCGAATCCGCCCCAACCCAAACCGCCCCGCCTGCGGATCCAACTCCAGCACGCGATCCAGCAGCTTCATCCGCCCGCCCGGAATCGTGTACGGCCGCCGCAACGGCAACCCCGCAAAAGCCGCCCCGAAACACCCCGCCAAATCCCCGCGCCGCAACGCCGCAATCTGCGCGTCGCCGTACGCCTCCACCGCCACCGGCACCAGCGCCTCCCAATCCGCCCCGCGTTTCCCCGGCATCGGCCGCAGGTCGAGCGCCGTGTGGACCACGCCCTTGCCCGACTGCAATTCCGCCAGCGTGAAAAATCCCGCGCACCCGTCCCGCATCGTCAGCAACGGCTCGCCGTTCACCGTGCCCTCGAAGCTGAACCGGAACAGCCATGTGTCGCCCTGCCGGAAAAATCCGTTGATGCGGATGTCGTAATGAATCACCTCGCCCGGCCCCGGCAGCCCGCGATGAAACGTCACCACCGCATCCAGCAGCCGATACACCGCCAGCCCGCGCGTCTGAAAATCAATCCCGAGAAAACCCGACAAAAACAAATCCGCCTGCCCCGCCTCCACCGCGATGCACGTCGGAATCCGGTTCGCGTCCAGATACCACGCGCCCGGATGAATATCGTGCTCCGTCACCACCCGCCCGCGCGTCATCGAACCCGGCTCACCCTCGATCGTGAGAATGCGGTCCACCAACATCAGCGGTTCATCCGGCAACCGCACCCGCGTCGGGAACGCATCCACCGCCGCGAACCGCTCGCCAAGCACGCGCCCAATCGAACCCACCGCAAACTCCAGGCATTGCTCCCGCGTCAACGCCACCGGTCCCCGCGACACCGCGACTACCGCAGACTTCGGCTGCGGCGCAGGCGCGGAAACAACCGCCTGCGGCACTTCATCAGCACGCCTCTCCGGCCCCGGCAGCCGCACCACCGGCGACAAATCCACCGCCTCCCCGCGCGCCGCCAACCCCGCCAGCAACGCCTGTTCCGCCGCCACCTGCTGCGCCACCGTTTCCTGCATTCCCTCCGAAAATCTCAGGAACGCCTCGTGCGCCTCCCCTCCCGCCCGCTCCGCCGCCGCCCACAACGCGAACAATGGATCAGCCTCTTCCCGCGCCGCCGGTACCGCAGGCGTCCCCGCCTGCGAGTTCGGGGCGCGTCCCACCCCCTTTTTCTCCCGTTCTTCACCACCCGCCGTCACCGTCGCTACCGCCCCCGCGTCCGCCCCCGGTACCGCAGGCGTCCCCGCCTGCGAGTTCTGGCGGCGTCTCGCCGCCAGTTCCTTCCCGCCTTCACCACCCGCTTCGTCCCGCGCCGCCGCCCGCGGCCACACCGGCACCTTGAATTCCCGCAACGCCAGTGGCACCACCACCCGCTTCGCCGCGCTGTCACCGCCCGCCTCGCGATGCCCCACCACGCCAGTCGGAGTGCCGTAGAGCGCCTCCAGATTCACCGGCACTCCCTCGGCGACCAATTGTGCCAGCACCCGCAACACGTGCCCAACGACATCCACTCGCGGCACGCACACCGACCGCGCCAGATGGGGACGCCCCTCCAAAATTTTGCCGATCATCCGGCTGCACGAATTCCCCGGCCCCATCTCGACAAACAACCGCGTGCCGTCCGCGTATGCCGCATTCACCGTCTTCGAAAAATCCACGCCCCCGAGCGCCTGCGCCAGAATCGCATCCGCCGCCGTCTCCCGCGTCACCGCAAACGAGCGTCCCCACGCCCCGCTGTAAAACCGCACGCCCGCCGGTGCCTGCGTCGCGAACAAGTGCAGCTCGCGATACTGCGTCGCCACGGGCTGCGCGACCTCGCAATGCACCGTCGTCACCCCCGCAATCGGAAACCACTGGCAACCCAGGTCTGCCACCACACGCCCCACCTCCGCCAAATCCCCGCCGATCACGCACTCACCCGGCGTGTTCACGATCAGCAAATACACGCGCCGCCGCCCCGCCAACGCCGCGCGCACCACTTCCGCCGGACGATCCACCACCCCAAGCCGCCACGCGACTTCCTCGCCTTCCGCCAATTTCCACGCCACCCGCGCCGCCCGGCACTCGCCCGCCAGATCGCACGTGAAGAGCGTCGAGCCTTCCATCCGCCGCAACATCTCATCCCGCGCACGAACCGGAGCGCCGAGCATTGCTCGGCCCGAGGATGCGGCACCCGCATCGTGCCGAGCGATGCTCGGCGCTCCTCCCCCAAGCTGGCTCTCGGGACCAAAGGACGAACTTGGGTTGGGAGAAATCTCTCCCGCCCCCCACGCCCGCAACGAAAACAACCCCGCCGATTCCCCCAAGCTGTACCCGATCACCGCCCGCGGCTCGACCCCCATCGCCCGCGCCCAGTCACTGAACACCGCGCCCGTCGCCACCTGCCCGAAAATCATCACATGATGATCCGCCTGCACCGCCTCCAGCGACGCCCCGCCCCAGAACCAATCCCCCACCAACTGCGTCGCCAGCCGCTCGTTCTCGCGATCCTGCGCGCGCAAAATCTCCGGCCACTGCACGCCCAGCTCACGCCCCATGTCGAGGAAGTGATTCCCCGAACCCGGAAACACAAACGCCACGTCCCCCTGTGCCGCCAGCGGTGACGCCGCATAAAAAATCCGCTCCGCCTCGCCGCGCCCCACCCGCGGATTCGCCGCCGGCGCTTCCCCCGGCAACTCCTCGAGCGACCGCGCCGCCGTCTGCGCCAACCGCGCCAGCTCGAGCGAATCCCGCGCCACCAGCGCCACGCGACGCATCGTCCCGCCACCAACGCGCACCTTTTCGTGCGCCCACCACCGCCGCGCCGTCGCCTCGATCGCCGCGCCATTCGCCGCCCGCGCAAAATCCGCCAGCCGCCGCAAGACTTTCCCAAGCTGCTCCTCATCACCCGCCGCCGCGACAAACAACGCCTCGTCCCGCGCCCCCAATGGCTGCCGCCGCTCCTCCTGCACCCGCGCCGAATCCTGCCCCTCACACGCCTCCATCACGACGTGAACCGAATTCCCATCGAAACCAAACCCGCCCACCACCGCGCGCCGCGGCCCCTTCACGCGATCACGCAGCCAATACCGCGGCGTCTCCGGTTGTTGCACCAGCTCCGTTGAAATTGCGTTCTCCCCCGCCGAACCGCGCGCCGCACCCGCCGCCGGTCCCAGCATCTCCTGATACAAACTCAGCGCCGCCTTCACCACCGACACCAACCCCGCCGCCGCACCCGTGTGCCCGACCACATGCTTCGTCCGCCCCAGCACCTGCGCTGGCGGCCCCGCCATCGCGCCCGCATCCGCGCGCTCGCCGCGCAGCAACGCCGTCAACGCCGCGCCTTCCAGTGCATCCTCCGCCGGATCACCACTCGCATTCGCCTCCACCAACCGCACATCCGCCCGCGTCAACCCCGCCTCGCCGAGCGCACGCCCCCACGACTCCGCGCACGCCGCCGCCGCCGGCACACCGCCGACCACGCCGCCACCCGCCGCCATTCCCACGCCGCGCAAGACTGCGTAAATGCGGTTGCCATCGCGTTGCGCGTCATCCAGCCGCTTCAAAACCAGCGCCACCGCGCCTTCTCCGGGGATCACGCCCGCCGCTCCCAGTTCCGCCGCGAACTGCCGGTGCGTCGCCGTCCCCGCCAGCGCGCGCGGATCGCCCGCCAGCTCGACCGCGCCCACGAGGGCCGTGTCAAGTTCGCCCTGTTGCAACGCGCGCACCGCCACCGCCAGCGCGTGCAGCCCCGACGTGTCCTCGCTCGAAATCGTGTGACACGGCCCGCCCAGCCGGAACTCCCGCGCCAGCCGGCTCGCCACGATTCCCCCGAGCGCGCCCATCGTGCGATTCGCATTCAGCGCCGGCCCCGCTGCATCACGAAGCTGCGCCACCCAGCGCTCCATCTCCTCCGCCGAAAGCTCCCGCCCCGCCCGCCGCGCCCACTCCCGCGAGTGCTTCAGCATCGACCAGCGGAAATGAAAATTCGTCGTCGCCAGATCGAGCGCGATGCCGACAAACACGCCCGTGCGCAGCCGGTCCATCGTCTCCAGCGCCGCGTCTGCAAACGCCCCCGCCGCCGCCTGCAACATCAGCAACTGCTGCGGCAACACCCCCCCCAGCTCCTTCGGCGGAATGCGAAACCGGTCAATCGCCACCGCCACATCTTCGAGATAAAACCCCGGCACCGTCGCCGGACTCACACCCGCAGCACCGCCCACGCGCCCCACCCCGAACGCCGCCCGCTCCCTCGTCGGCTCCACCGCGGCACCGCCGCCCAACACGCGCTCCTGGAATTCCCGCAAATCCCCCCACGGCCCCACGATCGCCTCCATCCCGACAATCGCCACCGGCACCGGCTCGGCCTTCTCGGCCGCCGCCGTCACCACCGCCGGCCCCGCACTCACGCCGCGCGCCTTCGTCACCGCCGGCAAATACTCCTCCACCAACACATGCGCATTAATTCCCCCAAACCCAAACGCGCTCACCGCCGCTCGACGCGGCACCTCCGCCGCGCGCCGCCGCCACGGTTGCGCCGCCGACAAAATCTGAAACGGACTTTCCGCCAACGGAATTTTCTCCGCCGCCCGCTTGAAATTCGGCACCGGCGGCAGCGTTTCATTGCGCAGCGCCAGCAGCACCTTGATCAACCCCGCCGCTCCCGCGCCCGTGAGCAGATGCCCGACATTCGCCTTCACCGCGCCCAGCGCACACTGCCCCGCGCGCCATTTCACGTCGCTCCACAGTCGCCGCAAACTCTCGAACTCCACCGCGTCGCCGACCGGCGTGCCCGTCGCGTGACACTCGATCAAATCAACGCCCTCCGGCGCCCAACCCGCCTCCGCGTATGCCGCCCGCATCGCGCGCAACTGCCCCTCCGAACTCGGCGCGAGCAGATTCCCCTCGATGTCATTCGACAACCCGATGCCGCGGATCACCCCGTAAATGTGATCCCCCGCCGCCTCCGCGTCCGCGAGCCGTTTCAACACCAGCATCCCCGAGCCTTCGCCCACCACCAACCCGTTGCCCTGCGCATCGAACGGCGAGCACCGCCCCGTCGGCGACAACGCGCGCAACTGCGAAAAACCCATCTGCGTGTACAGCGAATCCGGCCGCGACAAACCGCCCGTCAACATCGCGTCCGCGCGCCCCGCCAGCAGTTCATCGCACGCCAGCTTGACTGCATACAGCGACGACGCACACGCCGCATCCAGCGTGAACGCCCCACCGCCCAGCCCCAGCGCCCGCGCCAGCACTCCCGCAGGCAGCCCCGCGACGTAGCGGTTCAGCGGCTCCGTGCGCAGCTTGTCAGAGCTTCCCGCCGGTCGTGCGCCACCCTGCTCCGCAAACAACTTCGCCTCGAACGCCGGCAGCAACACCTCCTCCGCAAACGCCGAAACACTCTCCGTCGGCAGCGCGATGTTCCCGATGATCACGCCCACCCGCTGACGGTCCACCGCGTCCGTGCGCGCGTCGCGCCACGCCTGCCGCCCCGCGTGGAGCAGCAGATGAAACATCGGGTCCAGCCTCCCCAACAAATCCGGCGGCAAATCCAGCCCCGCCGCATCCAGCGCGAAGCCTTCGATGAAACACGCGCGCGTCGTGTAAACCTTGTCCGGCATCGGCCCGCGCGCATCGAGCACTTCCTCCGGCCGCAAACTCCACCGCCCTTCCGGCACCTCGCGCGCCGTGTCCCGCGCCGTGCGCAAATTCTCCCAAAACGCCTCCAGCGTCGGCGACCCGGGAAAGATCCCGCCCAACCCCACGATCGCGATGGGCTGGTCAAACTTCATCGGACAAAACTCGGTTGAAACGAGGAAGGCACCAACGAAGACCGACGAACACCGCCCGCTGCCAGTCGCAACCGAAGGCCCGCGCCCTTTGGAGTGCGGTGACTTGTCACCGCTTTCCCAAGGCGACTTGTCGCCGTCGAATCGAGACAACCGCGCGAATGCAAAAGGCCCGTCCACGGCTCGCGCCAGCGTTGGCGCGCACTCGCAATCGAACGCGCACCGCAATTCGACAGCGACCAGTCGCCTGCGCGAAAGCGGTGACCAGTCACCGCACCCCAAACCGCCGCCCCGCGCCCGCCCCGCACCCCTTCCACCTCCCCACGAATGCCACGAGGCCCTGCAAAACCGCGGTTCCTATCCGTGTTCATCCGTGTGTCTCCGTGGTCGAAAATCCTGTCCCGGCTCAGGCCGCGTCACCCAGCGCGTTCCGCCGGAAAGCCCCGCTCAGCGACGGATCGATCACGCATTCGTAGCCCTCCATTCGCGCCAGCACGCCACCGGACGCGTCGAGGAACTCGATGTCCGCCGTCGCCTTCTGCGGCGTCGCCTGCGTCACGCGCGCCACCACCCGCACGCCCTCGCGCGGGAACCGCGCCGCGAACTGCCGATACCGCACCGCCGCGCACGGCAGCGACGGCGCGCGCTGCTCGCCAAGCGTCCACAAAATCATCATCTGGAAACTCACATCCAGCGCCAGCGGATCGGCGATCCAACTGCCGCGCAGCGGATTCACCACCCACGACTTCGGCGACGGCGACGTCTTCGCCCGTGCCGCGATCCCATGCGGCCCGCACGCCTCGACCGCCGCGATGCCCTGAAACTCCGGCCCGTGAAACAAGGCGTCCGGCCCATACCAACCGCCACCGACCCACGTGTCCCCGCCCATTTGCAACGCCGCCGACTGCGCCGGCGGTGCCGCCGAACGCTCGCCGAGAATGATGCGTGCCCGCGCGTGCAGCATCGGCTTCTCGCGTTCGCCGCCGACCAGTTCCATCACCACCTGCGTCTCCGCGCCCGCGCGCTGCGGTGCGTGCGCCAGCACCCGCAGCGTCACCGCGTGCCGCGGGTCCAGCCGCACGCCCTTGAAAACCCGCAGGTCATCAAAGCCGCAAAACGCCAGCCCCGGATGACAATGCAGCGCCCCGTGCGCGAGCCACTCCACGATCAGCGCCACCGGAAAAACCGCCCGCCCGTCGAGCACATGCGATTTCAAGCAAGGCATCTGGCCCACGCTCAACTCGCGCTCGAACGCCATGGTAACCGCCGCCGCCTCGGCGACTGGAGCTTCCGCGCGCGCAATCACCACGGGCACCGACGAAGGACCCGCAGTCGCCGGAATCACTGCCGCCTGCCCGTCCAGCGGCGCGAGCACCACAACCTCCACCGGCGACGAACTCGTGACCGGCGCGGACAATTCGCGCACCAGCAACTCCGCGCCCGCCGCCGGTTCGATCACGCCCACGCCTTCCTGCGCGAACACGCGCCGCAACGCCGGCGTGACCATCCCGCCATTCCACGGACCCCAGTTCATCGCGACCACGCGGCAATCGGGACGCCGCCGCGCCTCGGCCTGCGCGAGCTTGTTCAGCACCTCGTTCGCCATCGCGTAATCCACCTGCCCCACGCGCCCGAAGCGCGCAGTCGAGGACGAGAACATCACGAGGCAGTGCAACTCGTCGTTCGTCAGCGCGGCCAGCAACATCTCCGCGCCGCTCACCTTCGTGCTCCAGACCGAGTCGAATTGCTCCGCCGTCTTGTCCTCGATCCGCTTGTCCGCGAGCACACCCGCGCCGTGAATCAGCCCGCGAATCGGCCCGAACTCATGCCGCAATTCATTCAGCAACGCCCCGATCTGCCGCGCGTCGCGGACATCCACCGAACGATACAAAACCGTCGCGCCCGCCGCGGTCATCCGCGCGATGTTTCGCAAAATCTCGCGATTCGCCAGCCAACGCCGGAACTGCGCCTCGACCGCTTTCGGCGTGGCCGGGACGTTGAGATGCGCGTGAATCGCCTTCTTGATTTCCGCCTCGTCGTGCAGCGCCGCGAGCCACTCCGGCTCGGTCTCCGGCGCGGGACTGCGCCCCAGCAACACCAGCGTCGGCTGGAACGCCTGCGCCAGTCCGACCGCCACCTCCGCCGTCACACCGCGGCTGCCGCCCGTCACCACGACCACGTCGCCCGCGTGCAACACCGCCGCGCCCGCATACGCCTGCGTCACCGGCGTGTCGATCAATTCCAAACCAATCCGCCCCTCGCGCGACACGCCCACCTCGGCGGGACCGACGCGCAATGCTTCTTCCACAATCGCATCCGCCGCTGCCGCCACCTCGACCTCCGCCGCGAGATCAATCGCCTTCGCCGCCACCTCGGACCATTCGCGCCCGGCCGTTTTCGCCAGACCAGCGAGCCCGCCGCTCAACGGCTGATTCAAATTGCCGCCGAAACCAAAGCGCCCATCCAGCCGCGACACCGTCACGAGAAACGCAGCTTGCTCTTTGCCCGCGCGCCGCAACGCCGCCGCACGCGCCTGCACCGCGAGAAATGCCTGTTTCAAAAACGCCTCGCCACACTCCAGCGCCGGCGACAGCACGACCAAGCCCCCGAGCAACTCCGCCGTCGCGCCCGACCGCGCCGCCGCCTCGGCCAGCGACACGACGCGCGCCGTCATGCCCTTCCGCGTGAACGCCGCCGCCACCGCCGCCGAGAGACTGCTGCCGTCTTCCGTCACCCAGACCGGCGCATTCTTCGCGAGTGTGAGAGCGGGCGCGGACACGCGTGAACCCAGCGCCACCGGCGTGGGGATCAGGCGCTGGAGCCGCTGTTGAACCGGCGCGGAAACCGGGATTGCTGGAACTTCAGCGACATGCGCCACGCTCCGCGCTGCGGTCTTCGGAGCCGCAGCAGCGGAGAGAAACTCCACGACCTGCCGCAGTGTCTGGAGCGCGCCGAGTTGGTCGGGCTTGATGACCGGCGCGGACGGCAACCGCTCCTGCAACGCCGAGAGGATTTCCACCCGCTTGATCGAGTCGATGCCGAGATCGGCATCGAGGCTCATTTCGAGATTCAGCATCTCGGCGGGATAGCCGGTTTTCTCCGCGACCACGCCGAGAAGCACGGTCGCGACTTGCGCGCTGTCCACGGCGGGAGCCGCGCTGGGATTGGTCAAAACTGCGGTCATGCCCGCCGCAGCCGGTGCGGTTGCGGACGCAGCACCAAGGAAATCCACCACCTGCCGCAACGTCTGGAGCGCGCCGAGTTGGTCGGGCTTGATGACGGGCGCGTCGGGCAGCTTCTCCTGCAATGCCGAAAGGATTTCCACGCGCTTGATCGAGTCGATGCCGAGATCGGCGTCGAGGCTCATCTCCAGATTCAGCATCTCGGACGGATAGCCGGTCTTCTCCGCCACGACGCCCAGCAGGGTTTGTTCGATGCGGCTCTTGTCGATGCGCGCGGAGGGGAACGTTGCGGGCGAAGAAGCTGGCGAGCCAATCGCCGCTGGAGCTGTGGCTGGCAAACCCGCGCACAGAAAATCCACCACCTGCTGCAACGACTGGAGCGCGCCAAGTTGGTCGGGCTTGATGACCGGCACATCGGGCAATTTCTCCTGCAACGCGGAGAGGATTTCCACGCGCTTGATCGAGTCGATGCCGAGGTCCGCATCGAGGCTCATGCCGAGATTCAGCATCTCGGCGGGATAGCCGGTTTTCTCCGCCACGACGCCGAGCAGTGTTTGCTCGACGCGACTGGTGTCGGCGCGCGCCGCGGGAACCACCGCTGGCGCGGGCGCGACGGCCGCCACCGCGGTTGGCGCAGCGGTCGCCGTGCCTTGTCGCAGAAAATCCGCGACCTGCCGGAGCGTCTGGAGCGCGCCGAGTTGGTCGGGCTTGATAACCGGCGCATCGGGCAGTTTCTCCTGCAATGCCGAGAGGATTTCCACGCGCTTGATCGAGTCGATGCCAAGATCGGCGTCGAGGCTCATCTCGAGATTCAGCATCTCGGCGGGATAGCCGGTCTTCTCGGCCACGACGCCGAGGAGCGTTTTCTCGATGCGGCCGTCGTCCGCGCGCGCGGGGGTGGGCGCGGCAGGAGTGCGCGTGGGGGCCGCTGCGGGCGCGGGCGCAATCGCCGGAGTCGGAATCGTCGGACTGGTCAGACGGGCGACTGGCGCGACTGGCACACTCGGCGCAACCGGCGTGGCCGCCGCAGGCAGCGGCGAAAAGGTCGGCCCGGCACCGGACAGCAGCCGCTGCTGCTGTTCGAGCAGCGCGTGCATCGTGCGACGCGCGGCATCCTGGCCATCGAGGAATTGGCGATGCAGACGCGCTGTTTGTTCCTGAAGCTGGAGCAGCACGGCGAGGCTCTCGCGACTCGCGCGCACCGCTTCGGAAATCTGTCCGGGCGCGGCGGCAATGGGCGCAGCAGCGACAGGTGAAGCCGCGGGCTTCGCAACCGGCGCGGGCAGCGGCGCTGCGGACGAACTCGGCGTAGCAATCGCTCGCGCGACCGGCGCTGGCGCAGCAGCCGCGGCCGGCGAAGCGGCCAAAGCGCGCGGCGGAGTCGGCGGACGCGACGGTTTCGGCGTGCGGTGATTCGCCCCGCTGAGCGGCACGGTGAGGCGTGGTTTGCCGCCGGTTTCCGGTTCCGGCAGCGCGACGCCCGCGTTCCACGACGTGAGATCGACCGCGTGCCCGAGCGCAGCCAGACGACTCAGCGCGAGGGCGAGATCGACAATGCCCGGGCGTTTGCCGCGCGAGCTGTCGAGCGCGATGGCGTGGATGTCGCGGTCGCGCAAGATGGATTGCACGAGGCCGGTGAGCGTGTGGCCGGGGCCGACTTCGAGGAAGGTGGTGACGCCGTCGGCGAACATCGCGTTGATCTCGGCGACAAAATCGACCGGGTTCGCGAGCTGGCCCGCGAGGAGCTGGCGCGCGTCCTGGGCTTCGCGCGGGTATTCGCGGGCCGTCGTGTTGGCATAGACGGGAATGCGCGACTGGGACAGCTCGACGGTGCTGAGCGCCGCGGCGAACGGTGCCTGCGCCGCGGCCACGAGCGGACTGTGAAACGCGGCGGCCACCGGCAGGCGGCGGTTCCAAATCGCGCGGCGTTCGAGACTTTGCGAGGCGCGCTCGATCTCGCCGACCGCGCCCGCCAGCACGGCCTGGTCGGGCGCATTGCGATTGGCGACCACGAGATCGAAGCGCTCTTCGCGGATGAATTGCTCGACCGTCTCGACCGGCGCTTTCACAGCGAGCATCGCGCCGCTTTCGCCTGCGCCATTGGCCTGCGCCATGAGGCGTCCACGCAGATTCGAGAGCCGGTGCAGCGTGTCGGAATGGATGCGCTCGGACGCGCACAACGCGAGCAGCTCGCCGTAGCTGTGCCCGGCGGCGGCTTCGGGAGAAACACCAAAAGATTCGAGCACTTGCAGCGCGGCCAGACTGACCGCGCCAATCGCCGGTTGCGCAATGTCCGTGGCCTTCAGCGTGGCGTCCTGCGCCTTCGCAGTCGCCTCATCGAAGGCAGGATGCGGGTAGATGTAATCAGTAAGGCGCGCCCGTCCTTCGCCCAAGTGGGCTTCGGCGAAAATCTCGTTGGCCTGCGCCAGTCCGGCCTGCATCTGCGGAAACTGGCAGCTCAGGTCGCGCAGCATCCCGCTGTATTGCGAACCTTGTCCGGGGAACAACACGCCCAGCCGGCCGTTCGGACGTCCGCATCCGAAGAACGCTCCTTCGGGCAATTGCCAGGACTTCGTCGAATGCTTCTCCAACTGCGCCCGCGCCGCTGTGACGAGCTTCTTCAAATCGGTGCGCCCGCGCTCGATGACGAGCAGCAGACGGAAGGGTTTGGCGTGGGTACCGCAGGCTTCCAAGCCTGCTGTGTCGCAGGTTTCCAAACCTGCGGCCGCCGGGATTGTTTGATGCGTCCGGGTTGGCGCGCGGCTCGCCGACTTGGAAGTCGGCGACACAGCAGGTTTGGAAACCTGCGCTACAGCACTCGCCCCCGCAGTCGCCGAATTCCGAGAGAACGCCGCTCGCGTCTTCGCCGCGCGGCGTTGCAAGGCCGGCCACGACAGCTCGGCGAGCGGTTCGTTCAACGCCTGCTTCAGTTCCGCCACGGTGTCCGCGGAGAGCGCGACCACCTCGGTGTCGCCGTCCCAGTCGGGCGCGGATTTCGTCGGCGAAACTTCCTCCAGCAAACAGTGAAAATTGCTGCCACCAAAACCAAACGCGCTCAGCGCCGCGCGGCGCGGATGCGTGGCGGACGGCAGCCACGGGCGCTTGGTGGTGTTGAGATAAAACGGCGATTTGCCCGGCGCGGCCGGCTCGACGGGTTGGCGGACCTTGATCGTAGGCGGCAGGACTTTGTGATGCAGCGCGAGCGCGGCCTTGATGAGGCCCGCGGCGCCGGCGGCGGCTTTCGTGTGGCCGATCTGCGATTTCACCGAACCGAGCGCGCACCAGGTGCCCTCGGCTTTGGCATCGCGATAAACACTGGTCAGCGCCGTGACTTCGGTCGCGTCGCCGACGCGCGTGCCGGTGCCGTGCGCCTCGACCATTTCAATCGAGTCGGGCGTGACGCCGCCCTGCTCATACGTGCGCCGCAGCGCCTTCATCTGGCCCGACGCCACCGGCGCGTACACCGCCGCGCCCTTGCCGTCGCTCGAGGAGCCGAGGCCGCGGATGACCGCGTAAATCCGGTCGCCATCGCGCTGCGCATCGGACAGGCGCTTGAGCACGACGGTGCCGATGCCTTCGCCGAGGATCGTGCCGTCGCCATCGCGATCGAACGGCTTCGCATCACCCGTCGGCGAGAGCGCCGGGGTTTTGCTGAAGCACATGTACATGAAAATGTCGTTGAAGGTGTCGAGTCCGCCCGAGATCACCATGTCCGAGCGGCCCGCCTGCAATTCAAGCGTCGCGAGATGAATCGCGCTCAACGAACTCGCGCACGCGGCGTCCACCACGCAGTTGGTGCCGCCGAGATTCAGGCGGTTGGAAATGCGGCCCGCCGTGACATTCCCGAGCAACCCCGGAAACGAATTCTCCTGCCAGCCCACGTAGGAATCCGCGATGCGCTGCACCACGTCGTCGCTCGTTTGCGCGTCCACGCCCGCCTCCTGCAACGCGCGCCGCCAGATCGGATGCCCGAGCCGCGCGCCGAGCGGGATGACCAGTTCGAGCGTGCCGGTGACGCCGAGGATGACGCTCGTGCGGTCGCGGTTGAACTCGCGGTCGCCGCCGTAGCCGGCATCGAGCAGCGCCTGCTTGGCTGCGACGAGGCCGAGTAATTGCGTGGTGTCCGTGGCTTCGAGGTCTTTCGGAGCGATGCCGAATTCCAGCGGATCAAACTGCACCGGGGAGATAAAACCGCCGCGGAGGCAATACGTCTGGTCGGGCGCCTTCGGGTCGGCGTTGAAGAAATCGCGCGGGTTCCAGTGCGAGGCGGTGGGCACCTCGGTGATGGCATCGACACCATTTTTGATGTTGGCCCAGAAGGACTGGAGGTTGTCCGCCTTCGGGAACAGGCAACTCATGCCGATGATGGCGATCGGCTCCGGGGCCGGGCGTCCGGCGGGGTCTGGCGTTTGGTTCATGCGCGCAAAAGTTCTCGCAAAGCTTCGGGTTCCACGGGGCGGATGCGGGTGAGTTCGGCCGGCAACCGCAGGCCCTGGCCGCGGAGCGTGGCCAGGCGCAGCGTCACGCCCGCGCCGTGGAGGAGGTTCAGGGCGATGGTGACGACGCGGCGGTTGGCGGGCGCTTCGAGGAACGAGCCGCGCGCCCATTCGTTGAACGCGCCCATCGCGGGGCCGCACCAGATTTGATAATCCATCACGCGCGTCGGCTCGCCGGCGTTTGCCCAGCGCGAGCTTTGGCCAAGGTAGCTGCGGAAGACGAGGGCCAGCTTGTGCTTCGGATCACGCTCGGCGCGCTCGATTTGTTTCGGGTCGCGCTGCTGGAAAAAGCGTTTCGTCTGCTCCCACGTTTCCTCAAGGGTCGCGCGGAAAAAATTCTTCTCCAAGTTCGCGCGGTCGGCCGCAGGGATGGATTCGAGGCGGTCGTGGGCGCGATAGAGTTCGTAGAGCTTCGCGGCGCGCATCGGGAACATCGTGCCGCGCTTGAGCACCTGCACCTTCACACCCATCTCGAACATGTCGCCCGCCGGCGCCATCGCGACATCCGCCTGCTGCGCCTGCGCGAGCATCTGCCGCACGAGGTCGGAGGAACCCGACTCGACGCACGCCTGATTCACCGAGCCGGTCACGACATACGCCGCGCCCATCGCGAACGCCGCCGCCACGCTCGCGGGCGTGGCAATGCCGCCCGCCGCGCCGACGCGCAGGGGTTGGGCATATTGAAATTGCTCCTGCATCCGGTCGCGCAGCGCAATCATCGTGGGCAGCAGCGAAATGGCCGGGCGATTGTCCGTGTGCCCGCCCGAATCGGCCTCGGCGGTCACGTCCTGCGCGACGGGTATTTCCGCCGCCAGTTTCGCCTGCTCCGCCGTGATGTCCCCGCGCCGCACCAGTTCCTGAAGCAATGTCGGCGGCGGCGGGGAGAAAAACTGCGACGCGACCTCGACCCGCGAAACCTTCGCCACGACGCGATGCGGCGTGACCACGCGTCCGTCCGCGTCTCGCCGGATGCCGTGAACGCGATAGCGCACGACCGGCAGCGTCAGCCCGAGAAACGCCGAGGCTTCGATCAGCCGCACGCCGCGCCGCAGATACAGTTCGACGACGGCCGCTTCGAGCTCGGGTTCGTTCGGGCTGTGGATGAGATTGAAACCAAACGGCCGCGCGCCTAGCGCCCGCGTCACGCGCTCGACGGCCGCCTCGACGCGCGCCAGCGGCAGCCCGCCCGCGCCGAAGAAACCAAGCATCCCGTCGCGCCCCATCGCCTCGACGATTTCCTCCGAGCCGATGCCATTGGCCATCGCGCCCGCCACGCAGGCGAAGCGCAGTCCGTGGTCATCGCAGAAAGATTTCTCCCCCAGATTTTCCACCGGTGAAGCCGGCGCGTAGCCCGAGATCGGAGCGTCGCCGGGCGCTGCGTTCACCACGCCAAAGCGGATCATTCCGCCCTCCGCCAGCGCCAGCCGGCCGTCGCTCTCGACCAGTGCAACCGGCTGATGCAAATCCGCCAGCGCCGCGCGCAACGCGTCCGCGTCCGTGGCGGCGGGAGTGCCATTGGCCGTCCACCATCCGCGCGTGCGGTTTTGCGGGGTAACGGCGGGGGTCATGCAGGCGGGGTTCCGAAAGCAAATCCGGGGCGCCGGGCGGGCACCCGGAGCGGCTGGTCGAACATGCGCGTTATCATCGGAAGACTGGCCACCAAACCCCATGAAATCACGGTGTTCGACTCGGCGAGCGACCGCGCAAGGTAGCAAACATCCCCCGCGTGTAAAGCAGCCATAACGGGTGGAGGAACCTCTGTCGGACCGCGATTTGACTATTCGCCGGGAAGGGATTCAATGCGCCGCGTTCGTTTCATTACTTAACCAATAAAAACAACAACAGCCATGGGACTCTTCGATCAAATTGCCGGTCAGGCGCTCGGTGCGCTCGGTGGTAGCGGCGGCGGGGCACCGCAAGGACAGCTTTTCAGCCTCATCACCAGTCTCGTCACGCAACACGGCGGCCTCGAAGGGTTGCTCAAACAATTCGCCGCCAAGGGCCTCGGCGACCACGCGGCGTCGTGGGTGAGCACGGGTAAAAACCTTCCGATCAACGGGGAGCAGCTCACCCAGGTCTTCGGTGCGGAGAAAGTGCAGCAACTCGCACAGCAGGCGGGGTTGCCGGCTGGCGCGGTGTCGGCGGGGCTGGCTGATCTCCTTCCCAAGGTGGTCGATCATCTGACGCCGCAGGGCAACATTGGTGCGCAGGACGGCATTCAGGCGGGCTTGCAAAAACTCATGCAAGGCGGGCTGGGCGGATTGCTGGGGCGGTGAGCGGGAAAGCAAGCTAATCGGCCGCCATCCAAGGATTGAACAAATCCACACCAGTGCAGGCCATGTCGGTGGTGTTGCGGGTGGCGAGGGTGAGTCCGTGCGCCAGGGCGGTAGCGGCGAGGAGGCTGTCAATGGCGGGCAGTGGACGCCCGGCTTCGGCGAGCAGGCGACCCCAGCGAAGGGCGACTGTTTCATCTACGGGAAGCAGGCGTCCGGCAAACCACGAGCGAATTTCGTGGTCGAACCAGTTTTCGAGGCGGCGGCGGCGCGCCGATTCGGGAAGGGCCAGAATGCCCTTGTGTATCTCGCCCAAGGTCAACGTGCTCAAAAAGAACTCGTCCTCGTTTTCGCCAAGCCAGCGGATCACGCCGGGATGCGGGACCGGGCGCGTCAGTTCGGAAATGACATTCGTGTCCAGCAGCCAGCTCACAGCTTCACCTCCCGCGGGTAGTCACGGACGCGGGTGAGATCAATCCCCGAGCCTTTCAGCGGGGCGAAGAGTTCGACGATGCCTTTGCGCTTTCGACGGGGTGGAACGAAATCTGTCGCGGCGACGACCACGACGGCAGGTTTGCCGTGGCGGGTGATGGTCTGGGGGCCTTTGGTCAGCGCGTCCTCGACGAGGAGGCTCAACTGGTTTTTGGCCTGCTGCAGTTGCCAGGTGCTTTTCATGCGGGGACGGTGGCGCGGCGATTCTGGCCTGTCTAGCTAGAATTATTGAGGTCGCGCTTTTGGAGCGAGGATCATCAGTCCGTGGACGAGGCGCGGTTTGGAGCACGGTGACTGGTTGCTTCTTTGGCGCAGGCGACTGGTCGGCGTCGGGTGATCGAGCGCTGTCGGACATGCCGGCACGCCGACGCTGGCGCGAGTGGTGGAGGCACCATTCGCTGGTTGAGTCTGTGGGTTTTCGACGGCGACAAGTCGCCTTGAAAAAGCGGTGACGAGTCACCGCACTCCAAAGCTGACGCGCTCGGCGGCTTGGTGCCGGGGGGACGAGTTCGTGGCGGACGGGTGGAGGCGGGACACTTGCGGGCGGGCCGCCCGCGCTCCTGAGCTCAGGCGAAGATGTCGCGGACGATGTGGCCTTCGACGTCGGTGAGGCGGAAGTCGCGGCCGGCGTGGCGGTAGGTGAGGCGTTCGTGGTCGAGGCCGAGGAGGGCGAGGAGCGTGGCGTGGAGGTCGTGGATGTGCATCTTGTTCTCAGTGGCGAACCAGCCGTAGTCGTCGGTGGCGCCGTAGGCGGTGCCGGGTTTCACGCCGCCGCCGGCGAGCCACATGGTGAAG
This sequence comes from Verrucomicrobiota bacterium, assembly GCA_014193395.1. Classification (GTDB taxonomy): domain Bacteria; phylum Verrucomicrobiota; class Verrucomicrobiia; order Limisphaerales; family BJHT01; genus BJHT01. Next base: position 71,122 of record BJHT01000002.1, read on the forward strand.
CCGTCGGGGTTGTGGTCGCGTCCGTCGCGCCCGCCTTGCGCGGCGGGGGTGCGGCCGAATTCGCCGCCCCAGAGGACGAGGGTGTCGGCGAGGAGGCCGCGGGATTTCAAATCTTTGAGGAGGCCGGCGATGGGTTTGTCCACTTCGGCGGCGTTTTTGGTGTGGCCTTTTTTGAGCGCGCCGTGCTGGTCCCATTGCACGTCGCCGTCGCTGTGGGTGACCTGGATGAAGCGGACGCCGCGCTCGGCGAAGCGGCGGGCCATGAGGCATTGGGTGCCGAAGTTCTCGGTCACTTTGTCATCGAGGCCGTAGAGTTTGCGCGTGGCGTCGGTTTCGCCGGAGAGGTCCTGGGCTTCGGGCATGGCCATCTGCATGCGGAAGGCGAGTTCGAAGGAATTGATGCGGCCTTCGAGAGCGAGGTTCGCGCCGGATTGGGCGAGGTGGTCGCGGTTCATTTCGGCGAGGAGGTCGAGCTGGGCGCGTTGCTCGGCGACAGTGAGGTGGGAGTTCTTGATGTGGCGGACGGTGGCGTTGCCGGCAGGGACGGTGGCGTTGCCGAGGGGCGTGCCCTGATAGGCGGCGGGGAGAAAGGCGGAGCCCCAGTTGTTCACGCCGCCGTGGGCGAAGGTGGGGCAGATGGTGATGAAGCCGGGGAGGTTTTGGTTTTCCGAGCCGAGTCCGTAGGTGACCCAGGATCCCATACTGGGGCGCACAAAGTTGTCGCTGCCGGTGTGGAGCTTGAGGAGCGCGCCGCCGTGCGCGGCGTTGGTGCCGTGCAGGGAGCGGAGGATGCATAGGTCATCGACGCACTGGGCGACGTGGGGGAAGAGTTCGCTGACGGGGAGTCCGCTCTGGCCGTGGTGCTGGAATTTCCACGGAGACTTGAGGAGTTCATTGGTGGGGGCGAATTGCACGCGGGGTTTGGCAAAGGGGTAGGGCTTGCCGTCGTCACGGTCGAGCAGGGGCTTGGGGTCGAAGGTGTCCACCTGGGAGGGGCCGCCTTTCATGAAGAGGAAGATGACGCGTTTGGCGCGCGCAGGGAAATGGGTGGGGCGGGGGGACAAGGGCGTGGGGCGTGATGCGTGATGCGTGATGCGTGACTCGGAGTCGGCGGCGTTGGCGAGGAGGGAGCTGGTGGCGAGCCAGGCGAAGCCGGCGGCGGATTGCTGCAGGAGTTTGCGGCGGGAGAGCGGTGGGGGGTGGAAGTGGGGATTCATGACGGTGAACAACGGTTAGTGAATGTTCGCGACATTTCAAACATGCACGGCGAGATAATTACCAGGCTCAGCGCCGGACGAAACCCAAGTATGGAACACATATGAGATGAGCAAATCATCCGGGGGTGTTGAACCCAGTATATCTGGTCGGTTCGTTTCAGCACTCTGGTAAGCTGGAGTCATAATTGTCTTTCAGCGGCTAAAACCATAGACGCCGTCCCAACCAACCGCATAGCCAGAGGCCGTTCGCCGGTAACGAATCTTTTCGAGGTCAGGCAACATCTCAATCTCTTGGGAAGAATTGGTAAACGAAAGAACCGCTATTGAATCCGGGTAATGAGAGTTTGCTCTCTGATAGGCCTCCACCTTCTCCACTACCAATAACTTCACGGCCATCATCCGCGACATTTCCTGACGGCTCTTCCGGGCTTTGTAAGAATCTACGATGAGCATCGGCGCGACGGTCAGCACCGCAATTCCGGAGATAGCGACAATGGAGCGGAATGATTTCATGACAGCGGGCAAAGGTTAGTAGCAAAAGGCTTTAAATCCGACCTGCACGGCGATGGCACGGGGCGCCTTCATTAGTTCAAATAGATGAACTCGTTCGCCGCCAAGATAGTTTGGCAAAGGGCGGACCAGGCTTCGGTGCGGGGGGCTTTGGGGGTGGGTTGGCGGGTGGCGGCATTCTTCTCGAAGTTAGTCAGGAAGGCTTGGGCGCGGGTGAGTTCGCGCGGGGTGGGAGGGCGTCCGTAGGCTTTGGTGTAGGCGAGGGTGAGGCGTTCGGGGTCGGTGAGTTCGCTGCGGGTAAGGAGCTGCGTGGCGAGGGCGGTGGCGGATTGGAGGACGAGGTCGCTGTTCATCATGAGCAATGCCTGCGGGGCGACGGTGGTGGCGTTGCGGCTGCCGGTGGGGACGGCGGGATCGGGGTAGTCGAATTGCTCGAAGAGGTCGTAGAGATGGTTGCGGATGATGGGGAGGTAGAGGGCACGGCGGGGGCTGTCGTAGGTGGTGGCGTCTTTGGAGGTGTGGTTGAAGACGAACTCACGATTTTTGAGGGGAATAGTTTTGCCGCCCATCGCAGGGTCGAGGCGGCCGGAGACGGCGAGAAGGGCGTCGCGGATTTCTTCGGCTTCGAGACGGCGGATGGGGAAGGGGGAGAAGGGGTGTTGAGTAGAAAGGTTGAAGGGTTGAAGGGTTGAAGGGGGGAGTGACTTGGTAGTTTGTGGCGTTGCGGTGGAGGCGGGGCCGTTCTCCCTCACCCCAGCCCGCTGGGAGAGGGAGGCGGTGTGGGCGCTGGTGGTGGGTTTGGTTTGGGCGGTTTCAGAACCTGCGAAGGGTGGGAAGAGGGCAGAGTTTGAGGGGTTAAAGGGTTGAAGGGTTGAAGGGTTGAAAGGACGGGGGACTTGGTCCGCTTCAACGCTTAAACTCTTTAACCCTTCAACCTTTGAACCCTTCAACCCTTCACCCTGGCTCTGTTGCTGATAAGTCGCACTGAGCATGATGAGTCGGTGCAGTGACTTGAGGCTCCAGCCGTCGGTGATGAAGCGGTGGGCGATCCAGTCGAGCAGTTCGGGGTGGGAAGGGCGGTCGCCGAGGGCGCCGAAGTTGTCGGTGCTGGGGACGAGGCCCTGGCCGAAATGCCAGCGCCAGATTCGATTGACCATGACGCGGGCAGTGAGGGGATGGTCGGGGCTGGCGAGCCAGTTGGCGAGTTCGAGGCGGCCGCTTTGTTTTTCGGCGAAGCGCGGGCGGGTGGCGGCGATGGTCATGACTTGCGGGACGCCGCGGGCGGCGGGCGCGCCGAGGTTGAGATGACTGCCGCGGATGTGAATGGGGAGCGATTGGACAATGTTGGTCGAGTCGCTGACGCCCATGGTGCTGGGCATTTCGGGGGCTTCTTTTTCGAGGGCGGCGAGGGCGGCGCGGAGTTGCTTCAATTCGGCGACGGTGTTGGTCGGGTATTGGGTTTCGGGAGATTTGGGGAGGGCGGTGAGTTTCTTTTCGGTGAGGAGGGTTTGGTTGGCGGTGGCGACGAGGTTGGAGAGGGTCTGTTTTTGCGCGGCGATTTTTTTGTCGAAGGCGGCCTGCATGGCGAGGTCGGCGGGTGAGCTGACGAGGGGTTCGTGCCATTTCGCGATGGTCTTGAGGTCGTCCATTGTGTGGGTGCTTTTGAAGATGGCGGCGAGTGAGTAGTAGTCGGCGGTAGGGATGGGATCAAATTTGTGATCGTGGCAGCGGGCGCAGCCGAGGGTCATGCCCATAAACGCGCGGCCGAGGGTTTCGATTTGTTCGTCGATGAGGTCCATGAGGAGTTTCACCTTGTCGGGTTCGGCGAGGAGTTTGGGGCCGATGCTCAGGAAGCCGAGAGCGGTCAGGTGTTGGTGGCGCTCGGCGGGCGTGGCGGCGGGAAGAAGGTCGCCGGCGATTTGTTCGCGGATGAACTGGTCGTAGGGAAGGTCGCGGTTGAAGGCGTTGATGACGTAGTCGCGGTAGCGCCACGCGTTGCCGAAGGCGACGTTTTCATCGAGGCCGTTGGAGTCGGCGTAGCGAGCCACGTCGAGCCAGTGACGGCCCCAGCGTTCGCCGTAGTGGGGGGAATTCAGGAGGCGGTCGATGACGCGGGCGAAGGCGTCGGGGGCCGTGTCGGCGAGGAAGGCGGCGATGTCTTCGGGCGAGGGCGGGAGGCCGGTGAGATCGAAGGTGGCGCGGCGGAGCAGGGTGCGTTTGTCGGCGGGCGCGGCGAGGGCGAGGCCGTGGGGCTCGAGCTGGGCGAGAATGAAGGCGTCGATGGGATTGCGAATGGCGGAGGCGGGGGTGGAGGCGGGGAGATTTTTCGGAGTCGGGACGGGAGGATTGGCGATGGGTTGGAAGGCCCAGAATTTGCGGCCGGCTTCGAGGTCGATTTCGCGTTTGGCAATTTTGGCGGCGGGTTGATGGCGGGGATCGGGCGCGCCCATTTTCACCCATTGTTCGAGGTCGCGGATTTGGTCGGCGGGGAGGGCGCTCTTCGGGGGCATCTGGCGTTCGCGGTTTTGGTAGCGGACGGCTTCGATGAGGCGGCTCTTTTCGGGGTCGCCGGGGACGATGGCGGGGCCGGTTTCACCACCGGCGAGGAGGCCGTCGCGGGTGTCGAGGGCGAGGCCGCCCTTGAGTTTTTTGGCGTCCGCGCTGTGGCATTCGTAGCAGCGGTTGACGAGGACGGGGCGGATGCGTTTCTCGAAGAATTCGAGCTGCTCGCGGGTGGGTTCGGTGGCGGCGGGGGCGGATGCGAGGGCAAGCGCGATGACGGCGAGCGCGGGAAGGAGGAGGCCGGCCACGGTGCGGGATGGAAGGCGGCGGCGTTGAGGTGTCGGGAGGCGCATGGAATCGCGTGGGTTTGAGATGCTGCGGAGATTACGCGCGGGCGCTAGCGGGGCGCAAGTGTGCGGGGTGAGGTTTTGATCCGGAGGGCGTAAGACAAAATTCTGGTCAGTGCGGTATTCCGGTGCTTTTCGTTGCTAAGTATATGTTTATGGCATATACATTCCCCCAATGAAACCCAAACCCACTCCCGAAGCCATCCTCCACGACCTCG
>BJHT01000003.1:0-65680 GCA_014193395.1 Verrucomicrobiota bacterium
GGCGGCTTGTAGACACCCGCGGAAGGCCGGGATACTGCGGCCTCGCGTTCTGCGCGCTCCAGGTGGAGGTGGAGCGGGTGGTTCAATAGCCGGTTCCCATTCACCGTGAAACTGCTCCTCGCCCTCGCCACGCTGCTGCCTTTTCCCCCCGCCCCGGTGCCGGCCGCCGGTCCGCCAGCGCGTCCGCGGCGCGACCCTTGAGCGCAGCGCCTGCCCAGCCACGGGCAAGGATGACTTCTACGAGCCAGCAGCAGCTCGCAAAGCTGTGGGGCGGGAGGACATGAAGCAGAGTAGCGTCTGGTATAGCAGACTTTGCTTTACACTCTGTCAGCTTTAGCGGACCGTATGCGCCATGCCGCACGCGCCATCCATTCCGCTGCCCGCCGCCCACGCGCTTCGCAAACTGGGCCGCGACCTCGCGCTCGCGCGCCGCAAGCGCGGCATCGCCACTGCCGATATGGCCGAACGACTTTTCATCAGCCGCGACACGCTCTGGCGGATGGAGCGCGGCGATCCCACCGTGGCCCTCGGCACGCTCGCGACTGCCGCGTTCGTGCTGCAGTTGCATGACCGGCTCGCCAACCTCGCCGCGCCGGCGACCGATGCGCTGGCGCTGAGCTTGGATGAACGCCGCCTGCCCAAACGCATCCACCGCACCCGGCCATGAGCGTGGAAGTTCATATCGAGCGCGACGGTGAGACGCGTCTTGTCGGACGCCTTCATACTGCGGAACGAAGCGCAGCCGTGTCATTCGAATACGCCGCCGAGTGGCTCGGGCGTGCGGGCGCTTTCGCCATCGATCCCACGTCGCTGCCGCTGCGCGCCGGCGCGCATCACAGCGCGGTGCTTTTCGGCGCGATGCAGGATTGCGGCCCCGACCGTTGGGGACGGGTGCTGATTGAGCGTGCGGTGCGGAAGCACGTCCTCGACCGCAAGCCGTATCACGATCTCGATTACGTGCTCGCACTCGACGACGCCTCCCGCATCGGCGCGCTCCGCTTTCGGGCGGAAGCGCACGGTCCATTCCTCGCCGCCGGTGGCGGAAAAATCCCGCCGCTCGTGCAGCTCGCGGCCCTGCTGAATGCGGCCACTGCCGTCCACAGCGAAACCGAGACCGCCCAGGACCTGCGCTATCTGCTTGGCCAGGGATCGCCGCTCGGCGGCGCGCGGCCCAAATCCGCGGTCGCCCTCGCCGATGGCCGGCTTGCCATTGCGAAATTCTCCAAACCCGACGACGTGCGCGACATCGCCGCCGGCGAAATCCTCGCTCTCACGCTCGCGAGAAAGGCGGGCATCCGGGTCCCGGCCCACCGACTCGTGGAGGTGAAAGGCAAAGGCGTCTCGGTGATCACCCGCTTCGATCGTGACGGCGTGCGACGCATCCCGTTCCTTTCCGCCCACAGTCTGCTCGGCCTCGCGCCCGGCGCACCCGGTGCCCACACGATGCTCGCCGATGGCATCCGCCAATTTGGCGACGATACCGCTGGCGATCTGCGCGAACTCTGGCGTCGTCTCGTCTTTTCCCTCCTCGTCAGCAACTACGACGACCACCTCCGCAACCACGGGTTCCTCATGCGCGCGCCGGGCCGCTGGGCGCTTTCACCCGCCTACGACCTCAATCCCGTGCCCGAAATCGACCGCACGCAAACACCGAAGACCCCCATCACCGAGGACCAAGAGGAGACCTCCATCGCCGCCGCGTTGGCCGCCGCGCCGCGCTTCGGTCTCAAAGCCGCGGTGGCAAGAGCCACCCTTCGCGAAGTTCTCGCTGCCGTTTCCGGCTGGCGCAAAACCGGCCGTCAGCTCCGCCTCAAAGCTCAAACCCTCGACGCCTACGCCACCGCCTTCGAGCATCCGCTCCGGGACGAAGCCGGACGCCTTGCTTAATCGCGAGCAATCCCGCCGACACCGTGTTCGAGATCGCCCGCGGAATCTTATCTTCCCTGCTGATCGCGCCGCACGGACTTATGGTAAAAGATGGGGGGGTAAAAGATGGGAACTCTCCGATGGATTTTTCTTTTACCGCCCATCTGTTGCCATCAAACAGCCCGCACATGAAACCCGGTCGCGCACTCCTCGCCTTGCTCCTGCTCTTCACCCCGCTGAACACGCCGCGCGCGGCCGAACCGGCGCGTCCGCAAGTCCTGCTCTACTCGGGGTGGCAGACGATCAACATCGGCGACATGGGCCACACGCTGGGAACGCTGCGCATCCTTGAGCGCGACCTGCCGGAGGCGGACGTGGTGTGGTGGGCGGTGAGTCTCAATGAGGACGTGCGCCGGCTGCAGGCGCGGCGTTTTCCCAAGGTGCGGATCGTGCAGGGAACCGTGGACGAGCAGGGCGAACCGAGCACGCCCGAGCTGCGCGAGGCGGTGCGGCGCGCGTCGTTGCTCATCGCGAATTCCAAGCCGGGCTTGTTCTCGGCGATGGTGCGGGTCGCGAAACGCTTCGACAAACCGTGGGGCGCCTACGGCCATTCGTATGAGGCGGACACCTTCACGAAGCGGCCGGAGCTGGTGCCGCTGTTCAGCCGCGCGGCGTTCATCTTCTGCCGCGACTCGCAGACGCTCGCCACCGTGCGGCGGGCGGCCATCACGGCGGGGCACGTTGCCTTCGGGCCGGACGGCTGTTTCGGCATTGATGTGCGGGACGATGCGAAGGCGGACGCGTGGCTTGCGGCGCGCGGACTGAAGGAGCGCGAGTTCATCACGATCATGCTGCGCACGAACACGCCGAAGCATCCGACGAACGACGAGCCGCTGAATCCGCAGCGCCCGACGGAACAGCAGCGGCGCGACGACGAGACGCGTGCGGCGAAATTCCGCGAGGTGATGATCCGCTGGGTGCGTGACACCGGGATGAAAATCGTGATCGCGCCCGAGGTGGACAAGGAGATCGCGCACAACCAGCGCCTGCTGTTCGACCCGCTGCCCGACGACGTGAAGGCGAAGGTCGTCCTGCGCGACACGTTCTGGCTGCCGGACGAAGCGGCGGCGGTGTTCGCCAAGGCCCGCGTGGTCGTGTGCCACGAGCCGCACAGTTGCATCATCGCGCTGGCGATGGGCACGCCGATCTTGCATCCGAGCTCGCTCGTGCATGGGCCGAAGCGCGAGATGTTCGCGGACATCGGCCTGCGCGAGTGGCTGCTCGATCTGGATGCGCAACCGGCGGGCGCGGTCACAGCCGCGCTGCTGGCGATTCACCGCGATTACCCGGCCGCACTGGCGAAGACGCGGACCGCGATGGCATTCGTGCGCGGCAAACAGGCGGAGACGATGCGGGTGGTGAAAGCGAGTTTGAAACCATGAACGTGGAACAAGCCGTCGGCACCGAGCCGTCCCTTCGCTGTCGGAGCGCGGGCTTCCCTTCCGACCGGCGCGTCCCTGGCGGCGGGGCGTTCGTTCTCCGTGGCGGACGCGCTGTCGCCCGCGCGGCTGTCACGCGCGGGGCACCGGGCCGGTCGTGCCGCCTTCGACAAACTCCGCGGGCGTGACGGTCTGGCGCAGATCCTTCTTGCCCCGGCTCACGTTGGTCGCCCAGCGCACGACGCGGCGGACCACGGGCGCGGGGTCCCAGCGGATGTGCGCGATCGTGGGCTGACACCACTCGAAGGTCGGGTCGGCATCCGTGCAGACCAGCGAGACCTGCTGCGGCACGCGGATGCCGCGCGCGGCGAGGAACTGCTGGGTGGCGACAAAAAACGGGGCTTCGTCGATGATCAGCGCCGTGGGCGGCGTGACTTGGAAGAGCGACCGCAGCAGTTCGTGAAAGCCCGCCCGGGTTGCCTCCCAGTCCGGCAGATTGAAAGCGCCCACCGGCACGCCCCGGGCCTGGAGTTCCTCCAGAAAGGCTCGCTCGGCCCGACCCGGCTCCGGCAATCGTCGCTCTCGCCGGACCACCAGCACGATTCGGCGATGCCCGAGCCTGATCAGACTGCGGGTCGCAGCGATCACCGCCGGCACCTTGTCCGGCCCCGTGCCCGCGATGGGCAATCCCTCCCGGCGCCCAAACAGGGCAAACGCCGGCATCGGCTGCGTGCAGAACCATGCCAACACTTCGCGGGAGCCGGCCCCGATCACCCACGCATCCGCCTCGGTCTGCCGGACGAGCCGGCCGACGCGCGCGACATCCATTCCGAGTTCCACCAGGCATTTTTCGGCGAAGAAGGCGGTATGGCCCGCGGCCACCAACGAATGGTTGAGTTCCACCGTGTAGCCCTCGGTGCGCCCCATGGGATCGTATTCCAGCATGGCGATCCGCATCGGGCGCGCGGCGGCGCCGTCGGGCACGACAATGCGCCGTTTGCGGCCCGGCCCCTGCCCCACCAGCCGGCCCTCCTCCTCGAGCTGCCGCAGCGCCGCCTCCACCGTCTTGCGGTTCACCCCGAGGTCCCCGGCCAGCGTCCCCACGCCCGGCAGGCTCCCGACCCAGTGTCCCCGCGCCAGCTCCCGCCGCAGGTGCAGCGCAACCTGCTCGGCGGCGGAGAACATGCGCAAGGGGTGCATGTGGCCAACCAACCCCCAAAAGGGACTGGTTGTCGAGCAACTATTCCTTGCGTCAAGCGCGGGCGGCGGCACCCTCCCATTGACCCGCACCCGTTGCAGCCGTAGAACAGCATGCATTCCACCATGTCAAAACCTGATCCGAACAAAACCGCCCTTGCTCACCGGGGTCATGCCGGTGCGGCCTCGGGATTCACCCTGATCGAGCTGCTGGTCGTGATCGCCATCATCGGCATTCTCGCCAGCCTGCTCCTGCCCGCGCTGGGCAAGGCCAAGGACAAGGCTCACACCATGAAGTGCCTGAACAACCTCAAGCAGATCGGGGTTTTCGTGCAGCTCTACACAGATGACTACCGTGACTTTTTTCCCGCATGTCGGAAACAGGATCCCTCGCTGCCACCCCAGGACGACTGGTGGGGGACTTACGTCACCCCGGCTTCCGCCGGAAATTCCAACTACTTCCATTGTCCCGTGCTCCGCGGGGTGCGGAATCAATATACGCCCGGATTTCAGTGGGATTACTCGGCCACGCCGGCCAACCCCGGCAGCCGGGTCGGCTACGCCGCCAATGTTTTCTTTCTCTTCTATCCGCCCCCCAGCGCCCAAGGTGCGAGCACCGTCACCGTGGGTGGCTTCAGTTTCAGCTCCGGCTACAATGTGTCCCGCAGTTCCGTTCTCTTCCCGAGCGACACCATCGAAGTCGGCGATGCGGAAGGCTTCTGGAGCATGAGCGCTTACTGGCCCAATGCCGTCATGGACGGCTCGAATCTCGCCTACGAAGGCATCGCCTGCCGGCATGGCGGCGGGCCGGGCAAGGGGGTCAACGGCGGGCGCGGCGTCGTGGTCTTCACCGATTCCCATGCCGAATCTCGCCCCGACGACAAAATCAATCCGCAGGCTGCGAACCGCCTGATTAATTCCATGTATTGGGATCCGCAGCGCCGGGCCGGGAGTCAGTGACGATCACAATCAGTTCGCCAATTTCGCCAACCATTATGAAGCCTGTTATGCCGTATCCAGTGCGCTCGGCCTTCACCCTGATCGAGCTGCTCGTCGTGATCGCCATCATCGGCATCCTCGCCTCGATGCTTCTCCCGGCCTTGGGCAGCGCCAAGCTCAAGGCCAAAGGCGTCGCCTGCGCGAACAACGAAAAGCAGATCGGGATGGGCATCCTGATGTACGTCTCCGACTGCACTTACTACCCGCAGGGCATCATGGCCGACGGCACCACCTGGCTGTGGCCCGCGCAGATGCGGCAGGGCATCGGCGCCGGCCGGAATACGAAAATCTTCCGATGCCCGGCCGTCCAGGGCACCAATGCCCAGTGGAATGTGACCTTCGGCAGCGGCCTCCCGGCCTACGGCGGTTACGAGCAGGACGAGGTCCGCCTGCGCTCCGGCGGCAGCAGCTTCCTGAGCTACGGCTACAATGTCTGGGGCGCGTTCGTCGGGCGAAATCCCAACACCGGATTGGGAGTCTATGAAGGCACCAATCCGGCCAATGGCCAGACTGCGGAAACCATGGTGGTCAAGCCCACGGACATGATCGCCCTGGGTGACAGCAATTTCGACCTCGCGCTGGGCGGCGATCCCAACTGGAGCGGCTTCATCGGCATCTACGCCCTGCGCCAATACCCGGGCGAACTGCACAACGGCAAGCGGGCGAACATCCTTTTCTGCGACGGACATGTGGAATCCAAGACCCGCGCGCAACTCGTCTCCGCCACGGACCCCGCGATCATCAGCCAGTGGAACAACACCAACCAACCCTGATCGTCGTCCGCCAGCCCTCCGCTGCGCCCGGTTATTTCGCAGCCTCATCGAAGTCGCAGGCCCCCCGCCCGTGTAGCGCAGGTATCCAAACCTCCTGTGTCGCCGACTTCCAAGTGGGCAGGGTGTCGGCCTTGCCGAGCGCGCCGCGGGTTTGGAAACCCGCGATACAGCAGGCTTGGAAGCCTGCGCTACAAAATGAGCATGAAATATCCGGGTTAGTCCCGCTTCTGAAGTCAGGGTCCTGCCCCGGACACCGCGCCTTTCGCGCCACCGCCGCGCTCCATCACAACCCGTCTTGCCCGCGGATTCGCCCAAACTCCGAAGCAGCTTTTCAGCAACGGTCAGGCACGCGGCTTTCGGGCCGCAGCAACGTGCGCCGGCTCAGGAAATTCGGAGCCGGCGATTCGAGTCGGCTCCTGCCGCGACATGCACGCCGCGCTCCGCGGGCTTCCCGATCACCATCCGCGCCGTCGCCTCCCAAGCTCGGGATTAACATGCCGGATCAAACTCCCACCGTTCCGTGACCAGTTTACACGCCGCACCAACCATCCCCCAAAAGGGGCTGCTCGCCGGACGGACTATCCCTCGCGCCGGAGAAGAGCGCCCGTAGATTAACTGGGAAAGTCAGATCATCTAACAGCGACATACACGCATCCCCCAATGAAAACCTCGCGCTTGCTCCGCTCATTCTCCGCCCCCGCCCGGTCGGGAGGCTTCACCCTGATCGAGCTGCTGGTGGTGATCGCCATCATCGGCATCCTCGCGGCGATGCTGCTGCCGGCGCTCGGCTCCGCCAAGCTCAAGGCCCACGGCGTCAAGTGCCTGAACAACAACATGCAACTGCTGCTGTCCTGGAAGCTCTACGCCGATGACAACTACGACCGGATCGCGCCCGTGACCATCACGGATTGGAACAGCGGCGGCAATATCAACACCTGGCAGGTGCAATGGTGCGGTGGAACCATGAGATTCGTGCGGACCACCTCCACCAACCCAGTGCCGATCACCGCCGCCTTGATGTTCCCCTACAACAACAATTTGGGGATCTACCGGTGCCCGGCCGACAAGAGCATGGATTTCGGCGCCCAGCGCGTTCGCAGCGTCGCCGCCAGCCAGGCGTTTTACCCCGCCGCGCAACCTCTGGGCGCCGCCTATCAGCACTTTTCCAGAACCACCGAACTCGGGGCACCCTCCGAGACCTGGATTTTCCTCGATGAAAGCGCGGTCAGCATCAACGATTCCTCGATGGCCGTGGCGATGGTCGCGCCGAGCGATACGGTCGGACGAGTGATTGATTTACCTGCCAGCTACCATAACAAGGCCTCCGCCATGGCCTTCGCCGATGGTAGTTCGATCATTCACAAATGGAAAAGCTGGCAGATGGCTGATCCGGCCACCTTCAACACGTCGAACAGTGATCCGCTTTTTGTTGAGGACACCAAATGGCTCACCAGCGTCACGTCGCAGCTCAAGTAGGCTGCGCCCGGCTGCTGCGGGTCGGGGTAATGAAGTTCATCGCCGTTCAAAATGATTTTCCGATCTTGATTTCCTTCAAACGATCGACACCGCCTGTTTGCGCGTAACCTGAAACACCACCAACTCAATGCTAATCCTCCGAAAATCGCTCCGGCGCATCTGTCTGCTCGCAGCGCTCGCCCTGTGTGCCCCCCACCTCTCCGCCGCTCCCAAGCCCCCGCCGCCCGCCCCGCTCACTGCCGACGGCCAGCGCCATCTCGACAAATACACCGCCCAACTCGCCGCCGCGCAGGCGGAGGTCAACAAGGCCCTGCCGAAGATCGACGAGGGAAAAAAGGCCGCCCTCCAGAAAGCCCGTGAAGCCCTCAAGGCCGCCGAGTCGCAGGCTAATTCCACGCAGCAATCCCAAGGGAAAATTCAAACCGCCAAAGCCCTGGTCGATCATGCCAAGGGCAAGTGGCTCGGCGGCGCGGCCAAGGGCATTGCCGCGGCCGAAGCTGCGCTGAAAAAGGCGACCACCGACGCCGAACGCGAAGCGGCGAAGAAGGATCTGGCCAAATGGCAGGCGGACAAGGAAGCCGGCCTCAAGGCGCTCGCGGAACGCCAGGCCGCGTTGGACAAGGCCATGCTCGACGCCACAAACGTGACCAAGGCAAATCAAGCGGCCCAGGCGGCACTGGCCCAGGCCCAAGCCAATGAACTGAAGGCCGCCGAAGCCATCCTCGCCGACCTCCAGCCCATCATCGCCAGCGACCGACTGGATTCGTCGCTTGTCCGCGCTGCCGTCCTGGCGAAGGCCACGCCGCGCGGGTTGGCGGAGTTCGCGCAGCAGGGCAACGAGCACGCGGCACTCGTGGACCAACTCCTGGGCGATGACGCCTTGATGAAACAGATGCTCCTCGCCGGTGGCGCCGACTCCGGCAAATACGGCCCGGCGATGCAGGTTTACACGGCCATTCAGAAGGCCAGCCCGAAGGCCCGCGACGGGGTCTTTCAGCGACTGGCGCTCGCTACGGCCCTCGAACACGCTGTGCCGGTCAAGCAGAACAACGCCCAGACCGAGACCACCGCGCCGACCATCGTTGATCCTGTGAAGCGTTACCTGCATTACGAGAAGGCCTACCTTGATGGCGAACTCGACCCGGCCTTCAAAAACTTCTCCGTCTGGGAATATCGGATGGTCGTCGATTGCGATGCGCCCGATTCCATTCTGGCGTGGGGACGCGAGATGCTCCGTAACTACCGGCCCGACCATATCTACAATCCAGACTACGGCTGGCGCTATTCGGGAACCGTGCGGACCGAAGTCAAATACGGCTCTGAATGCGTCAAGGACGATCTGCCTCACCTCAACTCTTATCAAAACATCCCGAAGGATGGCGGGGTCTGCGGCCGGCGCGCATTCTTTGGCCGGTTTATCCTGAAAAGCTTCGGCATCCCAGTGTGGGGCGTGACCCAGCACGCACATGCGGCCGTGGGGCACTGGACGCCGAAAGCCTGGGTGGTCAATCTCGGCGCGGGCTTTCAACACAGTTGGTGGGACAAGCAGGAGAGTCCCCGCAGCGGTTCGGACTTCCTGCTGGAGACCCAGGCGCGCACGCAGCCACAGGACTATGTGAAAGTGCTGCGGGCACAGTGGGTCAGCCGCGTTCTGGGCGAGCAGGAATACAACGATCGCAGGCATGTTGCCGGCGGCTTGTGGAGCAGCATGGCGCATTTTCAAGCCCGCGCGATTGCGACCGCCACCAAGGCGGTAGCTCTGGGACCGCTCGGCCAGGAGCTTGGTGAAGCGAATGAATCAGAGGACAAGAAAGCAAGGGTCGTCGAGAAGGTGGCCGTGACCGCGGCCGACCAGAAACCCGTGGTCGGCAAGGCTGGTGCCATCACCGTCCCGGCGGTGGCTCACACCAAACCGTCAGGACACTTCGCTGCGATGAAAAGCTTCGCGGGCGGCATGCAATTGCACGCCACCGGTGGCTTCAAAGCCCAGTATGTCATCGACGCGCCGCAGGCCGGCAAATATGCGCTGGCCGCGCAGGTGGCGACGGTGCATGAGGGGCAGAAATTCCTCTTTGCAGCCAACGACGCCAAGGCCTCGGCGGAGGTTCCGGCACCCTACACCATCGGCCTCTGGCAACCGACCCCGTCCGTCGAAGTCATGCTAGTCAAGGGCCAGAATGTCCTGAGTGTCGCACTCAAGGAAGGTAGCCGCGGCGTCGCCATCAAAGACTTCACGCTCACCCCCGTGAAATAACTCCACCAACTCAAATCACAGCCAACCCACTAACCAGCTAACTAACTAACTAGCTAACTAACTTAAAAAACACACACCATGAACCAACACCTCAAAACCCGCCGGGCTTTCGCTCGGGAATCCCTCGCCCTCACCGCGCTCGCCTTTTCGCCATTCGGCACTGTCTCCGCGGCGGAATCACCCATCCCGAAACCGGACGGCAAGCCCGCCGACATGACCAAGCCCGTCCAGGTCTTCATCCTGCTGGGCCAATCCAACATGGTTGGCCTCGGCAAAGTAAAAGGCGGCGACGGCTCGCTGGAGTTCGCGGTGAAGGAAAAGAAAAAGTATCCCTACCTCGTGCAGGAGGATGGCAAGTGGACGGAGCGGAAGGACGTCCGCTTTGTGCAGTATATGTCCGGCAAAGGCCCGTTTAGAAATGAATGGATGACCGTCACGGGCGGCAACCTCGGCCCAGAATACGGACTCGGCCATCCGCTGGGAAATGCGATCGACGCGCCCGTGATGATTCTCAAGTGCTGCGCCGGCAACCGCGCTCTGGGCTGGGATCTCCTCCTGCCCGGCAGCGAGCGCCGCGAGTTTGTCGCCAAGGACAAGGCGGGCGTGGAAAAAAAGTTTGTCTATGCCGGCTACAAGGACAAACCCGAGTTCTGGGAAATGGACCCGGCCAAGGGCCTCAAGACCGAACCCGCACCCTGGCTGGACAAAGCAGGCAAGCCGATCAACTGGTATGCCGGCAAGCAGTGGGACGACGACACCGGCGACGCCAAAAAGGCCCTGGCCGATCTCGAAAAACACTATCCCGGAGCCAAGGGCTACGAGGTTGCCGGATTCTTCTTCTGGCAGGGCGAGCGGGACGCCGGCAACGCCGGCCACGCCGCGCATTACGAGAATAACCTCGTGCGTTTCATCAAGGCGGTCCGCAAGGAATTCAACGCCCCCAACGCGAAGTTCGTGCTCGGCACCATGGGCGAGTCCGTCAAAGGCGGCGGCGGCAACGGCGGCCAGGTCCTCGAAGCCCACCTCGCCGTGGACGGCACCACCGGCAAGTATCCCGAGTTCAAAGGCAACGTCGCCACCATCTACACCAATCCCATGGCGCAAGGCGGCAGCGGCAACGGTCACTACGGTGGCAAGGCCGAAGTCTATATGGATGTCGGCGAAGCCATGGGCAAAGCCATGGTTGAGTTGCTGAAATCCAAATAGCCCTGCGCAAGAAGGCATGGCACTTATCCGCGTTGTTGAGAGCCGGGTCATTGACCGTCGGGGGTTGGTGGCCCGGCTTTGCTTTCTCCGCGTCTGTTTTCATGATTGCCATCCGCTCTCGGCTGGCTGTGGGCAATTCCGCCAGGCGAGCCGCGACAACCAGTGATGAATCACTCTGCGAAAACCCAAGACGCCATCATTGTCGGTGGCGGGCACAACGGACTGGTGGCTGCGACTTATCTCGCCAAGGCCGGGAAATCCGTTCTCCTGCTCGAAGCACGCGACGAATCCGGCGGGGCCACCACGAGCGTAAAACCCTTTCCCGAATACGAGGCGCGGCTTTCCCGGTATTCCTATCTGGTCTCACTGTTGCCGGATCAGATCGTGTCTGACTTGGGCATAACCTTCAAAACGCTCGGACGTCCCATCGCTTCCTACACGCCGTATCACCGCGATGGCCGGGAGGATGGGCTTTTAGTTTCGGCGGATTGGGATGAACCAACCGCGCGTAGTTTCCAACGCCTCACTGGCTCGGACAAGGAAGGCCGTGCCTGGCGCGAGTTTTACGGAGAGATCGCTGAACTGGCCCACCGCCTCGCCCCTTCGATGCTCCAACCGCTCAAGCACGCCGCGGAACTCAAGGCCGAGATGGAATTGCCCGAGGTGTGGCGCAACCTGATGGAAGTTCCCATTGGCCAAGTTATCCGCGAACGCTTCAGCGACGACCTCGTGCGCGGCGTGGTGCTGACCGACGCGCTGATTGGCACCTTCGTTCCGGCGGATGACATGCAGGCGAACCGCTGCTTCCTCTATCACCTCATCGGCAACGGTACCGGACAGTGGCGCGTGCCGCAGGGTGGCATGGGCGCTTTGGTACAAGAGTTACTCCGCGTCGCGACCTCAGCGGGTGTGGAGATCAAACTCCACTCCAAGGTCGTCGCGCTGGAGAGCGGCCCCGGGGGCGTACGTGTGGAAACGGAGGCCGGCCATAGTTATGCCGCGAAAGACCTTCTCTTCGCCGCCGCGCCGCAACATCTCGCCCGTCTGCGCGGGCAACCCGAGCCCAAGTCTCTCGAAGGATCGCAGTTGAAAATCAACATGCTGCTCACGCGCCTGCCGCGGCTCAAATCCGGCATGGACCCGCGCCTCGCCTTCGCCGGGACATTTCATGCCAATGAGAGCTTTACCCAATTTGAAACCGCATACACTCGCGCCCGCGGGGGAGAAATGCCGCTGCCGCTGCCGCTGGAGATGTATTGTCACACCTTGACTGATCCCACGATCTTATCTCCCGAACTCATCGCGAAGGGTTTTCATACTCTGACCCTTTTCGGCCTGCACACTCCGGCGAAGCTCTTCGATGCTGATCCTGAAACTGCCAGGGCACTGGCCAAAGAGCGCGCGCTCGCCAGCTTGAACGAATACCTCGTCGATCCCATCGAATCCGTCCTCGCCCCCTGCCGCGATGGCTCTCTCGCGATTGAAGTAAAATCACCGCTCGATTTGGAGAAGGACATCTCCCTGCCGCGCGGCAACATCTTCCACCGCGATCTGGATTTCCCCTTTCTCGACGACGAAGCAGGCGCAGAAGACCGGCAACTCTGGGGCGCGGAAACGGACGACCCGCACATCTATCTCGCCGGAGCCGGAGCGCGTCGCGGCGGCGGTGTCAGCGGCATTGCCGGCCACAATGCCGCGATGGCGGTGTTGGCAAGAGCCTAGGCACGACCCAACATACAGACGATGAATTGCCACCCTCGAAGATTGCGCATCCCGGTGCGTTTGCTCTCCGCCGTCATGACAGCGCTGACGCTGGCTTTCGCGCTGCTCCCTTCCCATGCCCAACCGACCCAGCCCACGCCGCCCAAGAGTCCCGAGCTCCCGGCCGCGGCCAAGCCACCCTCCGACCTCAAGTTCATCGACCCACACGTGCATGCCATGTCTGTCACCCCGCTCGGCCTGGGCGCAGTGGCAACCTGGATGGAGCAACGCAACGTCGAGCGTTGCATCGTCAGTCCGCTCAATCATAAAGGTTCGCGGCCCAAGACCGAAGAGGAACGCCGGACGATGCTCGACAACTTTCGTCCCTACCAAGGCCGAATCTACCGCATGACCATCATCGAACCCGACGAAGTCCAGACCGTCGATGAGGCCGTCGGCATTTTGAAACGCGAGATCGCCGATGGTGCGATCGGCTTCGGCGAGCACTACGGCGTGGGCCTGATGTTCGACGATCCGAAGAACCTCCGGCTCTACGAAGCCTGCGAGAAAGTCGGCCTGCCCGTCATGTTTCACATCGATCAGAACAAGAACATGGTGGAAGCCGGAATGGCGCGCGTGGACCGCGTGCTCAAGCTGTTTCCCAAGTGCAACCTCGTCGCCCATGCCTACTGGTGGCGGCAGCTTGGCAACGGTGCCTGCGACCGCCAGCTCCAGGAGCACCCAAACCTTTACGCCGACATGTCAGGCCATGTCGTCGTGAGTGTGCTCAGCCGCGACCGCAAATACGCCCGTGAATTCCTTATCCGCAATCAGGACAAGATCCTGTGGGCCACCGACGAAGGCTGGTGGTCCTTCGGCAACAAAGATCGGCAAATGAACCAGCACTACACCTTTCTCGAGGAACTCGGCCTCCCTGACGAAGTCCGCCGCAAGATATACCGGGGCAACGCAGAGAAGGTTTACCGACTCAAACCGCCCGGCAAGTAACCGTCGCCTTCCGCCACCTTCGAGAAACGCCTGCGCGCAATTGCTGACCCGACAAAGCCCATGAAATACCTGCTGACCCTCGTCGCATTGCTCTGCCTCCCCGCATTCGCGGCGGAGAAAAAGCCGCTGCCCATGGCGCACACCAACCGAAACCTCGATGGCTGGACGGTCCGCGTGGATGAACGCCTGCTGCAAGGCGAATACGCGGCCCGCGGCGGACGCGCCCTCAAATTGCTCGAATCTCGGCTGGTGGCCGTAGCCTTCGTCGTGCCGGAGAAGGCGCTGGCCAAGCTGCGCACTATTACCATCCAGCTTGATCTGAACTACGGAGACCTCATCCCCATGCAGTATCATCCCGATGCCGGCTGGCTGCGGGAAAACGGCTACAGCGAGAAGCTCGCGGAGTGTGTCCACATTCCCAACCTCGCGGATTTCCTCGAACCGCAGGGCATTCACGGCCAACCGTGGGTCGTGCTGCATGAACTGGCGCACGGCTTTCATGACCAAGTGCTCGGCTCCGACGAGCCGCGCGTGACGGCGGCATGGAAGAAGTTTCGCGACAGCGGCAAATATAAGTCCGTCCTGCACGTCTCCGGGAAAATGCGCGAACACTACGGAGTCACGGACAAGGCGGAGTTCTTCGCCGAACTCACCGAAGCCTACTTCGGCTCGAATGACTTCTACCCGTTCGTCGCCGGCGAACTGAAGCAGGCCGAACCGGAAATCTTCGCGCTGCTCGCCGACATCTGGGGTCCGCTGCCCGGGTCCGCACCATCCAAGTCCAAAGCCAAACCATGAAACGCATCCTCGCTTCAGTGATCGGAGTTATCGCCGCCCTCGCCCAAGCTGCGGGCGAGGGACCCGATGCGAACCCACTTTCGGTTCCCCAGCCCGTGCAGGGAGTCTTGCGCACCTATTGCTACGGCTGCCATGGCGAAAAGAAGAGCAAGGGTCAGGTGCGCCTGGATACCATCTCCTCGTTGGATTCGAAAGTGCGGCTGGACCTGATGAACAGGCTCCAGGAGCAGATTCACTTCACCGAGATGCCGCCCGAGGATGAGAAACAGCCGAATCCCTCCGAGCGCAAGCTGCTCGCCGATTGGGTGCGGGGCGAACTGGTGAAGTCCAACGCGCCCTTGATCGAGGACAAGCTGCGTTACCCCGATTACGGCAATTACGTCGATCACAACCGGCTTTTCAGCGGCACGATCAAGGACAAGCCTTACACCCCCGCGCGGCGCTGGCTGGTGAGTCCGCAGATTTTTCAGGACCGGGTCGTCGATGTCTTCAAACCCGAGGACAAGGCGCGGGAAAAGATCAAGCACAGCCTCTACGGAGTGACTGTTCCGTTTGTCTTGCCGGATCGTGCCGGCGTTCGCGACTACGCCATCACGCCGCTCGACGGCGGGCATCTGCTGGTGATGCTCGCCAACGCAGATTGGATCTCCCAAAAGCAGCTCAGGTCCGCCCGGGTCAGGAAGGGAGAACTCAAGGCCGATCAATTTGAGAACCCAAAGGACAAATTCTCTCCCGCCACCTCGCCAGCCTTTGAGGCGATCGTCCTCAACCAATCAAAACCGGCGGACAATGCCATTATCGCCGCCATCCAGGCTCAGTTTGACTGTGTGCTCCAGCGGCCGGCCAACCCCAAGGAATTGGAGAAATATCTGGCGTTGGCCCGCTCCGCCATTGAGCTGGCCGGCAACACCGAGGGACTGCGTCAACTGCTCGTCGCCGTTCTGTTGGAGTCAGAGTTTCTTTATCGCCTCGAGTTTGGCGAAGGCGCGACGGATGCCTACGGCAGAAAGCTGCTGTCGCCACGCGAGGCCAGTTACGCCATTTCCTATGCCTTGGGGGATCGCAGCCCGGATCCCACGCTCGTGAAGGCTGCCGCAGAGGGGCGACTGAACAGCAAAGAGGATTACCAGCGGGAAGTGCTGCGGCTGCTTGCCGATGAGAACTACTACCGGGGCGTGATTGACCCGACGCTGAACGATTCCGGGGTCGTTTCCCATCCGAAGATCATCCGCTTTTTTCGCGAGTTCTTCGGCTACCCGAATGCGGTGAAGGTGTTTAAAGACAGCAAGCGCAGCGGCGGCTACTACCTCAATCCGGGGCGCGGCAGCAGTGGAACACCCGGCCGCCTGATCGTGGAAGCCGACCGGATCGTGGACCTCTATCTCAAGCAGGATCGGAATGTGTTCGCGAACCTGCTCACCACGGATCAATTCTTCATGTATCACAATGTGGACAACGAGAAAGGCCTGAAGATCATCGCCGGCTGGCGGGAACTCTACGAAACGCTCAAGGACACGGACTGGCGAAGGAACCCGGAGAAGGTGTTCGCCGAGCATCAGGAACTGTGCAAGAAGCACAATATTGATCTCGGAAAACGGACCCATTCCAACGATCTGCAACGCGTCATGGAGTATTTCTCCTTCACGTTTGGCAAAGGCAACACGCCCTTCACCACGTTTCCCTGGGCACACGGTTCCAACTTCAAATATTCAGAAAGCTACAGCCTCGGCGGATCACCAGGGTCGGCTTTTCGCGGCAGTGAGAACTACGACGAGAAACACAATTTGAATTATCCGGTGGTTCAGCCGTTCAAGCTGGCAAATCATACGGGCCTGCTCACCCACCCCGCCTGGTTGATAGCCCACTCGTCCAACTTCCACACCGACCCCATCCGGCGTGGGCGCTGGATTCAGGAAAAGCTTCTCGCAGGCCGCGTGCCCGATGTCCCAATCACCGTGGATGCCAAAATCCCCGAATCTCCCCACATGACTCTCCGGGAACGCGTCGAATCCGTGACCGGCCCGGCTCAGGAGGCGTGCTGGAAATGCCATCAGCGGATGAACCCGCTCGGCTATCCCTTTGAGAAGTTCGATGATTTTGGACGCTTTCGGGCGGATGAGCCTTTGGAGAACCCGGAAAACCTCCTCACAAAAGCCCGGCGCGAAAACGACGCCGACACCTACAAAACCAAACGGGTTAATACCATTGGCAGCCTCCTGGGCACCGGCAATTCCAAGCTGGATGGCCCCGTCACTGACGCCTTCGACATGATCGCCAGGCTCGCCCAATCCGATCGGGTTCGCCAGTCCATCATCCGGCATGCGTTCCGCTTTTACATGGGGCGCAATGAACTGCTGTCCGATTCACAGACGCTCCTCGCTGCCGACAAGGCCTATCTCGAAAGCGGCGGCAGTTTCAAGGCCGTGATTTTTTCCCTGCTCACGTCCGACTCGTTTTTGTATCGCAAGTAAAACCAACCAACAGATTTACCATCACGAACACCATCATGAACACCAGAAGAGACTTCCTGAAGGCATCCGCAGTGGGCGCGGGGGCGTTGCTCCTTCCTTCCTCCCGGTCGCCACTGTTTGGCGCACCAGTCACCGGCCGGCCGCCGATGCGTTTTATCTTCATGCACAAAGGCAACGGCCTCTTTCCCAGCGTGATGGTCCCGCCCAGCCTCAGCGCGGCGGACCTGGCGAAAGAGAACAAGAAGGAGGCGTTTGAAGTGGACCTCGCCAAACACGAGTTGCCCACCTGGATGAGCGCGCTCAATGCCCACAAGCAAGAACTGACGATTCTTCAGGGGCTGTCCGGCAGGATGTGTACCAACGGGCACCACTCCTGGCAGTCTTGTCTCGGTGTTTACGCGGCCACCGAACGGCTGAGTTCCATCAAGTGGGCCACGGTCGATTTCGAGCTGGCCAAACTCTTTCCCTCGCCCTTGGAGCACATCGAGCTGGCCTGTTTCCCGGATGGCGGGGGCAATGC
Source organism: Verrucomicrobiota bacterium (assembly GCA_014193395.1). Lineage (GTDB taxonomy): Bacteria > Verrucomicrobiota > Verrucomicrobiia > Limisphaerales > BJHT01 > BJHT01. The sequence goes on from BJHT01000003.1 coordinate 17,709, forward strand.
GCGTGGAAACATCAACGGCATTGAGAAGGGCTTCTCCGCACGGGGACCCCAACAGCCCAACTACGCCTTCGGATCCCCCAAGGTGGCAATTGATGAGTTGTTCAAGTCAGTCTCCAACAATGAGAACGGGCGGGTCCGCTACGAACTCGAGCGCAAGTTGCTGGAGTTCACCTCAGGCAACCAATCCGGACTCAGCCGGGACCTCACCGGTCTGGAACTGGCGAAAGTAAAAAATTATGCCGATGCGATGGAGGACATTCGCACCCGCAACCGGAAACTGGAGGCGATGGGCGGCATCATTGGCAAGAACGTCCCGAAGTTGGATAAGAAGTATTTTGCGGAGGATATCTCCACCATCGACCGGCAGCTCGGCCACACTGAAATTCTCCTGTCCGCGCTTATTTCCGGCATGACCAATGTGGTCACCTTCACCGTGGACGAACTTGGCACGCCCTACACCGGGGTCCCCGGTCTCGAAAAAGAAAAGATCAACTTGCACGATGTAGGACACGGCAAGTCGGTCGGTAAATTCGAAGCCCTCGAAGTGCGGGAACATATCCGTCAGTGCCACATGACGCTGATCGACACCATCGTCCGGAGGCTGAAGAGCGTTCCCGAGGGCAAGGGGACCATGTTTGACAACACCATGCTCTGTTATTTCCCCGACAATGGTGAGACCCATCACAGCACCGGCATCGAATGGCCCTACCTCGTCCTGTCTGGCAGGAACGCCAGGCTCAACATTGCCGGTCGCTATATGCGCCTGCCTTACTGGGGCACGGAGGGACACAAGACCATCGGAAACTGGTTCACCACCATCCTCAATGCCTACGGCAACCCGATCAAACACTTCGGCGACCTGGACTTGGGCCTGAACAAATTGCTCGCGGATCAAACCGGGCCTATCAAACGGTTTATGGCCTGAACGTTTCATTTCCTCGTTTTATGGAAAGGAATGCCACCTCCCTGTCCCGCATCGCGGCGGCCATCCTATTCATGGGGATTCCCTCCTTGGATCTCTGCTCAGCCGCAACTGCGCCGGTTCCCGTGGTTGATGCTCATGTTCACCTGTGGGATCTCAACCGGCCCGAAGGTCTCGGATGGATCAAGCAGGACGACAAGGTGCTCCATCGTAATTTTCTTCCGAAGGATCATGAGCCGATTGCCGGAGCCAATCGGGTCGGAGGGGTGATTGTCGTTCAGGCCGGTCAAAGCCTGCCCGACAACCAGTGGAATCTGGCTGTCACCGCGCATAACAAGTCACTCTACCGGGGCGTCATCGGAAATCTCTCCAAAGTCATCGGCACACCCGGCTTCAAGCCGCTCTTCGAGAGCCTCAGCCATGACCCGCGCTTTGTGGGCTACCGCCTGTCGGGGCGGTATCAGGAAATGTTGGGCGATACGTTCTATCGCGATTTGCAACTCACGGCCGAGAGGGGCAGAGCGATCGAGTTTCTCGTGGGCGAATATCGCTTTGCAGAGATCGCCGAAATCGCCCGGCGCGTCCCGAATCTCCGGATCATTCTGGATCACTGCGGCGGTGTGAAGCTGGATGGCTCGCCTCTTGATCCCAAGTGGGTGGCGGCACTTCGCACGGTGGCGCAGGAGAAGAACGTGTTCTGCAAAGTTTCCGCCCTCTACGGTCGCGTGGAAAAGCAACCTGCTCCCCAGGACATCACCTTTTACTCCCCGGTCCTCGATCTGGTCTTTGAATGCTTCGGCGAGGACCGTTTGATTTTCGGCAGCGATTGGCCGGTCACGGAGGCAACGGGTGACTACGCCTCGGTGCTCAAACTCACCAAGGCCTATTTCGACCGCAAGGGGCACGTTGTTTCCGAGAAGTTATTCCATAAGAACGCCGCCGCGTTCTACCGGATTTCTGACTTGGACCCGAATTCCGTTCGGCATGAACGGCGGTCAGCAGTTCCCGGAACGACCAAGGGTATCATCGACCTCAGCAAGGCGGAACGCCCGGCGGATGCGGTCGAGCTGGTCGGGCCAAATGGCCACCACCTCGTGCCCGAGGGCGCGGGACCGACCAAGTGGGTTTTTGCGGAAGGGATTCTCACGGCCTCGCCGATGTGGGACAGCGTCGTCACCAAGGATGCTTACCACGATCTCCGCCTGCATGTGGAGTTCAACGTGAATGAGGTCAAGGACGCCAAGGACCGCGAGGCCGATGGCAATTCCGGCGTCTATATCCAGAAGCGCTACGAAGTCCAAATCCACAACTCATTCGGCATCCCGGAGGCGGAATACACCCACAGCTACGGCGGCAGCATCTACCGGCAGAAGAAACCGGACCGGCTCGTGAGCAAGAAGGCGGGAGAGTGGCAGACCTACGACATCGCCTTCCGCGCCGCGCGCTTCGTCGGCGGGAAAAAAAGCGAGAACGCCCGCATCACGGTCTTTCAAAATGGCGAGTTAATCCACGATGACTACGCCATCACCGGAAAGACCGGTGCCGGGGAGAAGGAAGGACCGGAGCCCCGCCCCGTCAAGCTGCAGGGACACCATAATCCGGTGCGCTTTCGCAATGTGTGGATTCAGAAACTGACGCTCGACGCGATGCCGGAATCGGAGCCACGCTGAAGTATTACCTCAGCGTGAGCTCGAGGACGAGGTTCTCAAACTGCACGATGTCGGGAATAACAAGACAATTGCTGGTCTTAGAGCGCTGGCGATCCGCGGGCGTTGCAACCATCATCACGTGGACCTGATGGCCAGGATCGTGACGCGCTTGAAGAGCGTGCCTGAAGGCAAAGACACGATGTGCGACAACACTACGGTGCCGACGATGTTCTGCCCCAGATGGAGCAGCGCGTCCCGATCCAACACGTCCTTGGTTAGCGGAAGCCGACGCGATAAATATCATCACAACGGTAATTCCGAGAGGTTCATGGAAGCCGGCAACGCGCCGGGCTCAGCCATGGCGGAGTTGTTGCGGAAATAATCAGACACGGACCAGGAAAAAAGTGACCATAGAGTGTTTGGCCTGCCTTCCAACGCCACCTCACCAAAATCAACACCCATGAAAGCCACGCACCTCCTCACCCTCGTCGCCACCGCGCTGTTCTGCGTCACATTGCTTGCGCCGGAGGCTTCTGCAAAACGCGCCGCTCCGGCCGAGGTCACGCCGGTGGTTCTGGAAGGCGTCGAATATCGTGCGCCGCATTCCATCCCCTACCGGGACAAAATGGGCGTCGTGGAAGCCTGGGACAAGGCCACGGGCAGGAGACTCTGGGACAAGAAAGTTTACACCGTGGAGGTCAATCCAGCCTTGGAGAAGGACGTACAGGACATCTTCATTACCAAACTCGAGATCGATGCCGGAAAACTCACCGTGACGAACGAACGTAACCACCGCTACTCAATAGACCTGAAAACGCGGGAAGTAACCGCTCTCGGCCAGAGAGGCGCGGTCTCGCTGCGCACGGCCGATACCACCTTCCCCGTCAAACCCGTGACCGCCGAACAGTCCAAGGAATACAAGCTTGACCCCAAGTTCTATAAGAAAAGCACGCTGGTTCAGAATATTCTCATCGCCACTTCGGAGCGAGTTCCTGATGTCGTGCATCTCGAAGCGGCCTATCTGTTGGATACCGTCATGGGGCATCTGCCCCCGCCGATCGCGCAACGCATCCGCGACAAGAAGGTGCTGTGCCTCATTGTGGGCCATGCCGAGCTGCAGTCTGACGTGCCCCAGTTCGCCACCGACAAGACCGGCAAGGAACTCGACTTATACAATTGGCGCGGCCGGGGCTCGCTCGAGGAATTCGATGGGCGGCCCACCTTCCTGTTCGCCGAGGAGGATGTCATGGAATATCCCGGTGGCATGGATCAGGAAAGCGTACTCATCCATGAGTTCGCGCATGTCATCGATGGCGTCGGGTTTGACAAGAAGCTCAAAGAGCGGCGGAACGCGGCCTTCAAGCAGGCCAAGGACAAGGGACTCTACATGGACGGTTATGCGGCGCAGAAGTTCCGACGTGTCACCAGCGTTGAACCGGTCAGCCTGCTGGACGCGCTGGTAAAGGCATTCCCCGCGCAACCGGTTGATTTTCTCGCAAAATGCCTCGATGGCGGCGACATTCTCGTCAACGGCAAGCCCGCTCGCCGAGACGTGAAAGTGACAAAGGAAGACAAGGTGCTCATCGTGTTTGGCGGTCCCAAGCGCACCTATTGGCTGGTCAATCCGGGAGAATATTGGGCGGAAGGCGTGCAGGCATGGTATGACACCTGTCGCGTCATGGATCACGATCACAACCATATTCACACCCGTGACCAATTGAAGGCCTACGATCCGGAATTGGCCAACCTCATCAAGGACGTGCTGGGGGATACCCCGTGGCGCTTCGTGTCACCCCGCGTCCGCGCGGGGACCGGGCATCTCGTCGGCTACGATCCGACGAAGGCTCCGAAGGTAGCCCCACCCGAGCACGTTGACCGCGCGGGCCAGGATTACTACGACGAGTATTGGAAGGATTATTGGAAGCGCCTGCATGACAAGTATCCAGTCAAGGCTGGAACAAAATAGGGCAGCCCATGAAAATCCTTCGCCTTCCCGCACTCGCGATCCTCGCCTGGACTCTCACAAGCGTGCCGGTATCAGCCGATCCGGCTGACTCAATCTCGGCTGCGGCAAAGACTATCGCGACCAACGAAACCGCCAAGGCCAATGCCTTTTTCGAGCGCGCCTTTGACGTGATGCTCTCCCGCAGTCCGCAATACATGGCCGAGCTGGGGATCAAGAAGGATACTGACAAATGGGATGACCTATCGGAACAGCACGCGCTCGAGGATCTGGTCCTCACCGTGCGACAACTGGACGAACTGAAGCGCACCATCAACTTCGAGGCACTCGATGCCCAGGCGCGCGTCAGCTACCGGATGTTTGTCAACGACGCCGAGCGCACCATCGAGGGCTGGCGGTGGCGTCACCATAACTACTCCCTCCATCAAATGGGCGCCTTGCACTCGGAAGCGCCCGCGTTGCTCATCAACTTCCATCCGATCCAAAACATCGCCGACGCCCGCGCCTACATCGCACGGTTGCGCGGCATGGCCCCGCTGTTCGACCAATTGATCGAAGGCGTGAAGGTCCGGGAATCAAAAGGGATTGTTCCACCGCGCTTCGTGTTTCCATTGGTTAGGGACTCGATCAAGGAAGTCATCAGCGGACAGCCGTTCGATTCCTCGCCCAAGAAATGTGCGCTCTGGGAAGACTTCGAGGGCAAGGTCGGCGCGCTCAAGGACGCAGACGCCGCTGCAAAGCAAGCCCTGCTCGCCGATGCCCGCGCCGCCCTGACCGGCACCGTGAAGCCAGCCTACGAAAAACTGCTCAAGGTGATCGCAGACCAGGAAAAGATCGCCACCGACGATGACGGCGTGTGGAAGTTTCCCCAAGGCTCAGAATACTATGCTTTCGCGTTGCGCGGCGCGACCACCACACAACTCACGGCCGACGAAATTCACCGCCTCGGCCTGAGCGAAGTGGCGCGCATCCATCGCGAAATGGACGCCATCATGGTGAAGGTCGGCTTCAAGGGTGATCGGACGGCGTTCTTCAAGTTCATCAAGGAAGACCCGCAATTCTACTATCCCACCACGCCGGCGGGAAAGGCCGCCTACATGAAACGCGCCACCCAGATCATCGACGCCATGCGCGCCCGGCTCGACGAGTTTTTCATCACCAAGCCCAAGGCGCAGCTTATCATCAAAGAGGTGGAACCCTTCCGCGAGCAGGGCGCAGCCGGCGCCTCCTACGAGCAACCGTCAGCCGACGGTTCCCGGCCCGGCGCTTACTACGTGAACACCGTTGACATGCGCGGACTGCCGATCTTCGAAATGGAGACCCTCGCCCATCACGAGGCGCTTCCGGGTCATCACATGCAGATAGCCATTGCGCAGGAACTCAATGGTCTGCCGCGGTTCCGCATGTATGGAGGCAACACCGCCTATGGCGAAGGTTGGGCGCTTTACAGCGAGTATTTCCCCAAAGAATTCGGATTCTATCAGGATCCCTACATGGACTTCGGCCGACTCAATGACGAACTGCTGCGCGCGGTCCGCCTCGTTGTTGATACTGGCATCCATGCGAAGAAATGGACGCGCGCGCAAGTGATGGATTACTTCCGCGCCAACACTCCGAATCCCGAGCGCGACATCTTCACCGAAACCAACCGATACATTGTGTCTCCCGCCCAGGCGACCGCCTACAAAATCGGCATGCTCAAAATTCTCGAACTGCGCGAGCTGGCGAGAAGGCAGCTCGGCGCAGCCTTCGACCTCCGACACTATCACGACCTGGTCCTCAAGAACGGGGCAGTACCGTTGAACATTCTGGAGGAAAACGTCCGCGCCTGGATCGAGAAGAAGAAAGAATCCAAAGGGCCTGGCCCTCGGTAAAAAGCTTCGAGAACACGAATCATGAAACAGAGCCACGTAACCCGCAGAAGTTTTGCGCTATCTTCCTTCGCGCTCACCGCCCTCGCCTTGTCCCCTATTGCAACCATCTCGGCGGCGGAACAGCCCATCCCGAAGCCGGACGGCAAACCGGCGGACATGAGCAAACCCGTCCAAGTCTTCATTCTGCTGGGCCAATCCAACATGGTCGGCCTCGGGAGGATTGGCGCTGGCGACAAAGGCAAACCTGAGGGGTCCCTGGAGCATGCCGTAAAGACCAAGAGGCAATATCTCTATCTCGTGGATGATGCCGGCAACTGGTCGGTGCGCAAAGATGTCCGCTTTGTGCGGATGATGCAGGGGAATGGGTTGATGAATAACGAATGGCTGGGCGTCGCGCAACCGGAGCAATTAGTCAGGTCAACCACCATTGGGCCGGAGTTCGGGATCGGACATGTCGTCGGCAATGCGGTCGATGCGCCCGTGATGATTCTCAAGAGCTGCATCGGCAACCGCGCTCTTGGCTGGCATCTGTTGCCTCCGGGAAGTGCCCGGTTTGAAGACGGGGACAAAGTGTATGCCGGTTATAGAGAGGCCCCGGCTTCATGGGCCAAAGGGACTGAACCCACGCCGCCTGTCATCAAAGAGGGGATTGTAACCCTGAAGGGTGATCAACCGGCAGGCTGGTATGCTGGCAAAGAGTATGACGATGACACGGCGGATGCCAAGAAGGTGCTGGCGGATCTCGACAAGCACTACCCCGGGGCGAAGAGCTACGAGGTTGCCGGCTTCTTTTACTGGCAGGGTGAAAAGGACGCCGGCAATCCAGTCTGGGCGGCTCACTACGAGAAGAATCTGGTCCAACTCATCAAGGCATTGCGGAAGGACTTCAATGCCCCCAACGCGAAGTTCGTGCTCGGCACGATGGGTGAATCCGTAAAAGGCAGCGGCGGCAACGGCGGCAAGATCCTCGAAGCCCAGCTCGCCGTGGACGGCACTACGGGAAAATATCCCGAGTTCAGAGGCAACGTCGCCACGATCTACACGCATCCCATGGCCCGTGGCGGTAGCGGCAACGGCCACTACGGCGGCAACGCCGAAGTCTATATGGACTTCGGCGAAGCGATGGGGCGGGCCATGGTGGAGTTGCTGAAGAAATGAAATCCTTGGCAGGCTTTATAACAGTGAATGTTCTTACCTCTTACTCTTGCTCTCGCTCGGCTTCAGACGAGCGGGAACCGGATTTTTCACTAGCAGCAGATCCGGTAACCCTTCTCTAATCGTCATTCTTAAATCCATCCCAACCACACCGAAGCATCCATGAAAACAACCAACGACTCCGGATCATCCTTCACCATCCGTCTGGCCTCCGTGCTGATGTTGTGCCTCACGTCTCTCCTGTCCGTCGCCACCGCAGCCGTTGAGGCGGGATCAGTGCCCAAGGAATGGCCGGCCAACCCGGCGAAACACAAGGTTGTCATACGCCGCGCGGCCGCAGATGCGAAGGAGACCGCGATGATTGCTGCCGCCGAGGCGGCCCAGCCGTCGAAAGAGGCGCTGAGCAAAGCCGCCGGAGCCGCCGCCGTGCCGGCGGGCAACAAGGTCTGGTGGTATGAGGAGAAGCTTGGCATTCGCATCCCCTGCGCGATTACCTCGGACGCCGTTGCATATTATTCCGATCTGGTGGGCAGTTACGGCAAGCAGGCGCTCAAACGTTACCTTGAGCCGTCCAGCAGCATCGACTACCTCGCGGGCGTCAAGTTTCACAACGCGTTCAAGCTTGATGGCAAAGACTTCAAGGACGTCCACGTGGTCACCCTCAAGCTTACCTTCTCCGAGAATTTCGCCGCCAGCACGACTGAAGGAATGCACTTTCAGAAGGAGCGGCTCGTGGTCCTCGATGCCGCTGGCAAGGTGCTCCACATCTCCGGCGACGGACCGACCGAGGTGCCGATCCTGGCAATCTGACGGACTTCCATCACCATAGCTCATCTGCGGAAATCTCCGTGAACACTGGCAAAGCTGCGATCGGCCAGGACGGAGTTCCCCGACAGGGGCAGGAGCAAATGAACTCCAGCACATCACTAGGCATAAAAGCGGGGACGGGATTGAACCACAGAGGCACGATGGACACAGAGATTCAGAAGGTTGAGTGGATCACTGGATCGATTCCGCCCGCTTCCCAGCACTCAAGATGGCTAGCAAGACTATCGGTGACAGCGACCGTCTGTTCAATAAATCCGGCGACTTCAGCGACAAAAATCCACCGGGTTGGAAGTCGCCGCCCGATCATTTGTTTCATAGATCGTAAATCCCCATGATCGCCGCCTCGTCACAACGCATCGGAGTCGTCACCAGCCGCCCCGAAAAGCTGGCCGACTATTTTCCGACCGCGGCCGAGCCGGATTTCATCCCGACCGAGCCGCCGTTCACGCCAGACGACCAATTGCTGGTCGATGAGCTCCGGCGACGCGGACACCGGGTCTCCGCCATTGTCTGGGGAGCGGATACCTCACAACTGACGGATCGATTCGATCGGATCATTGTCCGGTCGCCTTGGGATTACATGGACAGCGACGAGTTGCGCCGGGGGTTTCTGCGCTGGCTGGAAAACTTGTCAGCAACGGGATTGTGTGTTGAGAACGAACTGCCAGTGATGCTCTGGCTCATGGACAAACGCTACTTGCTCGATTTCGCGGCCGTCGGCGTACCGATCGTCCCCACTCAGTTGATTCCGGCTGGCGGCTCGTTCGCTCTCGAAGCCTTCGTCGAGCGACATGGTGCCGCTGTCATCAAGCCTGCCGTCTCCGCGGCCGGTGCGGGGTTGGAATTCCTGCCGGATTGCCAGACAGCGCGGTCCTTTCAGCATGAGTTCACCGGGCGCTGCCAGCGCGGTGCTCAATTGGTGCAGCCGTTTCTCCCCGAGATTCAGACGAATGGCGAATGGTCGCTTGTATATTTCGGCGGAGACTACAGTCACGGCGTTCACAAGCTCCCGGGCCGCGGCCAGATTATGGTGCATGCCGAGCGCGGAGGTTCGCTCCGCTTTGCCGATCCACCCGCGGTCGTGCGCCAGATGGGAAATCGGGCGGCTGCTGCCGTTCCACAGGCATTCGCGAAACGAGGAGACCGGTCTTGCCGGATGCCGCTCTATCTGCGCATCGACATTATCGAGACCGCCGGTGGCGGACTCCTTTCCGAGTGCGAAGGAGTGGAGCCTGAACTATTCTTTCGCGCCCGATTAGGGAGTGCTACCCGATTCGCGGAGTTAGTCGAACACAGTTACCTATGAGCAACCAACAAACCAAAACCACGGTAATTATCACCTTCACGGCGGCCCTGCTCCTCTTACCCTGGGCAGCATCGGCCGCCGACAAGCAGTCAGCGGCAAAGCCAGCGCCGTCCATCGAACTCGGCGCACCCTTTGCCGACAACGCCATCCTGCAACGGGAGAAGGAGCTTCCCGTCTGGGGTTGGAGCAAGCCGGGCACGACAGTCACAGTGGAGTTTGCCGGACAAAAGGAATCCGCCAAGGCCGGCGCGGACGGCCGGTGGATGCTCAAGCTCAAGCCGCTCAAGGCCAGCGCCGCGCCCGCTGAGATGGTGATTCAGGAGTCAGGAGACGGTAGTCAGGGGGCTGGGAAGCGCGTGGTTCTCAGGAATATCCTGGTTGGCGAGGTATGGCATGCCAGCGGTCAGTCCAATATGGAATGGGTAGCCGGTAGTTCACTCTGCTCCGGCCTGGCGCAGGAGCTTGCGAAGGCGAAGGACGAGGTGCCGATCCGGGAGTTGCGAACCGATACGGTGTCGGCGCTCTACCCGCAGAAAAGAGGGACTTCGGAGGCGGGATGGAAAACCAGCCGCGCGGCCGGCGGCTTCTCGGCGCTGGCGCTCGCCTTTGCCCATGAGCTTCACAAGGAGTTGCAGGTGCCGGTCGGCATCCTGCTCACTTCTCATAGCAATACGCGCATCGAGGCGTTCACGGAACGCAAGGCCATCGAGTCCCATCCGGCGCTCAAGGTGGATGCCGACCTGATTCATGACGGCGATGCCGGAACGGAGCAGGGCCGCGCCGCGTTTGAAAAATACTACCGGGATTTGGAAGCGTGGCAGAAGGCGTCGGCGGCGCTGGGCTTCCCGGTCGAAAAGCCGCTGAAGCGACCGGAACTGCCGGGAATTGCCGGTCAGTGGCGCGGGCCGTCACAGTTTTTCAACGGCAAGATAGCGCCGGTCGTTCCCTACGCCATCCGCGGGTCGCTGTGGTGTCAGGGAGAGTCCAATGCCGGCGACGGACGGATTTACGCCGCGCGGATGGAAGCGCTTGTCCGCGGCTGGCGCGAGGCGTGGGGAATGCCGGAAATGCCGTTCTATTTTACCCAAATGCAGAACTACGGCGCGGCGGATTCCACCGAAGTCGGACTCGCTGATGTACGGCAGTCGCAGCATCTGTTCTTTATGAACAACCGCAGCCATGTCGGGATGGTGGTTCAGACAGATCTCAACCCTGCGGCTCCGGGAAACATTCACTACCAAAACAAGCTTCACCCCGGAATGCGGATGGCGCGGTGGGCACTGGCCAAAGACTACGGGCGACAAATCGCCTATACCGGTCCGATCTACGAGAGATACACTATTGCAGGGAACAAGGCGGTAGTCTCGTTCGACAAGAGCAGTCTCTTCGGCGGACTGATGGTGGGCAGCAAGGGTCTCGAAAAGGATTTGAAGGAACCCGGCAAGTTTGTCGAACCAGCCCGGCCGACGCCCGGCGCGAAACTCAATCACTTCCGGCTGTGCGGCAAAGATCGGAAGTGGCATGCTGCGGAAGCCGTGATCGTCGGGGACACCGTGGTCGTGACCTCGAAGGACGTGCCCCAGCCGGTCGGCGTGCAATACGCCCACAGCGCGGCCCCGCAGAACGCGAACCTTTACAATCAGGCCGGCCTTCCGGCCACGCCCTTCGCCGCGGTCGATGGCAAGCTCATTTTCGAGGAAGACGACTTGGAGAAAGCTGCGGCGCTGAAGGCGAGATATGCCCAATACACCGATCCGGACCACTCGGTCTTCACCGTCGCGGCATCTTATCGCGATGGCGTCATCATTCAGCGCGATCAGCCGATTCCCGTGTGGGGTTTCGCCAACAAAGGCGTGACGGTGACCGTGACCCTCGGCGGTGTCACTCGATCCACCGTGGCCGACGCGCGGCAACAGTGGTCAGTTTCCTTCCCGGCTCTGAAAGCTTCCACCCAACCAATCACTCTCGTCGTGAAAGCGAGCCATGGTCACAACAAGACAGTTCAAAATATTCTCGTCGGTGATGTCTGGTTCCTGACGGGCAGCACGCTCCTCACATCTGAACCGGCCTATGACCGCCGCGACAAACAGGCCGCTGCTCCCGAAGCCATGCCGCTGGTGCGCGAGTTCAGGCGGAGAACCGCTGCCAGTTCAAACCCCATCCCACGCAAGCGCGGCTTCGAGGTCGGCGGCGGCAGATACCAGACCTTCTGGCAGACCGCGGATTTCAAGTCTGCCGACGACTGCGTCACCCTGTTCGCCTACGAATTCGCCAAGGCGCTTAACCGCCCCGGCATTCCGCAGGGGTTTGTAACCATGTCCTCCGGCGGACGCGACCAGATGGCATCGCCGCTGTCGTGGACAGCCTTCGCCGGGCTCAAGGATGTCGCCCAGCCGGCGTTGCGCGCGCGCGTAGATGCCTTGCGCCTTCAAGACCCCGGCTCCGAGATTTCCAGAAAGGCCACGGCCGAGTATGTGAAGACCTTGAAAGCAGAGGTGGCAACGGTCGCTGACATGGCGAGGCAGGGCGCGGACATGTCCGGAGCGCCACTGCAATTGACACCGTTTCCGGAGCCTGGGCGGGACGGCGCGGTCAAGCCCGATACTGTCCCCACTCTGGCCTACAACTGGTGTGTCAGCCCGTTCACGCCGATGGGCGTGGCCGGGGTGATCTGGGTGCCCGGCAAAGACAACCTCGGCTACGCGCCCGCAGCAGACTACTCCGCCGAACTGGAACTCTACGCCCGCAGCCTGCCGGCTACTTACGGGATGGACAAGGTGCCCTTTCTCTATGCTCAGCCCTCGGCCAAGCTAGTTCCGGGAATCACCGCGCCTTCGATTCAGAACGGCAAGTCGGTGACTTTCGACGCGTGGCCGAAGAGTCTCAAAACCATCGCGGCTGAACTGGCGAAAGCAGCTAAGTGAGCAGCCATCGAATAGACTCCGGAGATGAGAAACACAGTCGCCCGGACCGCCCCGACTCACCCTGAACGTGAAGCCAGATGAGGAATATGGAGTGCTCCCCTCCAGTGAGAGGCATGTTTCCACCACGAGGAACGGCGTGAAGTTCGACGTGCATTATCCGCGCACTACCAGTCTGGCAATTTATTCGATTGAGGTATTGGTTATTAATTGTTGAGCTAAACAAGATAGAAACATATGTCAGCCAGACAATTCAGCATCATCATGTCGGTGGCCCTCCTGGCCGTATCCAGTTCCGCCACGTTCGCCGCCAACAAACCCCTCAAGGTATTCATCCTCGTCGGGCAATCCAACATGCAGGGACAGGCTAAAGTTACGACACTGGCCGGTCTGGCAATGGACCCAGAAACCAAGCCGCTGCATGACAAACTGGTGGACGAGAACGGCAAGCCCCGGGTACTCGAGAACGTGTACATTGCCGCCTTCAGCGGGGATGGTGGGAACAAAGGCAAGCCCATATCCAACACCGAGAAGCATGGCAAACTGACCGTGGGCTACGGCGGCAATACTGAGGATGCAGAGAAACTTGGTCCGGAACTGGGGTTTGGCGTGACCATGTATGAAAACCTGAAGGAGCCAATACTGCTCATCAAGACGTCATGGGGTGGAAAGAGCCTGCTGGTAGATTTCCGGCCGCCTAGCGCCGGAACCGCTCCGTTGCCGGCCGACAAGGTCGAAAAACTGAAGGCGGAAAACAAGCTGGAAGAGGAGTTGACCGTCCAGAAGGAGAAGAGCGGACGCTACTATCGGATGATGGTGGAGCATGTGAAAAAGGTGTTGGCAGATCCGCGCAAGTATTGCCCGGCATACGACCCGAAGGCGGGGTACGAGATTGCCGGGTTCGCCTGGTTCCAGGGCTTCAATGACCTGGTCGGGCCTTATCCGCCGATCGATCCAAACGGTGGCAGGAAGGCGGGCAAGGACTATTCGGAATACGGCCGACTCCTGGCGGGTTTTATTCGGGACGTCCGCAAGGATCTTTCTGTGCCGAACCTGCCTTTCGCGATCGGGGTTCTGGGTGTTGGCGGTAAATCACCGGGTGAAAATACCATGCTCTTCCGCAAGGCGATGGCTGCGCCCGCCGGGATGGACGAGTTCAAGGGCACCGTCAAGGCCGTGAATACGGCCGACTTCTGGGATGAGAAGCTGGGAGAGCTTGACGTTCGAGGCTCTTTGACGAGTCCGAAGGGCGCACGGCACGTGCAGCAAGGTAAGTACGCCGACCTGCGCAAGAAGCTTGCCCCCCTCCAGGCAGAATACGAAGCGGCCTCCGGAAAAGATGCCAGAGCGAAGCGCGAAGAACTTAAGAAGAAAATGACGGACATCATTTATACCCCGGAAGAACAGGAGTACCTGCGCCGCAACAAGTCCAATGCGGGTTACCATTATTTGGGCTCGGCCAAGACCTACAGCCAAATCGGCAAGGCATTGGCTGAGGCTCTGATTGGTTTGGGAAAAGAGACCCTGAAGTGACCCGCACAAGCAACACCATGAAAATACTCAGCTACCCCGTCCTATCCTTGGCAATCACGCTTACTGGTGGCTTTCATCCCTTTATCCCTGCTTTCCTTCTGGTCGTGACGCCGGTGCGCGCGGACGACACGCAATTGGTGAGTGACTTGCTCGCCAAGGCGGCGAAAGGCGACGCCCGCGCGCAGGCCGATCTGGCCGTTCGCTACCGCGACGGAAAGGGCGTGACCAAGGATGACGCGGAAGCCATGAAGTGGGCGCATCGCGCGGCGGACAGCGGCAATACGGACGCGATGGATTTTGTCGGCTTCGCGTATCTCCGCGGCGCGGTGGTGAAGCGCAATCCGGGCATTGCGTTCGGCTATTTCAAAGCGGCGGCGAATGACTCGGCTCAGGCGGCCTTCAACCTCGGCCAATGCTACTTCGGGGCGCAGGGCACGGAGCAGGACATCCCGAAGGCGCTGGAGTGGTGGAAAAAAGCGGCGGAGCGCGGACACGGGCGCGCGGCCTCGACTGCAGCGATGGCGTATCGCTCCGGCGAAGGCGTCGCAGCAGATGCGGTGCTCGCGCGAAAACTGGCCGAACGCGCGGCGGAACTGAATGACCCTTCCGGCCTCATCGTGCTCGGCGAGATGCAATTTCAGGCCGGCGAACTCGACGCCGCGAAAACCAACTGGACGAAGGCCTCGAAGCTTCACGCGACCAGCGCGACGGGACATCCCGCGCAGCCGTCCGGCAACGCCTCCGCCCAGCAGGGCGCCGATCTTTTGAAGCTCGCCGACTACCGCCGCCGCAAAAACGAACCCGGCAAATTTGCATTCGTGCAGATGCCGCACATTCACCAGGGCTACAACAACTGCGGCTCGACCGCGTGCGCCACGTTTGCTCGATTTCAGGGCGGCACCATCGGCGGGTGGGATTTCAAAAAACTCTGCCCGTCGCCGCTCGGCACCGGTACCGACTGGTGGCACCTGCTCGATGCCTCCGCGAAAATCGGCCAGCGCTGGAAGCTCGTCACCTACACGCCGGACGACGCGGGCTTCGCCGAAGCCACCACGATGTTGAAGCGCGAACTCGACGCTGGCCGGCCCGTCGTCGTGGACTTCAAATACATCGGCCCGCAATACCCCGGCGGCTCCGCGGGCCACACGTTGAGCGTGTGCGGCTATCTCGCTGACGAGAACCTTTACATCCTCTGCAATCCCGCCGTCGCCACGCCCGGCCTCCAACTAATCACTGCCGATGATTTGAAGAACTTCTGGCGCTCCGACCACTACGGCTCGCGCTCCAAGGGCGTGCTGTCGCGCCCGGCATTCGTCATTGAGACGCGGTGATTGTGACGTCAGGCTCCCATCACGCATGTGCAGCCCATCACTCATTCCACGGGAACAATGACAAAGCCCACCGCCGCTTTCCTATGCCTCGCTGCGCTCATCTGCGGGGCGGAATCGCTTTTTGCGCAGCCGCAGAACGCCTACCGCATCACGCCGACGGCGGCGGCGTTGCTCGAGAGCCACTGTTCCTCCTGCCACGGCGAGGACAGCCAGAAAGGAGACGTGCGTTTTGACAAACTCGGTGCGATGCCGCTCGCGGAGCGGCTGTCTTTGCTGAACCGGATGCAGGAGCAGGCTTACCTCGGCTTCATGCCGCCGAAGAGCCGCAAGTCGCAGCCCACGGCGGCGGAGCGGAAGGCCTTGCTGGATTGGATTGGCGGCGAGTTGCGCGTCCACAATGCCTCGACGCTGGAGGACAAGCTGCGTCTCCCGGCCTACGGGAACTACGTGGACCACGACCGGCTGTTCAGCGGCGAGATTACGGACGCGCCTTACACGCCCGCGCGGCGGTGGCTGGTGAGTCCGCAGATTTTCTCGCAGCGGGCGAACGATATTTTCGGGCCGATGGGGTTCGGACGTCCGCAGCAGCTCTACGGCGTGGCGAATCCCTTCGTGCTGCCGGAGGGGGCAGGCGTTCGCTATTACGACAACGACTCGCTCGATGGCGGCACGCTGCTGGTGATGCTCGCGAACGCGGACTGGATTTCGCGGAAGCAGGTGCTCGGCGCGCGCGTGAAGAACGGCGAGTTGAAGGCCGAGGATTTGCCGAACAAGCAGGACCGCTGGGTGCCGAAAAGTTATCCGGCGGCGTTCGATGCGATCGTGCTGAAAAAATCCGCGCCAACGGATGCGGAAATCACCGACGCGGTGCGGGCGCAATTTACCAGCGTGCTGCAACGCGCGCCGAGCGAGGCGGAGCTGGCGAAGTATGCGAAGCTTACGCGCGACGCCATCGCGATTGGCGGCAACACGGAAGGGCTGCGGCAGATGCTGCTGTCGGTGCTGCTCGAGTCGGAGTTTCTCTACCGCCTAGAGTTCGGCGCGGGCCCGGCCGACGCGCATGGGAGGAAGATGCTTGCACCCCGCGAGGGAGCCTACGCGATTTCCTACGCGCTCGGCGACCGCGGGCCGGATGCGAAGTTGCTCGAAGCCGCCGAGCGGGGACGGCTCTCGACGCGTGAGGACTACAAACGCGAGGCGCTGCGCCTGCTCGACGACAAAACCTACTACGCAGGTAAGATCGATCCCGCCCTCGACGGGAAAAACATGCAGGCCCAAGTGACCTCGCACCCGCGCATCAACCGCTTCTTCCGCGAGTTCTTCGGCTACCCGATGGCGACGCGCGTTTTCAAAGACCCGGAGCGCGGCCTCGGCATCTACCAAAATCCCGACCGCGGCACGGCGGGGACTCCCGGCTTCCTCGTGAACGAAGCCGACCGTGTGGTGGATCACATCCTGCAAAGGGACCGCGATGTTTTCGCCACGCTGCTCACCACTGACGAGTTCATCGTCTATTACAACAGGACTCCCGACGAGGGACGCCGCATCATCGCCGAGTGGAAAAAAATCTGGGCCGCGCTCAAGGACACGAAATGGAAGACCGAGCCAGACAAGGTCATGGCGGAAAATCTCCCGCTGCTGATGGCGAGTAAGACTCTCCAGTTCCCCAAGAACGGCCCGCACCAAAAGCGCGAGTTCCTCCGGCACATGTGGTTTTTCAGCGACTACTTCGACAAAGGCATCACGCCGTTCACCACCATCCCCACCGCGCACGGCTACTACATCAACCACTCGCCCTTTTACAACCTTCCGCCGACGCCGCTGCGCGGGCGCTATGACGAGGTGGAGCGCGCCAGGTTCAAAGGCCCGGAGCCCGCGGCGTTCTGGGACTACCCGCTGGAGCAGCCGTTCAAAATCGAACACCGCAAAGGCATCCTCACGCATCCCGCGTGGCTCATCGCGCATTCGCTGAACACGGAAACCGACCCCGTGCGCCGGGGCCGCTGGATTCGCGAAAAACTCCTCGCGGGCCGCGTGCCAGATGTGCCCATCACGGTGGACGCGAAGGTTCCCGAAGACCACCACAAGACCCTGCGCGAGCGCCTCGATTCCGTGACTTCCGCGCAGCAGTGCATCAAGTGCCACCAATACATGAACCCGCTCGGACTGCCGTTCGAGCAGTTCGATGATTTTGGCCGCTTCCGCACGCAGGAGGCGCTGGAGCATCCCGAAAATATCGTGGGCCAAACGCCCGGTCGGAAAACCGACCTCCCCGTTTACAAAACGCTGCCCGTGAATCCGCGCGGCGCGCTCGACAGCACCGGCGTGTCCACGCTCGACGGCGAGGTGAAGGACGCCTTCGAACTCATTGACCGCCTCGCGAAATCCCCGCGCGTCCGCCAGTCGTTCATCCGCCATGCGTTCCGCTTTTTCATGGGACGAAATGAAATGCTCTCCGACTCGCGCACGCTCATCGAAGCCGACAAAGCCTACGTGCAAAGCGGCGGCAGCTTCCGCGCCGTCGTCGTCTCGCTGCTCACTTCCGACTCGTTTCTCTACCGAAAATAGAAGGGGTTGGAATTCTCCGCGAAACCACCGTCCCCCGAAAAACCAAGGCATTTTGGGGAGCGAAACCCGCAATT
Source organism: Verrucomicrobiota bacterium (assembly GCA_014193395.1). Taxonomy (GTDB): domain Bacteria; phylum Verrucomicrobiota; class Verrucomicrobiia; order Limisphaerales; family BJHT01; genus BJHT01. Next base: position 35,833 of record BJHT01000003.1, read on the forward strand.
ACATTCTCGCAATTCTTCCATGACGTGGAATAACAGCACGGATGATCGCCCGCGACCTAGACGCCGTTATCGCTGATTTGCTGACCCGCCATCCGGCAGTCGGCTTGCTTGGGCCCCGGCAGGCAGGGAAGACGACATTGGCGCTGGCGCTGTGCGAGAACCGGCCCTCGCTGTACCTCGACATGGAGTCGCCGGACGACCGGGCCAAGCTGGCCGAGCCCACGGAGTTTCTGAGCCGACACGAGGACAAGCTGGTGGTGCTCGATGAGGTGCAGCGGGTGCCGGGGCTGTTCGCGGCATTGCGCGGGGTGATTGACCGCGGGCGGCGTAAGGGGCGGGGCAACGGGCGCTTTTTGCTGCTCGGCTCGGCGTCGCTCGACCTGCTCCAGCAGTCATCGGAGAGCCTCGCCGGGCGGATCATTTACTCGGAGCTGGGGCCGCTGCACGTCGGCGAGACAGGGCCGGAGACGGCGGACCGTTTGTGGGTGCGCGGGGGATTCCCGCCGAGCTTTCTGGCCAAGAACGATGCGGCGTCACTGGAATGGCGGCGGGCATTTATCCGCACGTACCTGGAGCGCGACATCCCGCAGCTCGGCCCGCGGGTGCCGACGGAGACGCTGCGGCGTTTCTGGACGATGCTGGCGCATGAGCAGGGTGGCTGCATCAACGCGGCAAAACTCGCGGCGGCGCTGGGCGTGAGCGGGCAGACGGTGGGGCGCTATCTCGATCTGCTCTGTGACCTGCTGCTGGTGCGGCGGCTCGCGCCGTGGGCGGTGAACACCGGGAAGCGGCTCGTGCGTTCGCCGAAGGTGTATGTGCGCGACAGCGGGCTTGTCCACGCGCTGCTCGGGCTGGGCACCGTGGATGATCTGCTGGGCCATCCCGTCGCCGGGATGAGCTGGGAAGGCTGGGCGCTGGAGTCGCTGCTTGCGGTGGCTCCGGCGGGGAGCGAGGCGTTCTTCTACCGCACCGGCGCGGGCGCGGAGGTGGACTTGGTGCTGGAGCTCAAGCCGGGGCGTCGCTGGGTGTTTGAGTTCAAAAGGAGCAAGGCTCCCGTGTTGGCGCGCGGTTTCCACGAAGCCTGCAAAGACCTCGCACCGGAGAAAAAGTTCCTGGTTTTTCCGGGCGCGGAAGGTTTCCCGATGGGAAACGGCGTGGAGGCGATGGGACTGCCAGCGGCGATGGAGCTGGTACGGCAGGCATGACCGCAACCCGGGCAGGCACCCGAAGGAAATGGCCTGTTTTGCAGACTACGCGCCCCCCGAGGGAAATGACCGTGCAAAATCCGCCCGGCTGCAATACACACTCCCATGCAACATCGCAGAGACTTCTTCAAAAACGCCTTCCTCGCGCTCGGCGGACTTTCGCTGCCCGGCTTCCTGCCGCGGCTTTCCGCCGCGCAGACCGTGCCGCTGTTGGGCCGCGCCACGCCGATGCGTTTCATTTTCATGCACCGCGGCAACGGCCTTTTCCCAAGAGTCTGCGTGCCGCCGACGCTCGGCGCTGCGGAGCAGGAGAAGGAGAAGCGCAACGACGCGTTCGAGGTGGACCTCGACAAGCACCAGCTCCCCGATTGGATGGGGCCGCTGGAGGCGCACAAGAAAAACCTGACCATCATCCAGGGACTCTCCGGAAAAATGTGCACCGTGGGCCATCACTCGTGGTGCTCCTCGCTCGGCGTCTATAAGGCAAACGAACGACCCAGCTCCATCAAGTGGGCCACCGTGGACTTCGAGCTGGCGCGCCTTTTCCCGTCGCCGATGGAGCACATCGAGCTGGCGTGCTTCCCCACCGACGGCGGCAATGCGCGCGGCAGTCTCGATGGCATCGCGAAGGGTTTTTCCGCGCGCGGCCCGCAGCAGCCGAACTACGCCTTCGGCTCGCCGACAATCGCGGTGGAGGAGATTTTCAAATCCGTCGCCGCGGACAAAACCGGCCAGGTGCAATATCAGCTCCAGCGCAAGGTGCTGGAGTTCGTCGCCGGCCACGAGACGGAACTCGCGCGCCAGCTCGCGGGCATCGAGCAGCGCAAGGTCGGCAACTACGCCGGCTCCATTGATGACATCCGCGAGCGCAATCGGAAAATCGACCTCATGGCCGACACCGTGCGCCGCCACGTGCCGAAGCTCGACAGCAAATACCTCGCGGAAAAAATGACCACCCTCGACCGCCAGATGGGCCACGCCGAAGTGCTCCTCGCCTCGCTCATCTCCGGCCTCACGAACGTCGTCTCCTTCACCGTGGATGAACTCGGCCACCACTACACCGGCATCCCCGGCATCGAAGGCGAAAACGTGAACATGCACGACGTCGGGCACGGTAAAGTCATCGGCGGCATCGAGGCTGTGGAAATTCGCCACCGCACCGAGCTGCACCACATGAAGGTCATGGAAAAAATCGTCGCCCGCCTCAAAAGCGTGCCCGAGGGCAAAGGCACGATGTTCGACAACACGATGATTTTCTATTTCCCCAACAGCGGCGAAACGCACCACGCCCAAGGCACGGAGTTCCCGTTCATCGTCCTCTCCGGCGCGAACAGCAAACTCAAGCTCGGCAGCAGCTACATCCGCCTGCCCTACTGGGGCACCCCCGGCCACAAGACGCTCGGCAACTTCTACACCACCATCCTCAACGCCTACGGCAATCCCATCAAACACTACGGCGACCCCGACCTCGGCCTGAAGATCGAGCAGACCGGCCCCATCAAGCAGTTCCTCGCCTGATATATGAACCGGAACTGGTCATGAACGCCGCGGCACGGCTCCTTCTGGAAGTCACGACCGCGCTTGCGGTGCTGGCGTGCTCGTTGCGCCTGCGCGCGGCGGAGATTCCGGTGACGACGATCCAGCCACGGCACGCGCAGGACGCTTTTTTTCAAACCTACTGCATCCGCTGCCACGGGCCGGAGAAGAGCAAGGGCAAGGTCACAATTCATGATCTCGATGGCAAGCTGGCCGCGGGGCATGAACTGGAGCGCTGGGAAAAAATTTTGCAGATGCTCAAGAACGGCGAGATGCCTCCCGAGGCGGAGAAACAGCCGGGCGATGCGGAACGCAAGGCGGTGATCAACTGGATCGAGACGGGGCTTCGCGATTACGCGAAGCACGCGCCACCGGAAGCCGCGGTCCCCACGACCCGCCGGCTGACGAATTTCGAATATCAGAACACGATGCGGGACATGCTCGGGTTCGAGTTGAAATTCATCCACAGCCTGCCCGAAGACCCGGTGAAGCCCTACCACTTCAACAACACGGCGGAGTTCATGCTGATCGGGCCCGAGCAGATGGAGCGTTATCTCGAGTGCGCCCGGCGGGCCATGGCGAGTGCGATCGTCGATCCCGGTGAGCCGAAGATTCACCGCACCGCGAAATCCCTCGCGCCCGGCAAGAAGGGCGGAGCTAAGGCGGGCGAACTGGGTGTCGAGATCGGCGTTTATGCGGGGCCCGGTCAGGGGGGGCAGAGCATTGGTTTGAAGGACTGGCCGAAGACGGGTGAGTTCAAGATTCGTGTGAAGGCTTCGGCCATCCTGCCTCCCGGCGAAAAGGAGGTCCCGCTGCGGCTGGTCATGGGAACATCGCTAAGGGGCGACGCTGGCTCCGGGGTGTATGAGCCGGTGGGCACGGTGCACCTGCGAGACGATCCAGGTCAGGTTCGGGACTTTGAGTTCCGCGGGCGAATCGAGAACATCCCGATTGAGCCTGGCGAGATCACCACCAAAGGCCAGCAACCGCCAAAAATCCTAATCCATTGCCAGAATGTTTTCGACAACGGCGAACTCAACGACCACCGCAAGAGCGCTTTTGACGACTCGTGGAAGCGCGAAGCGCCCCGCATCCTCCTTGAGTCGATCGAGTTCGAGGCGCCCGTCGCCGACGTCTGGCCACCGGAGCATCACACGCGGATCCTGTTCGACTCCCCGCTGCGCAAGACAGACCCTGCCGCCTATGTCCGCGAAGTGCTCAAGCGATTCATGTCCCGCGCCTATCGCAGACCGGTGATAACGGACGAACTCGATCGGTTCGTTAAAATCTACAATGCGCTGGCGGCGGATTTTGGAACGCTGGAAGAGGTGATGCGGGAAACTTTGGCGCTGGTCTTAGTTTCGCCGCAGTTCCTGTATCACACGGTCGCAGAAAACGGAGTGGCGACCCGGCAATATGAACTCGCGTCGAAGCTGTCTTATTTTCTGTGGGGAAGCATGCCGGACGACATCCTTGTTACTCTGGCCGCGCAGGGGCGGCTTGATGATCCGGCGGTGATTGCGGAGCAAGTTCGGCGGCTGCTGGCGGACAAGCGTTCGGGCGATTTCATCAATAACTTCACGACCCAATGGCTCGGTCTCGCGAAGCTGAAGACGGTGAGCATCAACCGGGATCTTTTTCCGCGCTTCCTCTACCTGGTCCACGTGGGGGAGCGAAGGGGGCAGGAGGTGTCATTCCTGCCGACGATTCGCGATTTCATGCACCATGAGACCGTTGGCTTCATCGCGGAGTTGATCAAACGCAACGTGAGCGTTCTGGCCATCGTGAATTCGGATTTCGCATTTCTAAATCAGCCGCTCGCGGCGCATTACGGCGTGCCCGGCGTGCAGGGGAATGAGCTTCGCCCGGTGCCGGTCCAGCCCGAGCACCGGTTGGGCGGGTTGCTTACCCAGGGCTCGATCTTGATTGGAAACTCGACGGGTTCGGCGCCGCATCCGATCTACCGCGCGGTCTGGCTGCGGGAGGCGATTCTCGGCGAGGAAGTCCGGCCGCCGCCCGCCGAGGTGCCGGCCCTGTCGGACTCCGCCGGTGATGCGGCGGCAAAAGCCATCACCATCAAAGATCTGCTGCGCCAGCACCGGAAGCAGGAAAGCTGCAACGTGTGTCATGCCAGCCTCGACCCGTGGGGCATCCCTTTTGAAAAATACAACGCTGTCGGCAAATTTCAGCCGATGGTTCCAAAGGCAGGCACCCGGGTCAGGGGATTCAACGAAAAATCCGACAAGGATCTGGCGGGCTACGAGACCTACCTCAAGACCATCAACACGGTGCAGGTGGAGGCCGATGCGCAGGTCCCGCGCGGGCCGAAGATTGACGGCATGGAGGAACTCAAGGCCTATCTCCAGAAGGAGCGCCAGGATGACATCGCCGCAAATGTGACGAAGAGACTCCTAAGCTACGCCATCGGGCGAGCGCTAAGCTATCGGGATCAATCCGCCGTCGCCGACCTGTGCAATCAAACCAGGAAGAATTCCTACCGCTTTCAGGACGTGATTGCAGCGATCTGTCAGAGCGAGACTTTTCGCGGGCGACGTTGATCCTTCTAAGGCACTGACCGAACACTACGGGACACAATGGTATGAAACAAAAATCCTGGCATCTCAACCGCCGTGAATTTCTCCGTGGCAGCGGCATGGCTTTGGCGTTGCCATTGCTCGAGAGCATGGGCTGGGCAAAGTCCGTGGCCGGCCAGGAACTCCCGAAGCGGATGGTGGTGAGCTATTTTGCCTACGGCGCCTACATGCCGGAATCCACCGACGGCGTCCCGATGCCTGGCAAACCGCATCACGATTGGAACTGGTGGCCCTGCGCCCATCCGGGGCCTTTGACTTTCAACAAGTCCGCCGCGCCATTTGAGCCGCTTAAGAATTACGTCAGCTACCTGCGCGGCCTCGACCACGCGGGCGGCTACGGGCTTGGCGGACACAGCAGCGGCGATGTCTTTGCCACGGGAGCGAACATGTCTGGCAGCGAGAAGACCAACAACATCTCGCTCGACCAACTTGCCGCCAAGATCAACGGACATCAGACCCGGTATGCGTCGCTCGTTCTCGGCACCGAGGGCGGCACCGGCTCCTACGGAAGCTGCAAGACCCTCTCGCATTACGGGCCGGGCCGGCCAATTCCCGCGCTGCAGAAGCCGCAGGAAATTTTCAACCGGATGTTCCAGCCGTATGGCACCACCAGTGTTGAGCAGATCCGTGCCCGACTCAAACGCGATGCCAGCGTGCTTGATTTGATGCTGGAACAGTCCAAGAGCCTGAATCGGCGGCTCGGCAAGGCGGACCAGACGAAGATGGGGGAGTATCTGGACGCGGTTCGTTCCATCGAGAAAAGCGTCGAACGCACCAGCCAGTGGACCCACGAACCGCTGCCCAATGTGGATGCCAAAGGGCTGAATCTCGAAGTGCCTTTTAAGGCGGCGCAGGAATATATCCGCTGCCTGTATGATCTGCTGTTTCTCGCCTTCCAGACGGATTCCACGCGCTATGCCTCGCTGATGCTGGAAAGCGAGCAATCGCAGACGAGCGAAATGTGGAACTACGCCACCTACGCCCTCGGTTACAAAGGCGCCACGCACGACCTCGCCCACAAGCGCCCCGTCGAATCCGGCCACTGGGACCACTGGCGCGCCCAGCAGCACGCTTATTTCCTGCAACGTCTGCACGACACGAAGGAAGGCGAAGGCAACCTGCTCGACCGCACCGTTGTGCTGTGGGGCTCCGCCCATCCGCACGGCTCACACAGCACAAAAAATTACCCAATTCATCTCGCCGGCGGCAACGCCCTCGGCTTCAAGCACGGACGTCTGCACGCCTTTGAAGGGGCCAAGAAGGTGCCGCTGGCAAACCTCTTCGTCTCGATGCTCAACGCCGTTGGTGTGCCCACGGAAAAATTCGCCGACAGCACCGGGGAAATGACCGAACTGCTCGGTTGATCTGAATTCCATGCTCCCGGTCCCCAATCTCCGCTGGATTCGATTGCTTGCCTGCTGGCTTTCCTTGGCTGTGACTGGCTACGCGGAGCAGCCTTCCGGATTCAAGATCATCGACTCGCATGTGCATCTGTGGGACATCAGCCGCCCGGCGGGTCTCAGGTGGATAAAAAAGGACGACAAGGTGCTCAATCGGAATTTCCTTCCACCGGATCATGAGCCGGTTGCGCACTCGAACTCCGTTGGGGGCGTGATCGTCGTCCAGGCCGGCCAGAGCCTGCCGGACAATCAGTGGAACCTCGACCTCACCGCGCACAATCCGCGACTCTACCGCGGCATCGTCGGCAATCTCTCGGAAGTCATCGGCACGCCCGCTTTCAAACCGCTCTTCGCGAAGCTCTGCGAAAACCCGCGCTACGTTGGCTACCGGCTCTCCGGGCGGTATCAGGAAAAACTCAGCGATGCGTTCTTCGCCGACCTGCGGCTCACCGCGCAGAAAGGCCGCACGGTTGATTTTCTCCTCGGCAGCTACCGCCTCGAAGAAGTCGCCGAAATCGCCCGCCGCGTGCCGGAGCTGCGCATCATTCTGGACCACCTCGGCGGCGTGAAACTCGACGGCAAGCCGCTCGCGCCCGAATGGGTCGCGCAATTTCGCGCCGTCGCGAAACAGCCCAACGTCCGCTGCAAAGTCTCCGCGCTTTTTGGCCGCTGGGAAAAGCAGCCCGCCCCGCAAGACCTCGCCGCCTACACCGAAGTGCTCGACCTCGCCTTCGCGAGCTTCGGCGAAGACCGGCTCATCTACGGCAGCGACTGGCCCGTGTCAGAACAAACCGCCGACTACGCCGCCGTCCTCCGCCTCACCCGCGCCTACTTCGACAGCAAAGGCCCCGCGGCTTCCGCCAAGCTCTTCCATCAAAATGCGCAGAACTTTTACCGCCCTCCTGACCGGAAGTGATGACGGCCTTTGCAAAAACCCGGGCGCGATGAAGCCAACCGCGGCGGTCTCATTCGTTGTGCCCACATTTCTCTGCTGCGAAGCTGCTGTTGGCGCTGGCACCTCCAACGTTCTCATGTTCACCGGCGACCTCGGCTGCAAGGATGTCCGCTTCTGCAATTCAGAATCCGCTCATTTCACACTATGAAAGCCGCTCTCGTCGCCTCTTTGCTGTTGTTGCCGTGCGCAACACTGTTCGCCGCCGACACCAAGCCCAACATCCTCGTCATCCTCGCCGACGACCTCGGCTACGGCGATGTCCAGTGCAACAATCCGCAGCGCGGGAAAATTCCCACGCCGCACATCGACAAGCTCGCGGCGCAGGGGATGCGCTTCACGGACGGGCATTCGTCCTCGGGCGTGTGCTCGCCGTCGCGCTACACGTTGCTCACGGGGCGGTATCATTGGCGCACGCGATTGCAGGGCGGCATCGTCGGAGTGTTTGGCGAGCCGCTGATCGCGCCGGACCGCATGACCATCGCCACGCTGGCGAAGCAGCAGGGCTATCGCACCGCGTGCATCGGCAAATGGCATCTCGGCTGGGACTGGCCCGTCACGAAGGAGCAGCGTCCGTTGCTCTCGCCGACGAAGCAGCCGGACGATGAAGCGAGCAAGGCCAACAAGAAAGCCGCCGCGGCCGGAGCCGTCGCCACCGAGCAGCAGATCGCGGCGTGGCGTGACATTTTCTCGAAGCCCATCGCGGGCGGCCCCAGCACGCGCGGCTTCGATCTCTACTTCGGGACGGACGTTCCCAACTGGCCGCCGTTTTGTTTCATCGAGAACGATCGCACGCTGGGCATTCCCACGGAGTTCTTGCCGCGCGAATACATGGTGAAAAACCAGGCGAGCCAGCAAGGCCCGGCGCTCAAGGATTGGAAACTCGAAGGCATTATGCCGACGCTCGGCACCCGCACGATTCAGTTCATCAATGAGGCTGCGGAAAAGAAGGAGCCCTTCCTCGTTTACCTGCCCCTCACCTCGCCGCACACGCCGCTCGCGGTGAATCCAGAGTGGAAAGACAAGAGCCGCCTCAATCCCTTCGCCGATTTCGTGATGGAGACGGATGCCGTCGTGGGCCGCGTGCTTGATGCGCTGGAGAAAAGCGGCGCAGCGGAGAACACGCTCGTCATCTTCACTTCCGACAACGGCTGCGCGCCGTACATCGGCGTGAAGGACCTCGAACAGATGGGCCACTATCCGAGCGGCCCGTTGCGCGGCTACAAGGCGGATGCGTGGGAAGGCGGGCATCGCGTGCCCTTCATCGTGCGCTGGCCCGGTGTGGTGAAGGCGGGCGGTGTGTGCAACCAGCTTGTGTATCAAGCCGACTTCCTCCGCACCTTCGCCGATGTTTTTGGCGTGAAGCTTCCCGACACCGCCGGCGAGGACAGCTTCAGCCTCATGCCCTTGCTCAAAGGCAACGACAAACCCATCCGCGAGAATGCCGTGAGCGCATCCAGCCAGGGCACGCCCGCGTTGCGCCGCGGTTCTTGGAAATACATCCCCGCACCCGGCTCCGGCGGTTGGGGCACCGGCGGCGATCAATCGCAGCCCGTGCAGCTCTACAACCTCGCGGACGATCTCGGGGAAACGAAGAACCTCGCCGCCGCCATGCCTGAGAAAGTCGCCGAGATGAAAGCGCTGCTGGAGAAACTCATCACCGACGGCCGCAGCACGCCCGGCGCGTTGCAGAAGAACGATGTCGAAGTCATCCGCTATCCGCGTGCCGCCGCGCCGGGGAGAAAAGCCAACGCCAGAAAGTAACCTTGCTGCCATCAGATGAAGACCACGCTCATTGCTTGCACCCTCGCCGTAATCATCGCCGCGCCGTTCCCTGCCTTGGCTGCGGGCAAGGAACCATCAGCGGCGATCCCCGACTTCACGCGCGGCGACAAACCGGCCGGCAAGGACGACTGGACGCTCGGCCCCACCGGTGCGCGGGGCTGGTATCACACCGCGAACGGCCACTCTCGCGCGGCGAGACAGATTTTGATCACCGAGGTTGCCGCCGGTTCTCCGGCCGCGGGCAGCCTGTTGAAGAATGACGTTATCCTCGGCGTGAACGGCGCGAGCTTCACCGACGATGCCCGCGTGCAGTTCGCCAATGCCATCACGGCTGCGGAATCGGCAGACGGCACGTTGCGCGTGCGGCGCTGGCGTGCCGGCAAAACGGAAGCGGTGGAAATCAAACTGCCCGTGCTCGGCAGCTACAGCGCCACCGCGCCCTACGATTGCCCCAAATCAAAACGCATCCTCGAACTCGGCTGCGCCTCGCTCGCACAGCGCATGGCCGCGCCGGATTACAGCCGCGGGATGAATCCCATTTCGCGCTCGCTCAACGCGCTCGCCCTGCTCGCCGGCGGCGACCGGCGGCACCTGCCGATGATCCAACCCGAGGCGAGGTGGGCCGCGGACTTCACGACCAGCGGATACTTGTCCTGGTATTACGGCTACCTGATGACCTTCCTCGGCGAATACGTCGTCGCCACCGGCGACCAATCGGTGATGCCCGGCCTCAAGCGTCTCGCGCTCGAGACCGCGCGCGGCCAGAGCCGCGTGGGCACCTGGGGACATCGCTTTGCCGAGCCGGGCGGAAATCTGGAAGGCTACGGCTGCATGAATCAGCCCGGCCTCAGCCTCACCATCGGCATGGTGCTCGCACGCGAGGCCGGCGTGAGCGATCCCGATCTCGACCGCGCCATCACAAAGGCCGCCGCGTTTCTGCGCTGGTGGGTGAACAAAGGCGGCATCCCGTATGGAGATCACCGGCCCTACCCCGCGCATGAGGACAACGGCAAATGCGCCGCGGCCGCCGTGCTCTTTGACCTGCTCGGCGACCGCGAAGCAGCGGAGTTTTTCGCCAAAATGTCCACCGCCGCCTACAGCGAGCGCGAGCGTGGTCACACCGGCAACTTCTTCAACTACCTCTGGGCGCTCCATGGCGTCGCCCGCGGCGGCCCGCTGGCCACCGGCGCCTACCTGAAGGAACAGTCTTGGTATTACGATCTGGCTCGCGACGGGAGCAGCCGCTTCCTTTATCAGCCCTCGCCCGAAGGCGCCGAGGAGCATCACAAATACACCCACTGGGACTGCACCGGCAGCCATCTCATCGCTTATGCGCTGCCGCTGAAAAGCCTGCGCCTCACCGGCAGAAAGCCCTTCACCACGCCGCCGCTCGAAGCCGCGCAAGTCGCCGAGGTCATCGCCGCCGGCCGCGATTTCGCCTTCCGCGGCGACGAGAATCGCTACGAACAACGCTCACCGGAACAACTGCTCGCCGGACTCGCCAACTGGTCTCCGTTCGTGCGCAAACGCTCCGCGGCCGCGCTCGGAAAACGCGACGGAGATTTCCTTCCTGCGCTGCTGCAAATGCTCGCCGGCAATCAGCGCGACGCCCGCTACGGGGCCTGCGAGGCCCTTGGTGCGCTCGGCAAACGCGCCGATGCCGCCGCACCACAACTGCGCGCCGCGCTCAAAGACACTGACCCGTGGCTGCAATGCCTCGCCGCCGAGGCCATTCCCGCGCTCAGTCCCGAGGTGCGCAAAGCCTGCGTCAGCGACCTGCTCGCGCTGACGGTCCGCACCAATCCCGCCGACCCGCGGCGCCACGCCGCGCTCTCCGCCAGCCTCGCGCTGTTCACCCATTACCCCGGCGTGCGCGCGCCGCAGAGCATCCTCGAAGCTTCGCTCGAAGGTGTGGACCGGGCGCAACTTTATCCCGCCCTCCAGTCGCTGTTGAACCACGAGGACAGCATCGCCCGCGGCACCGCAGCGAAGACCTTCAACAAGCTCACCGACGAGGATCTCGTCGCCCTGCTGCCGGACATCGTCAAAGCCATCCAACCCCTCGCGCCGAGCAATGAGATGTTCGCCGACGGCGTCCGCCTTGCCGGCCTCGATTTGCTCTCGCGCCTGCGCATCCGCGAAGGCATGGCGCTCTGCGTCGCGGTCATCGAACCCAACCGCTGGGGTGAAAAAAACCGCGCCAAAGACTGCCTCGCCTATCTCCAGCGCTACGGTGCCCACGCCAAGCCGCTGCTGCCCAAGCTTCGGGAAATGCGCGCCTATCTCGCGAAAGTGAAAAAAGCGCCCGCGGACCATTTGAAGCAGTTCGACCAGGCCGTCGCCGGCATCGAAGCCAGCACCGCGACGCCGGCCTTGGTGGATCCCCCCAATTTCAAGAGACGTGCTGCGAAATGAGCTGATGCTTTCAATTCAAACCCGCGCCACTCAGACTGCGGGGAAACCAGCACCGGTCACCGCGCCACCGCACGGAGCCAGTTACCCAGTCACCCACTCACCAACCCATGAAAACTGCCATCATCACCCTTGCGCTCCTCCTCGCCGTCCAGCTTCACGCCAAACCGCTGAAAGTCTTCATCCTCGCCGGGCAGTCGAACATGGAGGGTCAGGGTGTCGTGTCCATGGATGGAGAGAGGGACTACAACGGCGGCAAAGGCAATCTGGTCTGGTCGATGAAGAATTCGAAGAGCGCCGACAAGATGAAGCAACTGAAGAACGAGAAAGGCGCATGGGTGGTCCGGGACGACGTGCTGATTTCATTCAAGGTTGGCGACAAGGTGCGCAAGGGCGGGCTGACGGTTGGATTTACCGGCTATGGCGGGAGCAGTCACATCGGACCCGAGCTGGGATTTGGGTTTGTCATGGGCGACCACTTTGAGGAACCGGTGCTTCTGATCAAGACGGCCTGGGGCGGCAAGAGCCTGTTCGTTGACTTCAGGCCGCCAAGTTCCGGCGGCCAGGTCGGGCCCTATTACACGAAAATGGTGGAGGAGGTTCGCGCGGCCTTGGCGGATCTCGGGGATCAGAAATACGAGATTGCCGGTTTTGTCTGGCAACAGGGGTGGAACGACATGGTGACCAAGCCGGCCATTCCCGAATATGCGCAGAATCTCGTCAATCTGGTGAAGGATCTTCGCAAGGAGTTCAAGGCGCCCAACATGCCGGTGGTGGTCGGTGAGCTGGGCAATGGAGGACCGGTGACCAGCGGTGCCATGTTTGAATTCAGAAAGGCGCAGGAAGAAGGAACCAAGCAGATCAAGAATGCGCTGTTCATCAAGACTACCGACTTCGCACGCCCGGCGGAACTCTCGCCCAATCCCACCCACGGACACCACTGGTTCGGCAATGCGGAAAGCTACTTTCTGATTGGCGATGCTCTGGCTCAGGGAATGAAGAGCCTTTTGAAGTAATCCCTTCCGTCAGAACCTGACAAATGCCACAGGCCGAAGTGCGCCAAAGTTCTAATACCACCATGAAACACATCAGCACACTCCTCGTTCTCGCACTGGTCTGCGGGCACGCTTTCGCCGGAGGCGAGAAGGCCGGGGCAGGTGCCGGCACTGTGAAATCGCGAACATTCAATGTTTTGAACTACGGGGCGGTGGGCGACGACAAGACGGACAACACCGCGGCATTCTCGGCCTGCCTTAAGGCGGTGGTCGCTGCCGGCGGCGGAAAAATGTTTATCCCTGACGGGATCTACCTCGGCAGAATTGTCATCCCCGGAACAAAAGAGTGGATCACCGTGGAGATCGTCGGCGAGAGCGAACCGACCCCGGTTTTCGGGACGATCGGCACGTTTCCGTTTCCGAAGAATGGCACGATTATCAAGTGCCTGTCTGTGTCGGGGCCGGCTGTCATCTCTGCAGCCAACTTCCCCGACAAAATGTATATGCAGTTCTCAGGGGTCAACGTGAGCCTGCGGAACCTTGACGTCCGCACCTACGACAATCCCGGTATCGGCGGCATCGATCTAATGAACGCGGTGCAATGCAAGATCGAGAACGTCTTCGTCAACACCGATCGCTACAACGTGCAGGCGTCCAAGCCTACCCACAACAGGGCTGGCATCAGCACCCCGGCCTGCAACAACGGGGCCCTCACAATCCTGCGCAATGTTGTCGTGACCGGCTATCACACCGGCATCCTGGTCAACGAACATACCGACGGGGATAACATCGTGGTGGCCTCCAATGTCAACGGCCTGGAATTTCCTTTCGCCCATCATGCCTCCCGCTTCGGGCGGGTGGGCACATACCGCAACACCCATCACGTCACCGTTTCCGGCCGGCACGGGTTTTCGATCGAACAGATGAACACGGAACAACCGGGGCCGGGACAGACGGATACCAGTAATGCTTGGCAGGCGCTCGTCAGTGATATTAACGACCCTAAAAATTCAGGCATTGGCGACATCAACTACTGGGTTGTGGAGGGGAATGTGGGTGCGGTCGAGAAGTTCACCCGCAACGGTGGCACCTCGATCCGCGCTCGTCGGATCGGCTCCGTTATCCAGCAGGGGAAGGAATAATCAAATGCAACAGGCAATGAAACGTGTGAAGAATAGGTTCGCCTCGCAGTCGCCTCAAAGGCCATTGAGCCTAAGCTGACGGAGTTGCTCGGAAAATGTCAGTTAATTTCAGGCATCCGCTAGAGCCTTAATAATGAAAGCATCGACCAAAGCCATCGGCCTGCTGGCCGTGCTTGCGATGGGCCTCGCCAGCCCGCTTTTCTCACAGGTCCCCGATCTCACGAAGGACACGCAGTCGGTGGACCGCAAGCTCACCTACAATCTGGGCGCGACCGGCCTGCGCGGCTGGATTTACACCAAGGCGGCGAACAATCTCGATGCCGCACAAGGGCGCACGACTTTGGCCAGCCGCCAGATCCTGGTCACCCATGTGGGAGCCGCATCACCTGCCGACGGGGTCGTAAAAGTGGACGATGTGATTCTCGGTGTGGATGGCAGACCGTTCAGCGACGACGCGCGCAAGTCTATCGCACTGGCGATTCAGGAAGCGGAGACGAAGGCCCGGGACGGGGTGCTCAAGCTCACGGTTTGGCGCGCAGGTAAAACGCAGGATCTCTCATTGAAGCTCGCCGTGATGGGCACCTACAGCGAGTCCGCGCCATGGAACTGCGAGAAATCCAAACGAATCCTCGATGGTGCCATCAAGGTGCTCGAAAAGGAAAAGCTGGAGCCCAACTGGACCGGATCCATCCAAGGTCTGGCCCTGCTCGCCACGGGCAAGCCGGAATACCTGCCGAAACTGCGAGACCTCGCGCACGGCCTCGCCAAGGAAGAACTCGATCCTGACAAGAAACCCTCGGGACCCGTCTGGGGCAGGACGTGGGACATGAGCTATCGCCTGCTGTTTCTCTGCGAATACTTCATGGTCACCCGCGACCAGGAGGTGCTGCCCACGATTGAAAAAAGTGCCCTCCAACTGGCCCGCGGTCAGAGCATGTATGGCACCTTCGGCCATGGCTTCGCCGCACTTACCAGGGCGGGCGAATTCAACGGCTCCGTGCCACCCTATGGTCCCGTGAACATGGCCGGACTGCCGGCCAACCTAGCCATCGTGCTCGCCAGAAAATGCGGCATGAAGCACCCGGAAATTGATCGGGCCATTCTCCGCGCCGCCGGGTTCTTTGGCTATTTCACGGACAAAGGCGCCATTCCTTACGGCGAACACGCCCCATGGCCCTATCATGAGAACAACGGCAAGAATTCCATCACTGCGGTGATGTTTGCCGCGATCGGTAACAAGCCGAAGGAGACGGAGTTCTTCGCCCGCATGGCCACGGCTGGTTTCGCCAGTCGCGAATACGGTCACACCGGCCAGGGATTCAGCTATCTATGGAGCGCCCTCGGTGCGGCCGTCGGCGGACCCGAGACGGCGGCCGCGTTCATCCGCAAGTCCTCGTGGCACCTCGATCTGGTCCGCCGCTCGGACGGATCGTTCACCTATGACGGCGGCGAGCAATACGGAGCCGGGCGGACGCATGACAATACCTACTATGGAAATAGCAGTTACAGTGGCCTGAGTCCCGCCGCCACCTATGTGCTCACCTACGCGCTGCCACTGAGGAAACTCGTCATCACCGGCCGCGATTTGGATTCTTCGGTCTGGCTGAACAAGGCGGATGCCGCCGCAGCCGTGGCAGCCGGCCACTTCGATCTTGATCGGCGCGGGTTGTCCCCTGCGGAGCTGATCAAAGCCTTCGGCAACTGGTCGCCGATCGTCCGCGGCTGGGCGGCGGAGGAACTGGCCGCGCGCCCCGAGTCCAAGGCGATGGTGGCCGAACTCATCAAACTCGCCGACACCGGCAGTCCGCATCAGATTCAGGGTGCCTGCGAGGCGCTGGGGCTAATCAAGAATCCCGAGGCGCTAACCGTCCTGGTCAAACAACTCGCCCACCCGGACCGCTGGGTGCGCTACAAGGCGGCCGAGGCTGTTAAGAAGATGGGCGGGACCGCCAAGCCGGCCATCGAAAGCATCCTCAAGGCGCTCGTGGCGACGGCGGAACCCTCGTGGCCGATCCGTTGGGAAGACCCCGTGCAAATCGCGCAAGGCCAGTTGGCCTCCGCCGTTTTCTCCGGCCCCCTGAGGGAGGAACTCAAGAAAGTGGACCCCAAGTTGCGCAACCAGGCCATCCGCGCGGTATCCGCCAATCCGGATGGGATGGCCCGTGCCACGCTCGAACACTGCTTCAAGAACCAACTCAGCGAGGATGATGTCATTGAACTCGCCCCGGTCATTCTCGCGGCGGTGGAGAGCCCCAGTCCGGCGGACACCATGTTCAACAATGTGATCCGTATGGCCGGCTTGAAGGCGCTGACCAAGTATCACTTCGAAGAAGGGATGGCGGCGGCGGTCGGGCTGGCGAAAACCCAGGGCGGGCATGGCAGCGAGAGCCGCACGGGCGAGATCATGAAAATGATCACCAGCTACGGATCCGCCGCCAAGCCGCAGATCCCAGCGCTGAGGGAATTGATTGCCAGCTTCAACACCGAGGTCCAGCGCCGGGAGTATCCCGGCGGCGAACTCAACAAGCGGCGTGTCGGCGCCGTGGAGGAAGCCATCAAGGCCATCGAGGCCGCGAAGGATCATCCGCCACTCCGCAGCATCACTGCATCACCCCGGAAGACGGATCCAAACAAATAGCCGCACCGTGAAACATCCCTTCGTGAAAATGATCCAGTAGCCCCGAGCTACAATCCCGAGAACGGAATTCCCAAGAATAAACACCCATGAAATCAACTGTCATCCTAACCGCAGCGCTGCTGTGCATCCTCTCGTCGAACTCCTTCGCCAAGCCGCTCAAGGTATTCATCCTCGCCGGGCAGTCGAACATGGAAGGGCACGCGAGGATCGAGACCTTCGACTACATCGGCGATGACCCGGCGACCGCGCCGCTTTTGAAAATGATGCGCGGCACGGACGGGAAGCCGGCGGTGTGCGACCACACGTGGATTTCCTACCTCACCGGCAGATACGACGGCAGCGCGAATGGCGAGGGAATCGGAAAGCTCACGGCGGGCTTCGGTGCCCGAGGCGACAAGCCGACGGAGGACGGCGGAAAGATCGGCCCGGAGTTCACCTTCGGCCTCACGATGGACGCCGCGCTGAAGGAGCCGGTGCTCCTCATCAAGACCGCGTGGGGCGGCCGGAGCCTGAGCACGGAGTTCCGCCCGCCGAGCGCGGGGCCTTATGAATTCAGCGAGGCGCAGCTCGCGCAGATGCAAAAGCAGGGCAAGGACATCGCCGCGGAGAAAGCGGCAAAGGCCAAGGAAACCGGGCGCTTTTACCGCTACATGGTCGAGCATGTGAAAAAGGTGCTCGCCGACCCGAAGCGCGTCTGCCCGGCCTACGACCCGGCGGCGGGCCACGAGATTGCCGGCTTCGTCTGGTTCCAGGGTTTCAACGACCTCGTGGACGGCGGCACCTACCCAATGAAAGCCGACGGCAAGACGCGGGACTATGGCAAATACAGTGTGTGGCTGGCCGATTTCATCCGCGATGTGCGGAAGGATTTGGGTGCGCCGAAAATGCCGTTCGTCATCGGCGTGCTCGGCGTGGACGGCTTGAAGGCGAAAGGCAACACGCTCTCCTTCCGCGAGGCGATGACCGCGCCGTCGCTGCTGCCGGAGTTCAGGGGCAACGTCGCCGCCGTCCCCACCGCGCCGTTCTGGGCGGAGGAACTTGCGGCCGTTGATGAAAAGCGCGCGAAAATCCGGCAGATGGAGTTCTTGCTCCGGGTCAAAGATAAGAATGCCGCCAACAAAGCTGGCACGATGAGCGCAGCGGAGCAGAAGGAATACCTCAAGAAATTCGAGGCCGATCTCATCACTCCGGAAGAAGCCGCGAAGTGGAAACGCGGTGCCTCCAACGCCGGCTATCACTACCTCGGCTGCGCGAAGACCTTCGCGCTGATGGGGAAACATTTCGCCGAGGCGAACCTCGAAATGCTGCGCGCGCAACCGGCGAAGTGATCAGTGTGAATTCTCCGGCAGCAAAAATACGAAACTCATGAAAACCATCCTCCTGCTCCTCATCTCCGCATTTTCGCTTCTCTCGTCCGACGCCTTCGCGCAGTCGAAGAAGCTCAAGGTCTTCATCCTGGCCGGTCAGTCCAACATGCAAGGCCACGCGAAGATCAGCACCTTCGAGCACATCGGCATGGACCCGGCGACGAAGCCGATGCTCGCGGAAATGCTCGGTGCCGATGGCAAGCCGAAGGTCTGTGAGCGCGTGTGGATTTCGTCCATCGGCTGCGGGAAGGATCCGCAGGAGGAGCAGACCGGGAAACTCACGGCGGGCTTTGGCGCGTCACCGGAGAAGATCGGACCGGAGTTCACGTTCGGGATCTACATGGAGAAACTCACCGACGCGCCGATCCTGCTCATCAAAACCTCGTGGGGCGGCAAGAGCCTGAACACGGATTTTCGATCGCCGAGCGCCGGGCCGTATGTGTTCAACGAGACGCAACTCGCCAATTTTCAAAAGCAGGGCAAGGACGTGGCGGCGATGAATGCGGAGAAGGCCAAGGCGACGGGCGTGTATTACCGGCTGATGATCGAGCATGTGAAAAAAGTGCTCGCCGACCCGAAGCGCGTGGTGCCCACCTACGACGCAGCACAGGGCTACGAAATCGCGGGCTTCGCGTGGTTCCAAGGCTGGAACGACATGGTGGATGGCGGCACCTATCCGAATCGCGACAAGGCCGGCGGCTACGATGCCTACACCACGGCAATGGCGCATTTCATCCGCGATGTGCGGAAGGATTTGAACGCGCCGAAGATGCCGTTTGCCATCGGTGTGATCGGGGTCGGCGGCCCGACCGCGGATTACGGCCCCGACCAGCAGCGCTACAAGACGACACACCAGAACATCCGCGATGCCATGGCCGCGCCGGCGCAGATGCCGGAGTTCAAAGGCAACGTTGCGGCGGTCCTGACGGAAAAATTTTGGGACAAGGAACTGACCGCCACAAAGGCGAAGGACGGGGCGATCCGGCAACAGGCGAAGAAGCTCGCGACTGAGAAGAAATTGAAACCTGCCGAAGAAAAAGCGGCGCTGGAGAAACTGCGCGCGGAAGGACTGACCGAGCGCGAGCGCAAGATTCTCGAAGTGGGAATTTCCAATCTCGAATTTCACTACCTCGGCTCGGCCAAGATCCTCGGTGGCGTGGGCAAAGGCCTGGCCGAAGCGATAGCCGGGATGAAGGGGTTGGCAAAAGATTGAGGGTAAAAGATGGGATTCAAAGATCTGCGCCCTCCACCCTTCCCATATCTTTTACCCCCCAATCTTTTACCAGCCCATGAAGCTCGCTTTCCTTCTGGCCGCCCTGCTGGTCGCGCCGTTGGCTGTGCCGCGAGCCGCCGCCGCGACGAAGCCCAACATCGTTTTCATCCTCGCGGACGACCTCGGTTACGGCGATGTCCGCTGCTACAATGCCGAGGCGAAAGTGCCCACGCCGAACATTGACCGCCTGGCGCGCGAAGGGATGCGCTTCACGGACGCGCACTCGCCGTCCACTGTCTGCACGCCCAGCCGTTACAGTTTGCTCACCGGTCGGATGGCCTTTCGCATCAACTATCGCGGTGTCTTCGAAGGCGTGGGCGGACCTTGTCTGATCAAGGCGGACCAACTGACCCTGCCGCAGATGCTCCGCAACCAAGGCTACGCCACGGCGATGACCGGCAAGTGGCACGTCGGCCTGAGTTTCTTCGACAAGGAGGGGCTGCGCATCACCAAGGGCGGCGTCGAGGGCGTGAAACTGATCGATTACTCGCGCGCGATTCCCGATGCGCCGATCCACCGCGGCTTCGACCGCTTCTTCGGCACGGCGTGCTGTCCGGGCACGGACTACCTCTACGCTTTCATCGACGGCGACCGCATTCCGATCCCGCCCACCGGGATGCTCGACAAGTCCAAGCTGCCCAAGCATCCGTATGCCTTCGACAACCGCGCCGGCCTGATCGCGCCGGACTTCGACCTTGAGGAGGTGGACATGCTCTTCCTGAAAAAGAGCCGGGAGTTCCTCGAACAACACGCGCAGAGCCAGCCGGGCAAGCCCTTCTTCCTCCTGCACTCCACACACGCGGTGCATCTGCCGTCGTTCGCGGCGAAGCAGTTTCGCGGCAGCACCAAGGCGGGGCCGCACGGCGATTTCATCCACGAACTCGACTTCATCGTCGGCGAACTGATGAAGACCCTGGAGCGACTTGGGATGGCCGAGAACACCGTGGTGATGTTCTCCAGCGACAACGGGCCGGAAACCACGAGCGTTGTCCACATGCGCGCCGACCACGGCCACGACGGCGCGCGTCCGTGGCGCGGCGTGAAACGCGACCAGTGGGAAGGCGGCCACCGCGTGCCGTTCATCGTTCGCTGGCCGGGAAAAATCGCCGCCGGCAGCACGAGCGACCAGACGGTCTGCCTCACCGATGTCATGGCGACGTGTGCGGCGATGACCGGTGCCACGCTGCCGCCCAACGCCGCCGCGGACAGCTTCAGCCTCCTGCCCGTGTTGCTGGGAAAAGCGGACGGCGCGCCCCGCCCCTACACCTTGCACCAGACCATCAGCCTCGCGCTCGCCATCCGCCGCGGGCCGTGGAAATACCTCGATCACCGCGGCTCCGGCGGAAACAACTACGACAAAGGTGAGATCAAATCCTTCGCCCTGCCCGACACCGCCCCCGACGCGCCGGCCCAGCTCTACAACCTCGAAACCGATCCGGGCGAGCGCGTGAACCTCTATTTCAAACACCCCGAGATCGTGCGCGAACTCAAGGCGCTGCTGGACAGCAGCAAGGCGCAGGGCCGCAGTCGGCTGTGATCCTGCGCCCGCGTGGTTGCCGGGGGTCGTAAGAAGCTGGTGATTTGCTTCGCGACATTCTGCCTTGGCGGGTTTTAGAGTCTTACCACTCATGGAACACGTCCTACATATGGAACATAGGCCCACCCGGGACCCGGCGGCGTCTCGCATCGAGGCGCCGGCGCTGGATCGCGGCTTGGCGGTCTTGGAGGCGCTGGACGCGAGGCCGGAAGGCATGAGTCTGTCGGAACTCAGCCGCACGATCGGCAGTCCGAAGAACTCGGTTTCGCGGTTGGTGCAGACTTTGACCGCGCGCGGCTACGTGGAGCGGGAGGAGGCGACGATGCTCATCCGGCTGACGGGGAAGCTGCTGCGCCTGGGCCAGCCGCGCGTGGGGCAGCACAGCCTGGTCGAGTGTGCGCTGGAGCCAATGCGGGCGCTGCGGGATGCAGTGGGAGAGACGGTGCAGCTTGGCATTCCGATCGGTGCCGAGGGAGTGATCATTGAGCAGGTCGAGAGCACGCAGGCGGTGCGCATTTGCGCGGAGATCGGTTTGCGCTTCCTCCTCCACAACAACGCGCCGGGCAAGGTGCTGCTGGCCTTCCAGCCTGCGAAGGGCTGCGAGCTGGCGATCCGGCGCTTGAAGCTAAAACGCTTCACCAGCCGCACCATCACGGACAAGGGCGCGTTGCGGAAGGAATGTGAGCGCGTGATGAGGCTGGGCTACGGCACGGATTGGGGCGAGGCGGATGAAGGCATTCATTGCGTGGCTGCGCCGGTGTTTGATCGACCGGATCATCTGCTGGCGGTCGTTTGGGCCTCGGCGGTCGCCGGACGCATGCCGAAGAGTCGGTTTCCCAAGGTGGCGGTCGCGGTGATGAAGGCCGCGCGTGAGCTCGAAAGGAGGCTGCGGGCATGAAGGCGACGCTTTGGCTCATGTTGGGGTTGGCCGGCCTCGCCAGCCCGCGGGCGACGGCGGAAGAGCCGTCTTTCGACCGCGTCGTTGCGCCTGTGCTTGCGGGACGGTGCCTTGATTGCCACTCGGGTCCGAAACCGAAGGGCAAACTTGACCTCAGCCGGAAGGAGCAAGCACTGAAGCAGATCGTGGCCGGCGCGCCGGGCCGGAGCCGGCTCTGGCAGGTGGTGGAGGCGGATGAGATGCCGCCCAAGCATCCGCTGCCGCAAAGTGAGAAGGCGATTCTGCGCGACTGGATCGCGAGTGGGGCGACGTGGGGACGAGATCCGATTGATCCTTTCCGTTACTCATCGAAGGCCCGCGCCGGATACGACTGGTGGTCGCTTCAGCCGCTGAAGGCGCCTGCTCCGCCCGAGACGCAGGGCGACAATTGGTCCCGGAATGAGATCGATCGATTTGTCTTCGCCGGGCTGGCCGCGAAAGGCTTTCGACCCTCGCCAGTGGCGGATGCGCGGACCCGGGTGCGCCGACTTTATTTCGACCTGCTGGGCTTGCCGGCACCAGTCGAGGTGATCGAGCGATTTTCCGCCGATCCGTCGGCGGGTGCGTGGGCGCGACTGGTTGACGAGCTGCTTGAGTCCAAACATTACGGCGAGCGTTGGGCAAGGCATTGGATGGATGTCGCCCGCTTTGGCGAGAGCGGCGGCTTCGAATACAACACGCCGAGGGCAAACGCCTGGCACTACCGCGACTGGCTCATTCGTTCGTTCAACAACGACCTCCCCTACGACCAGTTCGTGCGGATGCAGTTGGCGGGCGACATCCTCGCCCCCGGCTCGACCGAGGGCATGGCGGCGGTGGGCTTTCTCGTCGCGGGCGTCCACAACGAAGTGCTGGGGATAAATCCGAAAATGCGGATGGCCGGGCGGCAGGACGAACTGGCGGAAATAGCTGGCACGGTGGGGCAGGCCTTCCTCGGGATGACGGTGCATTGCGCCCGCTGTCACGACCACAAGTTCGATCCGCTTTCGGCAAAGGAATACTACCAGTTCATCGCGGCGCTCGATGGCGTGAGGCATGGGGAGCGAACGCTGGGCAACAACGAGGAGACCAGCAAACTCCGCCGTCAGCGAAAAGAACTGGAGCGCAAACTGGTCGAGCTGGTCATCGCCCGCCAAGGCGAGCTGACGACCACGGCGAACATCCTCGAACTCCGCAATCCCATTGAGGCCAACCGTGCAGGCAAGACCTATCGCGTGTCGCTGCGGCTGGCACCGACCACCTGGGCCGCCGCTTCCCAAGGCACGGCCGAGCACGATGGGGTCGTCGTTCGCATCCTCCGGGCGTCGGACGGCGGGCAACTCGCTTCCCAGTTCTTTGAAGCGCGGGAGTGGGCCGATGGACGAAACGCCACCGTCTTCGTGCCCAAGGAGTTCAGCTTCACGGGCGATGGCTCCGGCCCGGTGCGTTTGCGGCTTGAGCCTTTCCCGCTCAATTCCCAGCGCTTCGGGGGAGCGGTCGATGATCTGGAGATTCGCGAGGGAGATCGCCAGGTTTTCGGTGAAGGCTTCAACGATTTGGAGCAGACTTCTCCGCCCGGAACGCAGGCCGATACCAAAGGCAAAGTCTATCACAGCGCCCGCAGCGCGCGGTGGAAGGCTTCCGGGCTGAATGCCATCCACGCGGTCGAATGGGCCGCGGGCAATCTGGCGCTCCAACTCTTCGGCGGGCAGCCGGGAGCAGTCGTTACGGCGGCGACGCCGGAAGAAAAGCGGCTCGAGGCCAAGATCAAAAACGTGGACCAACAGATCGGCTCCCACGCGGCGCGAATTTTCACGGTCGTTTCCCAACAGCCCGGCCCCATGCGCCTCCACGCCCGGGGCGACGTGAGCCTGCAGGGCGAGGCCGTGCCCGCAGGTGGCCTGGGTGCGGTGCAGGGGCTTTCACCCGACTTTGCACTGCCGGTGGATGCCCCCGAGGGCGTGCGCCGCCGGAAGCTGGCCGAGTGGATCGCCTCGCGGGACAATCCGCTGCTCCACCGCGTGGCGGTGAATCGCGTCTGGCACCATCATTTCGGGCAGGGCCTCGTGCTCTCGCCGAGTGACCTTGGCTTCAATGGCGGACAGCCGAGTCACCCGGGCGTGCTGGAATGGCTCGCGGTCCGCTTTCGCGAGGACGGGTATTCGTTGAAACGTCTGCATCGCCTGATCCTCACCTCGGCGACCTGGCAGCAGGAATCGCGCAGCGAAAACGCAGCGGCCCGGGAAGGCGATGCGGGCAATCGCCTGCTCTGGCGGCAAAGTCCCCGGCGGATCGATGCGGAGACTTTTCGCGATACCGTCCTCGCCGTTTCGGGCGCACTGAATCCGCAAATGTTCGGCCCCGGCTACCGGGACGTGCGCCTGGATGAAGTGGCACCAACGACCTATTACACGGCGATTGATCCGGTCGGGCTCGAGTTCAATCGCCGCACGCTTTATGCCTGGCAGGTGCGCGGGGAGCGCAGTGCCCTGCTGGAGACGCTGGACTGTCCCGATCCCTCGGTGACCACGCCCGTTCGCCACACCACCATCACGCCGTCCCAAACACTGAGCCAGTGGAACCACCCGTTCATCCTGCGGATGGCGGACCATTTTGCCGAACGAGTGACCAAGGAGGCAGGCAAAGCCACGGCCGCCCAGGTAAGACTCGCGTGGCGTCTTGCCTTGGGCCGCGACCCGGCCCCCGCCGAACTCGCCGATGCCACGGCGCTGGTCGAGCGGCACGGATTGCCCGCTATTGCCCGCACCCTTTTCAACAGCAGTGAAATGATCTGGATCGACTGATGAACATTTCCCGCCGCCACTTTCTTGATTTCGCCACTGCCGGCCTTGGCGCCACCGCCGCGCTGCACCTGATGGGCCGCGAGGCGCTCGCTTCCTCCAGCACGGCCCGCGCTTCCTTTCCCAATCATCCACCGCGAGCGAAACGGGCCATCCACATCTGCCTGATGGGCGGACTCAGCCATGTGGACTCCTTCGATTACAAACCGCAACTCGCGCGCTTCCACGGCAAGGCACCGCCAGACTCGGTCAAGCCCGATACCTTCTTCGGCAGCGCCGGACTCATGCGGGCGAATGAATGGGAGTTCCGGCAGCGCGGCGAAAGCGGCTTGTGGGTTTCCGATCTCTTCCCGCACCTCGCCTCGGTGGCGGACGAACTTACCGTGATCCGCTCGATGCACTCCGAATCGGCAAATCACACCCCGGCCAGCTTTCTCCAGAACACCGGCTTCCAGATGAACGGCTTCCCCGCGCTGGGAAGCTGGCTCTCCTACGGGCTGGGAAATCTCTCCGACTCGCTGCCCACCTTCATCGTCCTGCCGGATGCCCGCAGCCTGCCCAACAACGGCGCAAGCAATTGGAGCAGCGGATTCCTCCCCGCCGAGCACCAGGGCGCGCTCTTCCGCGCCGGCGACCAGCCTGTTCGCAATCTTTTCGCGGACCGCAAAATCGCTCCGGCGACGGAGCGCGACGCCCGCATCCTCTTGGACAAAATGAATCGTCACCATGCGGCCGAGCGAGCCGGTGAGGACCTGCTCACCGCCCGGCTGCGGGCCTACGAGATCGCCGCCCGGATGCAGACCTCCGTTCCTGAGGTGGTCAATTTTGCCAGCGAAGCCGAGCACATTTCCCGGCTCTACGGCCTCGATCAAAAACCAACCGCCGACTGCGGGCGGCGATGCCTGCTCGCACGGCGGCTCCTCGAACGCGGGGTCCGGTTCGTGCAAATTTATTCCGGCGGTGCCTTCGGCGGAAGCCCGCGCCACGGTTGGGACGGGCACGAGAACAACCACGAGAACCACACCCGCGAGGCAGGGCTCATTGATCGTCCGGTCGCCGGACTCATCAAGGATTTGCGCCAGCGCGGCATGTTGGACGACACGCTCATTCTTTTCACCTCCGAGTTCGGTCGCACGCCCTTCACCCAGGCACCGGCAGGCAAAATCGGCCTGGGCCGCGACCACAATCCGGAGGGCTTCACCGTCTGGCTGGCCGGCGCCGGCCTGAAGAATGGCTTCGCCTATGGAGCCACCGACGACGTCGGCTGGAAGGCCGTGGAGAACCCGGTTTCATGGCCTGATTTCCACGCCACGGTCCTGCACCTGCTTGGGATCGATCACGAGCGGCTGACCTATTATCACAACGGCATCGAGCGCCGCCTAACCAATGTTCACGGCGAGGTTGTGAAGGATCTCCTCGCATGAACGATTCGTGGAAACGCTGCGTGCCGCTGATTCGCCGGAGACCCGCCGCTGGCCGCCAAAATCCGGGAGAGAAGGTGAATCCCTATTTCCAGCACCCGGAGATCGTGCGCGAATTGAAGGCGCTGCGCGAAAGCAGCAAGACCCAGGGCCGCAGCTCAGCGCCAAGCTCGCCGCAGTGAAGGACTGAGGCGCGGTGGAGTTCTCGCGCTTCGTTTTGGTCCGGCGCCGTCGCCAGTTTCTGCGCGACTCGCCGCCGCGATTCCCGTCTTTGCAACCCCGGATCACTCCGCCATTCTCGCGCCCATGCCGACGCAGGAACTCAATTCAACGCAGCCGGGGCGCGTAGCATACGACGGCGGCGGGCCTTTCAATCGCCGCAGTTCCGCTGGTCGCCCGTTCCTCGCGAAAAGCAAAAGTTCCCACACCAACCGCGGTCACCGCACCCGCCATCTGCCCGCCGACGCGGGCCGCGCCCGAGCATGAAGGAAAACCAGCAGTTCGAATGGAAGGAGACGTGGCGGGACGAACTCCTGCGCTGGGTCTGCGGCTTTGCGAACGCCGGCGGCGGCGCGCTTCACATCGGACGCAACGACCGCGGCAAGGTCGTCGGGCTGCCGGATTCCGCGAAGCTGCTGGAGGAAATTCCCAACAAGATCCGCGACCTCCTCGGCATCCTCGTCGCCGTCAATGCCCGCGAGGAAAACGGCCTCCCCTGGCTGGAGATCGTCGTCGATCCCTATCCCCATCCGATCAGTTATCGCGGGCACTATTTTCAGCGCAGCGGCAGCACCAATCAGGAGTTGAAGGGCGCGGCGCTCGACCGCTTCCTGCTGCGCCGGCAGGGCCGCACCTGGGACGGAGTGCCGGTGCCGGGCGTCAAAATCTCACACCTCTCCACCGCAGCCATCCGCCAGTTTCGTGAACTGGCCCGCGCCAGCGGACGGCTCGACCCGGTGGACCTGCGCGCCTCGAAGGCCGCGCTCATCGAGAAGCTCCAGCTCACCGAGGGCGCCTATCTCAAGCGCGCCGCCGTGCTCCTCTTTCACGACGACCCCGAGAAATATGTCGCCGGCGCCTTCGTGAAAATCGGCTTCTTCCGCTCCGAATCCGAACTCGCCTACCACGACACCCTGCACGGCGATCTGTTTGCTCAGGCGGCCAAAACGATTGATCTCGTGCGGACCAAATACCTCAAGGCCGCCATCACCTATCAGGGCATCCACCGCATCGAACGCTACCCCGTGCCCGATGCCGCCCTGCGCGAGGCCATCCTCAACGCCCTCGTCCACCGCGACTACGCCGTGGGTGCGCCCGTGCAGATTCGCGTCTATGAGGACCGCCTGAAAATCTGGAACCCCGCCGTGCTCCCGGATGGCTGGACGCTGAAGAACCTGCTCGGCACGCACGCGTCCGCACCCTACAACCCCGCGGTCGCCAACGTCTTCTTCCGCTCCGGCGAAATTGAAACCTGGGGCCGCGGCATCGAGCGCATCTTCAAGACCTGCAAAGCCGCCGGTACGCCGCGCCCCCGCCTCCTGCTCGAACCCAACGGACTGTGGCTCGAATTCCCCTACGCGTTGGAATATCGGAAGGCAATGGCGGCGGCTGGCAAACAAGTCGCAGGTGAAGTCAAAGGGGAGGTTGGGAAGACCGCGCCAGCCACGGCACCAGTCACGGCACCAGTCGCAGGTCAAGTCGAGGCCCCAGTCGGGGACCCAGTCACGGCCCCTGTCACCGCGGAAGTCGCCGATGGAGACGCACAACGGCTAGAGTCAGGGGTAGAGTCAGGGGTAGAGTCAGGGGTAGAGTCAGGGGTAGAGTCAGGGGTAGAGTCAGGGGTAGAGTCAGGGGTAGAGTCAGGGGTAGAGTCAGGGGTAGAGTCAGGGGTAGAGTCAGGGGTAGAGTCAGGGGTAGAGTCAGGGGTAGAGTCGCCGATAGTTCTTCAGATACTTGGAATACTAAAAGACAGACCGCAGGCCAAAGCGGAAATCGCCAGCAGCCTTGGCAGGACCAAGCCATCCCGTTACCTGCACGAACTCATGGCAAAACTGATCCAGAGCAACCGAGTCGAATACACCCTCCCCGGCAAACCCAACAGCCGCCTCCAAAAATACCGCCTCACCGCCCACGGCCGCGCGTGGTTCGCCCGCCACCCGCGTTGATGCCATGAACGATCCTGCCGCCGCCACCGCCGCCCCACTCCGTCACCACCGCGCGCAAAGCGCCCGCCGCACCCGATGAAAAACATCATCATCATCGCCGGACCGAACGGGGCGGGGAAGACGACGTTTGCGCGGGAGTTCCTGCCGCACGAGGCGGCGTGCCCCACGTTCATCAATGCGGACCTGATCGCGCAGGGCCTCTCGCCCTTCCGTCCCGCAGCGGCGGCGGTGCGGGCCGGGCGGATCATGCTGGAGTTGATCGCGGACTGCGTGCGACGCGGGGAGAGCTTCGCCATTGAGACGACGCTGAGCGGGCGCAGCTACGCGCGGATGATCCCCGGCTGGAAACAAGCGGGCGATCGGGTGGCGATCTTCTTCCTCGAACTGCCAAGCGTGGAACGGCCATCGCGCGAGTGGCGGATCGCGTGGCGCAAGGCGGGCACGACATTCCCGAGGCGGTGATCCGTCGCCGCTTCACCACGGGGCGGCGGAACTTCCTGAATCTCTACCAACCGCTCGCCGATGCGTGGCGGCACTATGACACTGCGGGGGAGCAACCCGTGCTGCTCGCGAGCAGTGACGAACCATGAAAACGCAAACCAACTGGATTCAACAGGCCGACGGCGCGCTCCAACGCGCCGCGCGCCGCGCGCGCGAAGTGGCCGAGCGCACGAACACTCCCCGGCATGTGATGCGGGATGGCAAGATCGTGAAAATCATGCCCGGTGCCGGAGACCTGGTGCTCCGCGAGGAACCGCCCGCCTACCTAACCAAGAATCGCTGAACCCCTGAATGGAAACCGGGCTTGCTTCGAATCGACGGATGAAATCATTGGCCTTCCTGTTTGCCGTCCTGCTGCTCGCGCCGCTGACGGCGCTGCCCGCCGGGCCGGAGGAACGCCCGACGATCGGGGCGATTCGCTGGGATGGCTGGTATGGCACCGGCGGCGTGGTCAACGCCGTCGAGGCGTCGCTAGGGCCGCCGAAGTATCACTTTCGCCTGCCGTGGTTCGCGCGCGTGGTGAGTGCGGACAAGGTGAGCATCAACGGCGATTCGCAGG
Organism: Verrucomicrobiota bacterium; assembly: GCA_014193395.1. GTDB lineage: Bacteria > Verrucomicrobiota > Verrucomicrobiia > Limisphaerales > BJHT01 > BJHT01. The sequence continues at coordinate 65,032 of BJHT01000003.1, forward strand.
CTGTCGTGGAACAGGAAATCGCTTATGCGGCGCGGGCGGGGCTGAACTACTGGGCCTTCGTGGATTACTGCGACGAGGCGTCGGCGATGCACCTCGCGCTGAATCGCTACCTCGCCGCGCCGGACAAGCGGGGCGTGCGCTATTGCTTCGTCGAGGAAGGCGCGCGGCTCGACAAGGTCGGCGCGCAAGTATGGCGCAGGCTCGTGGAGCATTTCCGTCATCCCGATTACCAGACTGTGCTGGAGGGCCGGCCGTTGCTCTTTGTGTTCGTGAAGCCGACGAAGCTCGGGAAAGGCGAATGGGATGAGTTGAAACGCCAGACCGTCGCCGCTGGCATGAAGGCTCCCTATCTCGTGCTGATGGGTTGGAATCCCGCGGAAGACGCCAAGGCCATGGCCGCGCTCGGCTTCGATGCCATCTCCGCCTACGCCCGCGGCGGCAGCTACAGCATGACGCAGCCGAGTTATGCCGAGCAGTGCGCGCTGATTCGCCGCGACCGCTGGGAAAAATGCCGCGCGCTCCGCCTGCCGAGCGTCACCTTCGCCAGCGCCGGCTGGGACACGCGTCCGCGCAACGAACGCCCGCCGCCGTGGTGCACATGGGTCACCGCGACGCCGGACCTCACCCCGCCCGCGCAGCAAAAGCCGCT
>BJHT01000003.1:65690-72611 GCA_014193395.1 Verrucomicrobiota bacterium
CCATCGCGTGGACGCAAGCCAACCGCGACCTCAACCCCGCCAACGCCGTCATCATCTACGGCTGGAACGAGCACGACGAAGGCGGCTGGCTCCAGCCCACGCTCGGGGCGGACGGGCGGCCAAATGAGGAACGCGTCCGGGCGCTGGAAAAAGTTTTGCGCCCTGCGCTCTTGAACGCTGCACCACCGAAACAAAGAAGCCGATGAGACACACGCTCACTCTCCTTGCCGTCCTGCTACTCACAGCGCTGGCCACACATTCCGCCGATAAGAACCGCCCTGACGTGTCTGACCGCCAGTGGGTCGCGCCGGGCGCGAACGGAAAGTTGGAATACAAGACAACGCCCAAGGGCGACCGCATCATGGACTTTTCCCACGCGGGCTACATGGGCGGCGGGGTCGCGCTGCCCACGCTGCCGGTGAAGAAGGAAGTCGCGCCGTCGGGTGGCGATGACACGGCGGCGATTCAAGCGGCCATCGGCAAAGTTTCGGCGCTCCCTTTGGTGAACGGGTTTCGTGGGGCGGTGTTGCTGCAGCCGGGGACGTTTCATTGCTCAAAACAGATCACGCTGCCACCGGAGGGCGTCGTGTTGCGTGGCTCGGGTTCGGGCAAGGCTGGGACGTTGATCGAGATGTCGGGCGAGCCGCACACGGCTTTCATCATCGAGAGGCCGGACCTGTCGTTCCCGAAGGAGACACCGGCGAACACGTTTCCCATTGCGGATGCGTATCTGCCGGCGGGCACGCTGACTCTTTCCGTGAAGGATGCGAAGGGGCTGGCGGTCTTCGGCCCGCTGCATGCCGAGGAGAGATTCGCGACGACCAAGCTCGACGTGACCTACAAAACTACGGAGCAAAGGCCGCTCAAACTCGACCTGCATTATCCCGCTGCACCAAAGGCCGGTGACAAATTCCCACTCGTCCTTTTCACGCACGGCGGCGGCTGGTCGGCGGGCAACAAGACCATCGGTGATCGCGGCGTGCGTTTCCTCGGCGTGAGCGCGCTCAATGCGCAGGGCTTCTGCGTTGCGTCGGTGGACTATCGTCTTTGCTCGAAGGACGGGAAAATCACCATGCGCGATTGTGTCATCGACTCGAAGGACGCGCTGCGCTTCCTGGCGAAAAACGCGACGCAATACGCCGTCGATCCGGATCACGTCTTCACTTTCGGCGACTCGGCGGGAGGACACCTCGCGCAGATGCTTCTGCTGTCGCCGCCCGATTCCTTTCCGGGCGATCCGGCGCTGGCCGATGGGAAGTTTCGCCTCATCGCCGGGGTGTCGTGGTATGGCCCGTGTGATTTTGAGAAGACGGATCTCTTCAACGGTCCCGGCCAAACCGGTGTTCGCGATCGCTTCGGCGCGCGCATCATCAGCGCGAATGCCGATGCGCAGACAAAGCTCGCTGCTTACCGTGAAGTGAGTCCCGTGAACTATCTCAAGCCGGGCAGCCCGCCGCTGCTCATGGTGCAGGGCGACAAAGATGCGACCATTCCGGTGCATCACGCCCGCTACATGAAGGAACGCGCCGACGCTGCGAAAGCGCCCGTGGAAATCCTCATCGTCGAAAACTCCGCGCACAACTGGAACCCAACCGGCGGCGCTCTGCGGCCCTCGTTGGATGAGATTGTCGCGAAGACGGCCGCATTCATGAAAGACCACCTCGAACGCAATTTGAAAAAATGAAGATCCTCACATTCATCGCATCTCTGCTGCTTGCATCGCTCGCGGACGTCCACGCCGCCGAAGCGTCCAAGCCCAACATCGTCTTCATCCTGACCGATGATCAGGGCTACGGCGATGTGGGGCGTCATGGGCACCCGCTGCTCAAGACGCCAAACATGGACGCACTGCACGATCAGAGCGTGCGCTTCGAGAAGTTTTATGTGAGCCCTTCCTGCTCGCCCACGCGCGCCGCGCTGATGACGGGCATGCATGAATTCCGCAACGGTGTGACGCACACGACCGATCCGCGCGAGCACCTGAACAAGGATGCGGTGATCCTGCCGCAACTGCTGAAGTCCGCGGGCTATCGCACGGGATTTATCGGCAAATGGCACCTGGGCAATGATGGCGACTACGCGCCCGACAAGCGCGGGTTCGACTGGACCTCCTTCAACATGGGTGCGGCCACGGTTCACTTCGATCCCGTCATCGTCCGCAACCGGAAGCGCGAGCAACGGAAGGGCTATCGCGAGGACATTCTGTTCGACGAGGCGATGACCTTCATCGACGAAAACAAGGCAGGTCCGTTCTTCTGCTACCTGGCCACCTATTCCCCCCACGCGCCGGTGAAATCGCCCGACGAATTCAAGGCTCCCTTTGTGGGCAAGGTGGACGCGGAGGCAGCCGACTACCTCGGCATGGTCGCAAACCTCGATTACAACCTCGGACGGCTGATGAAGCATCTCCGTGATCGCGGGCAGGCGGAAAACACGATCGTTATCTTCATGAACGACAACGGCGCAACGCACGGGCTGGATGTTTACAACGCCGGCATGAGAGGCAGCAAAGCCACCATCTGGCAGGGCGGCTCGCGTGCGATGTCGTTCTGGAGCTGGCCGGGCAAGTGGCAGCCGCATGCCGTGCGGAATCTCACCGCGCATCTGGACGTTTTGCCGACGCTCTGTGAATACGCAGGCGTGAAACTGCCTGCGGATCTTGGCACCCGCCTGGAGGGCTTCAGCCTTCGTCCGCTGCTGGAGTCCAGTGCCCCCATTTCATGGCACGATGACCGTTTGCTGTTTCATCACGTCGGCCGCTGGCCCAGCGGACTCGCCGCCGCGCACAAACATGCGATGGCCTCCGTGCAGACCGGCGATTACCTGCTCGTGCGCAGCCGGCCCTGCGATGATCCGGCGTGCAAACGATATTCCAGCCAATGCACCACGCTGCGGTCCGTGGAAGCCGGTGCCACCAAGGCGACTTACACCAAAGCCAACGCGCAGCTTCACTGGGGCGTCACACCGCCCGGGCGCTGGTCTTTGTTCGACCTGAAAAACGACATCCTATGCAAACAGGATCTCGCCGCGCAGAAGCCGGAACTGGCATCGAAACTCGCCGCCGCCTACGACCAATGGTGGGACACGCTTTTCCCGACGATGATCCAACTCGGTGGCGACAAGGGCGAACCTGACTCGCTGAAAAAGGGCCAAGTCGAAAAGTAGAAGGAAGCTCCAGCAACAATATGCAACACGCGCTTACACTTTTTGCGGCCCTGCTGCTCGCGCCGCTGGCCGGGCTGCAGGCCGGCGACGGCGCCGCATCGCCCAAACAAATCCTCGCTCTCGCAAACCTCACCACGCCGCCCGTAATGCAACCGGAGGAGGGCTTTGCCAGCGAGGATGGCCTGAAGGCGATCTTCTTCGAGGCGCTGCCGTGGAAGGAGCAGCCGACGAAGGTCTTTGCGTGGCTTGGCTTGCCGGAGAAACGCGCGGGCAAGGTGCCCGGTGTTGTGCTCGTGCATGGCGGTGGTGGCTCGGCCTTCAAGGAATGGGTGAAGAAGTGGAACGAGCATGGTTTCGCCGCCATCAGCATCGCGGTTGAGGGCCAGACCGATGAGCGCGATCCGGCGAATCCCAAAGCATGGAAGCAGCACGCATGGGCTGGTCCGACGCGAGTCGCCCGCGAAATTGATCTGGGACGCCGCCGCCTTCCCGAAATCGCGCAGGAGTTCCGATGGCAACGATTCCCAAATCATCGTGAAGGCCGGCGACTTTGTGTTCGTGAACGAGGACAAATCGCTCGTCTCCTACCGTTACGACGACGGCTCGCGCGTCGCGGAGTATCCGCTGCCCTCGATTCCCGTTCACAACGGAATCGCCATCGCGGGCGGCCGCGTCATCGTCTGCTGCCACGGCGGCGAAGTCGTCGCCTTCGCATCGCCATCCGCACGGCCATGACAATGAAATCACTCATCCTCCTGCTGCTGCCCTCGGTGACCGCACTCGCCGCGGATTGGCCGCAATACAGCGGGCCCGCGGGGAACTTCGCCATTCCCGCCGATGCCGCGCTCTCCGAGGACGCCGCCGCGACACGGCTGCTCTGGGAAAGCGAAGTGCGCCTCGGCCCTGGCAAACTGCGCTCCGGCGGCAACAACGCGCCGATGCCATCCGTGGGCGTCGCTTCGCCGATCATCGCAGGCGATCTCGTCCTGCAAGCATACCTGTGGCCGAGCGGACCACAGCCGGCCACACCGCCGGCGAAGCCCGGCAAGAGTCCGCTCGATCACCTCGTGCGCGCCGATGATTGCCTCGTGGCGGTGGACAGCGCCAACGGCCGGACGCGCTGGACATTTGTCGCGAAGGAACAAGGCGTGAACAATGTGCCGGACAAGCGCGGCGGATGGGGCGTCACGCCCGCAGCCGCCGACGGGAGGGTCTTCTTCCTCGGCAGCGGCGGCATGCTCTACGGCATCTCGCTGGCCGACGGAAAGGAACTCTGGCGCGTCGCCATCGAGCCGCTGCACGGCGAGATGATGGAACAATCGAAGAAGATGCTCGCCGTCTCGGGAGCCGGGCGTCGTCCTTTCAAGCCCATGCCCGGCAGCCTTGTGATCGCCGGAGGCGTGCTGGTGGTGCCGGATTTTGCCGATGCGGACACCGGCCTGCTCGGCATCGATCCCGCGACCGGCAGGACGATTTGGAAATTGCCGAAGGCGATCAGCTCCACCGCCACGCCGACCGTCTGGCGCGATCCCGAAGACAAGCCCCTGCTGCTCTGCGGCACCGCGACCGGCACGCTGAACCTGATTGAGCCCGCGACTGGAAAACTGCTTTGGAGCAAGTCCGGCCTCGGCCTGCTGACCTACCCGCTCGTCGCCAATCGCGCCGGACTCGTGATGCTGGACATCAATCCCGCCGCGAAAAAGGATCTCGCGCACATGGCATGCGTCGCCATCAGCCGCAGTGGCGTCGAGGAACGCTGGCGTTTGCCGGATGAGCCGCGTTTCACCAGCCTTCGCGGAAGCGACGGTCTTGGATACCTCCGCACGCTGCCTTGGGGCGACGATCGCTTCCTCCGCTACGGTCATTCGGGCGAAAAGGACGCCGCGCGGTTCCTCGATGTTTACAACGCGCGCGACGGCAGGCTCCTCGCCAGCACGCGCGATCTGCGGCCCGGATGGGACGCCCACTACCTCCCCGTCGGCGACCGCATCCTCGCGCAATACGAACTGGGTCATTGGAAGTGCTGCCTGCAATGGTTCCGTGTGGACGGCGGCAAGATCGTGCCTTCCGGGAGCATGTGGGATCAAAAGGACGGTGCCAGCGGCTACTCGGTGCCCTTCATGCAAGTGCCCTTGGATGGCCGAATCGTGATGCGCTATTTCCTCGGCACCTACACGCAGCCCGGCGAGCACGGCGGCCTGCGTTGCTACGACCTGCGCGCAACAACGCAGACTTCCAAATGAGATCGCGGGCACTGTGCGTCTCGCTCTCACTCGCCTGCGTGGCGCATGCGATTGCCACCGACTGGCCGCAGATCGGCGGGCCGAACGGCGGGTTTGCAGTCACCGATCCGCAGTTGCGTGGCGACTGGAGAGGCGCCGAGGCCAAGGTGGCATGGCGGACCAAACTCACCGGGCCCGCGACCGGTCGCGGGGTGTCCATCGCCGATGGGCAGATGTTCGTGGTGGACAACGATGCCGAGGGCAGGAACGCCATCCTGCGGGTGCTGGGCCTCGACGACGGCAAGGAACGCTGGCAATGCGCCTGGCCGACAGGGGGAGACGTCAAGGCTGCGACGGCCTCCTTTAGTTTGCACGGTTGTGTCCCGGCGGTGACGGCGGATTTCGTGTATTTCATCGGCGAATGCAGGGCACAGAAGGAAACGGCTGTCCTCCGGGCCATCGACCGGAAGACTCATCAGGTGGCATGGACCATGGATCCGGCCACGAAGAATTGGGCTCTCGTTCAAACCGCGTCCCCCGTCGTCGTGGACGATCTCGTTTTGGTATCGTGCGGCGTGAACGGGAAGAAGCGGGATCTGCTGTTGGCGTTGGATCGCCGCATGGGCGCGGTGCGCTGGACCTCTGAATTCGAGTCCGCAGGCGATCATTCGATGCTGATGAATGCGCCCCAAGTGGCCACCATCGGCGGCGTCCGCCAGATCGTCATGCATCATCAAGGCGGCGTGGGTGGTGTCGCGCTGGACGGGAAGAAGCTGTGGAACTGGGATGGGTATCAGCGAAAGACCCTGCGCTCCACGCCATCCGTCAGTCCCGATGGGCACGTCTTCGTCGCCAGCGGTCACGAAGGCTCCAGCGCGCTGCTGCGTGTCACCCGCACGGGCCAAACGTGGACGCCCGCCACCGTGTATGCCGACGGGCTCCGTGGAAGGGGTGAAGCCAAAAAGGACAGTCCCTTCGGTCCCGGCTGTGGACCGCACCTCGTCGAGGGGAACGATTTCTATAACAGCGGGGCCTGGTGGGATGGCGCGCTCTATGTAAGCGGTTACATGGGTCTTCACTGCACGCGTGCCGATGGCACGATTGCCTGGCACGAGAACCAGCGGAAAGGCGACAAGGAAGGCGCCTCGGTCATCGCCGTGAACGGTCGCATCCTGACCCTCAGCCAGATCAAAAAGAAAGGGACCTGCCTGCTCATCGCCGGGGCCGATCCCAAGACCTTCGCCGAATTGGCGGCCGTGCCGATCCATGCCCGCCTCAGCAATGCCGAGTTCGCCTATGCCGAGGGTCAGATCGTGTCCGTCTCACCCTTGGACGGCGAGGTGGTCTGCGTCGATCTCGGGGTGGGCCGAGATTGAGTCACGAAACGAGCGGCTGAAGGAAACATCCGGGTGTACGAGATAAAAGTGGGGGCTACGAGCGGGAAGCCCAGAAATCTTCGAAGCGGTCGGAGAGCAGACAGGTGCGGAGCGCGAGGATGGCGTTGGCACCGCGGACCGACCACCGCATGCCGGAG
>BJHT01000004.1 GCA_014193395.1 Verrucomicrobiota bacterium
GTAGCGCTTGCGTGGTGCTAGTTTCATGATTTTTTGATTCTGTAGGTTCTTGGTCCAGAAAGATAGAGCACCTCAAGCCGGGACAATCTCCTCGCCGAACGCATCCCCGCCGAGAGCGTGTTCGTCACGGGCAACACGGTGATTGATGCGCTGCTCTATGTGCGCGACAAGACCCGTGCCGAAAAAAGCCGCGCCGAACTGGTGGCCGAGTGCGGCATCGACAGCGCCTTCGCCGCCCAGTTCATCCCGGGCAATCTGGATGCGGCCGGGCGTCCCGTGGGCAAGCAGCGGCTGGTCCTCGTGACCGGCCATCGGCGCGAGTCCTTCGGCAGCGGCTTCGAGTCGATCTGCCAGTCGATCCGGCAGTTGGTGGACCGCTATCCGGAGGTCGGCGTCGTGTATCCGGTGCATCTGAATCCCAACGTGCAGGAGCCGGTGAACCGCCTGCTCGGCAATCACCCGCGCATCCAGTTGATCAAGCCGCAGAGCTACGAGCCGTTCGTGTGGCTGATGGGACAGGCCTATTTCATTCTCAGCGATTCCGGTGGCGTGCAGGAGGAAGCCCCGAGCCTCGGCAAGCCCGTGCTCGTGATGCGCGAAACGACCGAGCGCCCCGAAGGCGTCGAGGCCGGCACCTGCCGGTTGGTGGGCACCGACCCGGAGCGCATCCTCCGCGAAGCCGCGCTGCTGCTCGAAGACGAGGCCGCGTATTCGCAGCGCTCGCAACTCAAGAATCCCTACGGCGACGGACAGGCGTCCGAGCGCATTCTCCAAGTGCTGGCTGAATCTTTGAACCACTGAACTCAACTGAATTTTATGAAATACGATTTGTGCGTCATCGGGCTGGGTTACATCGGGCTGCCGACAGCCTCCATTTTTGCAACCCGCGGCAAGAAAGTCTTCGGCGTGGATGTCCAGAAGAACGTCGTGGACACCATCAACAAGGGAAAAATCCACATCGTCGAACCGGACCTCGATGTCCTGGTGCGGGCGGCCGTGCAGAGCGGCAACCTCGTCGCGGGCCTTGATCCGGTTCCCGCGGACACCTTCATCATCGCGGTCCCGACGCCGTTCAAGGTGACGGCGGAAAATCCGCGCACGCCCGACCTCGCCTACGTCGAAACCGCGGCCCGCAAAATTGCGCCGCATGTGCGCGCCGGCAACCTCGTCGTCCTCGAATCCACCAGCCCCGTCGGCACGACCGAGAAAGTACGCGAGTGGATTCTTGATGAATGGAAATCCCTCGCGTCCGGCTCCGCATCGGCGACCAATTCCGCGCGGCTCTCCGAAGATTGGATCGCCAAGGTGCAGTTCGCCTATTGCCCCGAGCGCGTGCTGCCCGGCCAGATTTTGCACGAACTGGTGTCCAACGACCGCATTGCCGGCGGCCTCACCCCCGAGGCGGCCACGGCGGCGTCCGATCTCTACAAGTGTTTTTGCAACAGCGAAATCTTCCTGACCAACGCCGCGACCGCAGAGATGGCCAAGCTCACCGAGAACTCCTTCCGCGACGTGAACATCGCGTTCGCCAACGAACTCTCGATCATCTGCGACCGGCTCAAGATCAACGTCTGGGAACTCATCCGCCTGGCCAACCGCCATCCGCGCGTGAAAATCCTCCAGCCCGGCCCCGGCGTCGGCGGGCACTGCATCGCGGTCGATCCGTGGTTCATCGTCGATTCCGCGCCGAAGGAAGCGCGCCTCATCCGCACCGCCCGCGAGGTCAACGACAGCAAGCCCCATTACGTCGTCCACAAAATCCAGGACCGCGCCGAGCGCTTCAAATCGCCCGTCATCGCGTGCCTCGGCCTTGCGTTCAAGGCGGACATCGACGACCTGCGCGAAAGCCCGTCCGTCGAGATCGTTCACGACCTCGCGACGAAAAAAATCGGCAAGCTCCTCGTGGTCGAGCCGTACGTGAAGAAACTCCCGGCCGCGCTCGCATCATTCGAGAATCTCCAGCTCACCGACCTCCCGGGCGCGCTCGCCGCGGCGGACATCGTCGTCGTGCTCGTGAATCACCGCGAGTTCAGCCGCGTTGACCGCAAATTGCTCAGCGAAAAAATCGTCATCGACACGCGGGGGATTTGGTCTTGAAGCAGGTCCTCATCAAGAAAGGCCAGGTCTTGGTGGATGACATCGCGGCGCCCGTCACCGAGCCGGGCACGGTGCTGGTGCGGGTGGATCACTCTTGCATCTCGATCGGCACCGAGATGAGCGGCATCAAGGCCAGCAGCCTGCCGCTGTGGAAACGCGCGCTCCAGCAGCCCGAGAAGGTGAAGAAGGCGCTGAAGATGATTTCCACGCAGGGACTCAGCGCCACGAAAACCCTCGTCGAAGGCAAGCTCGACGAAGCCCAGCCCACGGGCTACTCGGCGGCGGGAACGGTCCTCGAAGTCGGCGACGGCATCACGGACCTCGCGGTCGGCGATCGCGTCGCGTGCGCCGGGGCGCAATGCGCGCATCACGCCGAGGTCATCCGCGTGCCGCGCAACCTGACCGTGTTGTTGCCCGACGAACTCGGTTTCGCCGAAGCCTCTACGGTGACACTCGGCGCGATTGCGATGCAGGGCGTGCGCCGCGCGCAGCCGACGCTCGGTGAGACCTTCGTCGTGATTGGCCTCGGCATTCTCGGCCAGCTCGCCTCCCAACTGCTCCGCGCCAACGGCTGCCGCGTCATCGGCACCGACTTGGACCGCGGCCGCATTCGCATCGCGCAGGAACTCGGCCAGCACATTGGCATCCACCCGGACGACGGCAGCGATGTCGAACAGGTCGCGCGCCTGACCGACGGCGCGGGCGCGGACGGGGTCATCATCACGGCGGCCACGCCGTCCGATGCGGTGATCTCGACGGCCTTCAAGATGTGCCGGAAAAAAGGGCGTGTCGTGCTGGTCGGCGACGTCGGGTTGAATCTGAACCGCGCGGATTTTTACGCCAAGGAACTCGACTTCTTCATCTCCTGCTCCTACGGCCCCGGTCGCTACGACGCGAACTACGAGGAACGCGGACTCGATTATCCGCTCTCCTACGTGCGCTGGACCGAGAACCGCAACATGGGCGAATACCTGCGGCTCGTGGCGGAAGGCCGCATCAATCTCAAGCCGCTGATCGGCGCGGTGTTCCCCGTCGCGCAGACCACCGAGGCCTACGCCGCCGTGCGCCAGGGTTCGGTGAAAGCGCCGCTGGTGCTGCTCTCCTATCCGCCGCCCGCGGTCGCGGGACCGGAAGTGCGGGCGGTGCGCAACGTGCAGGCGCGCCCCGCGGGCAAGGGGCTGGTGCGCATCGCGCTGGTCGGCGCGGGCAATTTCGCGAAAGCGATGCACCTGCCGAACCTGCGCAATCTCCCCGAGCATTTTCATTTGCAGGCGGTGATGAGCCGCACCGGCCACAGCGCGGCGAATCTGGCGAAACAGTTTGGCGCGAACTACTCGACCACCGAATTCTCCGAAGTGCTGCGCGATCCCGAGGTCGATGCCGTGTTGATTTCCACGCGCCACAATCTGCACGCGTCGATGTGCCTCCAGGCGTTGCAGGCCGGCAAGCATGTGCTCGTGGAAAAGCCGCTGGCGCTCACGCAGGCGGACCTGCTGGCGGTCGAGGGCTTTTATCATTCCGTCGGCGTGGGCGTGAAAGCGCCGGTGCTGCTCACGGGTTTCAACCGCCGCTTTTCGCCGGCCGCGCAGCGCCTCAAACAGATCGTCGCGGGCCGGACAAACCCGATGATCCTCAACTACCGGATGAACGCGGGCTACATCCCGCTCGACAGTTGGGTCCACACGGCCGAGGGCGGCGGGCGGAACATGGGCGAGGCCTGTCACATCTACGATTTGTTCACCTTCCTGACCGGGGCCAAGGTGGTCGAAGTGACCGCGCAGGCGATCAAACCCGCCGGCGCATATTATACGCACACGGACAATTTTGTGACGAACCTGCGCTTCGACGACGGCTCCGTCGGCTCGCTCACCTACACCGCGCTGGGGAGCAAAGAGTATCCGAAAGAGAAGCTCGACGTGTACGTGGACGGCAAGGTGCTGGTGCTGGACGACTATCTCGAACTGACCGTGACCGGTGCGCGGCAGAAGGGCGTGAGCAGCCGCCTCCAGCAAAAGGGCCACAGCGAGGAATTGAAGGCGTTCGCGCAGTGCATCCGGCAGGGTGGCGACTGGCCGATCCCGTTGTGGGAACAGATTCAGGCGACGGACATTTCGTTTCAGGTGGAGAAATTTTTGCGCCGCTAAACCATGGCCCTGGACAACTTCATCAAGCGGCTGTCGTCGGGGCAGAAGGCCCGCATCAAGCGGGCTGTTTCCATCATCCCGCAGAGCCTGCGGCAGACGCCCACCTACAACAAATGGCGGCGTTTTCTTCGCGACGCCCAGCACTGGCCGGCGGACAAGATTGCGGCGTGGCAGGGCGAGAAGCTGCGCGCGTTGGTCCGGCACGCGTGCGACCACACCGAGGGCTATCGCGAGTTGTATAAGAAAGCGGGTGTGAAGCCCGACGACATCCGCACGGCGGCCGACGTGAAGCATCTGCCGTTCACGACCAAGGAGACCTTTCGCGACAATCTCGCGGCCTTCACAATTCGCGGCGGCGGCGGGCGCTACGTGACGACGGGCGGCTCGACGGGCATTCCGTTCGGGTTTCAGGAGACGATCGAGACCTTCGAGATCGAGCGCGCGTTCATGCAGAGCGGTTGGAGTTGGACGGGCTGGCGGCTGGGGCAGCGTAGCGCGGTGTTGCGCGGCGGATTCATCGGCACGGAAAACCATCTTTTCGAGTACGAGCCGTTCAACCGCGAGCTGTGCTTGTCCTCGTATTTTCTCGGGTCCAAGACGGTGGGGACGTATCTGGACCTGATGAAGAAATACGGCATCCGCGTGCTGCAGGCGTATCCGTCTTCGCTGAACCTGCTGTGCGATTTGATCAAGGAGCAGGGCCTGCAGGACCGCGTGCTGCTCGACGTGATCTTCATGGGCTCGGAAAATGTCTATGAATGGCAGCTCGCGAAATTCCGCGAGACCTTCCCGAGCGCGATGATTTTCTCCTGGTATGGGCACTGCGAAAAAGCGGTGCTCGCGCCGTGGTGCGAAAAGACGATGAGCTTTCACGCGTGGCCGTTTTACGGGGTGACGGAGGTGGTGGGCGAGGCGGGGAACGCGGTGGCGCAGGGGGCCGAGGGCGAGATTGTCGGCACCAGTTTTCATCAGCAGATCACGCCGTTCATCCGCTACCGGACGATGGATCGCGCGGTGCGCGGGCCGGAGCGGTGCGTGGATTGCGGCCGGAATTTCCCGCTGCTCGACCGGATCGTCGGCCGCAGCCACGAGGTGATTGTCACGCGCAAAGGCCGCTTCATCTCGATGACGGCGATCAACATGCACGACGACATTTTTGATCCGCTGCGGCAGTTTCAGTTTTTGCAGGAGAAACAGGGCGAGGTGACGTTCCGCTACGTGACCAAGGCGGGCGCGCTGACCGAGCAGCAGATCATGCGGATTCGCAAGGGGCTGGTGCTGAAGCTGGGCGCGGACGTGGATTTGCGTTTGAACGGCGTGCCGGAGATCCCGCGGACCAAGTCCGGCAAATATCGCTTCCTCGACCAGCGGCTGCCGATCCAGTACGGAGACCGATGAACATGCACCCCGTCGCGTTTGGCGTCACCGTCCCGGCTTACAACACCACGCCGCCGTTTCATCCGGCGACGCGGTTTCCCGAGCTGCCGTTCTCGGAGATTTCCGTCGCGCCGAACTGGCCGTACGAACTGCTGCGGCAGTTGTTCCTCAATCTGGGCATGGATCGCGAGCGGTTCGGCACCAAGGACTGGAACCCGCTGGGCGGCGTAATCCAGCCGGGGCAGACCGTGGTGCTGAAGCCGAACTACGTGCTGAGTTTCAACGACAGCGGGCAGGATTTGTTCGCCGTCATCACGCATCCCTCGATCCTGCGGGCGCTCGTGGATTACGCCTACATCGCGTTGAAGGGCCAGGGCCGCATCGTGATCGCCGACGTGCCGCAGATGGATTGCGACTGGGACGAACTGATGCGCGCGCAGCGGCTGGACGCGATCCAGGATTTTTACTGGTCGAAGTTCCGGTTCAAAATCGAGGCGTATGATCTGCGGAATTTCGCAGTCATCGACCATCGCAAGGCGCCGCTGACCGAGAACCGCAAGAAGCTCCCGGGCGATCCCGCCGGCAGCGTGATCATCAATCTCGGCAAGCAGAGCCACTTCTACGGACTGCCGAACCAGAACTACTACGGCGCGGATTTCAACCGGCAGGAAACGATCGCGCACCACAACGGCGAGACGCACGAATACTGCGTGTCCAAGACCATCCTCTCGGCGGATGTCTTTCTCTCGGTGCCGAAGATGAAAACCCACAAGAAGGTCGGCGTGACGCTGAACCTCAAAGGGCTGGTGGGCATCAACACGAACAAGAACTACCTGATCCACTACCGTCTCGGCACGCCCAAGAACGGCGGGGATCAACTGCCCGACGCGCAGCCCGGCGCGGACCGCGCGCTGGTGAAGGTGCAACGCTGGGCCTACGACCGCTTCCTCGCGCAGCAATCGAAGACGGCCGACGCGGTGTATCAAACGGGCGTGAAAATTTATCGCCGGACGGTGAAGCCGTTTCTGCGGATCTCGAAGGACACCCAGACGGTGGATGCGGGGAACTGGCACGGCAACGACTCGGCGTGGCGGATGACAGCGGACCTTGCGAAGATTTTATTTTTCGGCGACGCCACCGGAAAAATGCACGCGACTCCGCGACGCCGGATGTTCTGCGTGGTGGACGGCATCGTCGCCGGGGACAAGCTGGGACCGCTGGAGCCGGACCCGCGCCGATGCGGGTGCCTGGTGGCCGGGGCGCATCCGTTTGCGGTGGATCAGGTGACGACGCGGCTGATGGGTTTTGACCCGCGGAAGCTGCACCAGTTCGATCCGCTCGGCGAAGGCGCATGGGATTTCGGCCTGAAAACATTGGGCGAAATCGAGGTGCGCACCGGCGACCGGCGCTTCAGCGGCGACGACTTTTTCTCGGCGACGCAACGCGATCCGTATTTTGGTTTCACGCCCCATCCTGGTTGGAAGGGGCAGGTCGAGGTCTAGGCGCGGGGGCGCGACGGACCACCCAACAATCCTCCCGGCAGGTGGCCTGCGGGAGGGCAGAGCATGAAAGGTTTCCCCAGTTTCAGGCGCGACTCGCTGGTGTGGAACAGCGGGTTGATCGCGCTCGTACAGGGGTTGAGCGGGCTGCTCAATCTGCTGACGCAGATCATTCTGGCGCGGCACATCGGGATGGGCGGCGTGTCGGACGGCTTCTTCGTCGCCTACGTGGTGCCCGACACGGTGGCGGGAATTTTCCTCTCGCTGGCGCTGCTCGTGTTGCTGCCGCGCGTCGTGGACGATCACGGGATCACGACGCAGGGCCGCGCGCTGTGCTGGACGTTTGCGGGCTTGGCGGCGGGAATTTTGCTCGTTTTGTCACTGCTCGTGCTGGCTTTCAGCGCGCCGGTGATCGCGCTGCTGGGGCCGGGGCTTTCGGAAAAAGGGGCGGAGGTCGCGGTGCGGACGCTGCACATCATGGCGTTCGTGATGTTGTTCCAAGGCGTGGCGGGCGTGGCGGTGGCGACGTTGCAGGCGGCCGGGCGGTTTGCCGCGGCGGCCGGGGGCCGCGTGATTTTTGCGCTCGCGCCGTTTGTCGCAGCGATTTTCTGGTTGGAAGAATTTGGGATCGCCGCGGTGGCGTGGTCAGCGTTGGGCGGCTCGATGCTGGCGTGCCTGTATCTGCTGCTGGTGATGGTTTCCGTGGTCGGCATGGCCAAGCCGGCGGAGTTGGTGGCGGCTTGGCCGCAGGCGATGCAGGTGACGCGCGGGCTGGTGCCGGTGCTGCTGGCGCGGGCGATGGCGGAGGGGTGGGGCTTTCTCGTCCGCGCGGTGGCGACGGGCACGCTGGCGGGCGGGGCGACGCTGCTGGTGCTGTCGCAACGGTTCGGGAACATCCTGCTGATGATCGGCAACAGCTTCGGCACGGTGGCGTATCCCGAGCTGGCGCGGAAATCCAAGAGCGACCTCGAGGCGTTCATCACGCTGGTGCGGCTGCGCTGCGAGCAGTGTTTTCTTTTCTTGAGCGTGCTGGCGTGGCCGATGGCTGGCATCGCGGATGACCTGCTGTTGTTCACGGCCAAGGGCGAGCACGCGCTGGAAAATCCGGCCCTGCTGCGCACGGGCACTGCGGCGCTGGCGTTGTTCTGTTTGATGGCGCCGCTGGCGTCGGTGAACTCGATGATCGGGAATATTTCGTGGGCGTGTGGCCGGGTGTGGAACCGCCTCGGCGTGGAAGGCGCGACGCTGGCGTGCCTGACGCCGGTGTTGTGGTTCAGTGCAAAACAGTGGGGGTTGCTGGCGATTCCCGAGGTGATTTTTGCGGCGTGGATTTTGTTGCTGGTGAGCGGGGAATTCATGCTGCGGTCGTTTTTCAACCGCCCGATTTTTCAGTGGGCAACCCTCGGGCGGTGGCTGTTGATCGCAGTGTTGTCGGCGACGGGCGGGCTGATGTCGGGATGGATCAGCGCCTTGCTTGCGCCCGGGACGAAAGGCCAGCCGGTGCTGGTGCAATTGCTGGGCATCGGGGTGTCCTACGCCGCGGGACTCGCGGTGGCGGCGGGGCTGGTGTACTGGTTCGTCGGCCTGCCGGCGCGCAAGGAGGCGGCGGTTTGAACGCGGATGCCGGGGTGCCCGTGCCGTCGACGGCCATTCCCGGGCGCAAGACGCGGGCGGCCCGCGCGTTGCGGCTGGCGGGCAAGGTCCGGCAGAAACTCACGCACAAACTGGTCGCGCGCTGGGCGGCGGCCGGGGATGCCCGCGCATCCACGTACGCGAACGCGAGCCGAATTCCGGGCGGGGGATTGCTCCGTTTTTTTTCGCCGTGCGCCGGGGAATTACTGCGCCCGTCGGCGGCGCTGATCCGCGGGCTGGCGGAGAATTTTCTCGAGCACCGGTTTGATCTGCTCGGCTCGGGCTGGGTGCGCGTGGAGCACGGGATGACGTGTGCCGGGGTCGAGGGGCACCGGTTTCCGCCGGCCGCACGGGTGCCGTCGGATCAATCCGGCGACTGGCTGCGTGGGCGGGTGACGGCGGCCAATTTTCCTGAAGCGCATCGCGTGTGGACGCTGGTGGACCGCGCGTATCGGCCGATCGACTGGCACTTGGATTTCAAGTCCGGCTATCGCTGGCCGGAGACGACGTGGTTCGGCCACATCGGCTACGGGCAGGCACCGGGCGTGGACATCAAGGTGCCGTGGGAGCTGGCGCGGATGCAGCATCTGGCGGTGCTGGCGCACGCGTTTGCGCTGGCGCGCGCGGGCGAACCGGGTGGGCGGCCGGCGGCGGTTTATCAGCGCGAGTTTCGCAACGAGGTGCTGGATTTCGTGGCGACGAATCCGCCGCGCTTCGGCGTGAACTGGCAGTGCGCGATGGATGTGGCGATCCGCGCGGCGAATTGGCTGGTGGCGTTCGATTTGTTCCGGGCGGCGGGCGCGGAGTTTGATCGTGAGTTCGAGGAGGTGTTCGTGCGGAGCATTTACGAGCACGGCGCGCATGTGCGGCAGCATCTCGAATGGTCGGAGCATTTTCGCGGGAATCACTATCTGGCCGATGTCGCGGGGCTGTTGTTCGTCGCGGCGTTTTTGCCGCGCAGCGCGGAGACGGACGAGTGGCTGGCCTTCGCGGTGGCGGAGTTGATCCGCGAGTTCGGGACGCAGTTTTGCGAAGACGGCGGGAACTTCGAGGCCTCGACGAATTATCACCGGCTGTCGGCGGAGATGGTCGTGTACGGCACGGCGCTGGTGCTGGGGTTGCCCGAGGGGAAAAAGCAGGCGCTGCGGGAATGCGCTCCGACGCGGCCGGGGCCGAAGCGATCGCGCGCGAGTGCGCCGCTGGAACATTTTCCCCGGCCGGATGGCGCGGGCGTGTCGCCGTTTCCCGCGTGGTATTGGGAGCGGCTGGGGCGGGTCTTTGCGTTCAGTTCCGCGCTGGCCGATGCGCACGGACGCGTGCCGCAGTTTGGCGACAATGACAGCGGGCGGTTTCTGAAATTGCTGCCGGCGGTACAGGCGAAGTCAGCCAGTGCCGCGACAACGGCGGAAACCACCTGGACCGAGGATGTGCTGAATCACGACCATTTGCTGGCCGCGCTGGCGGGCCTGTTCGAGCCGCCCCCGGGCGCGCGTCGGCTGGCCGACGCCTGGCGGTTGGAAACGGCGGTGGTACGTGGCTTGGCGCGCTGGACCGGGAGCGGAGGAAGGTCCGCAGTCGCGCGGGTGCCGACGCCGGTGGTGCGCGACCCCGCCAAGCCCGTGTTCCAGGTGTTCCCGCAGTTCGGCGCGGTCGTGGCCGAGTGTGGCTTGTTGCGCGCGGTGATTCGCTGCGGTCCGGTGGGCCAGTGCGGCATTGGCGGGCACGCGCACAACGACCCGCTGTCCTTCGAGCTGTCGGTCGCCGGGCAGCCGCTGGTGGTGGACCCGGGCAGCTATTTGTACACGCCGTTGCCGACGGAGCGGAATCGTTTCCGCGCCGCCGCCGCGCACAGCACGCTCGCGGTGGAGGGGCGGGAGCCGAACCCATGGGGCCCCGGCAAGCGCGGTTTATTTCTGCTCCGGGAGCACGCCCACGCGCGGATCGTGGAACTCACCGATCACGCCATTGTCATGGAGCACAACGGGTTTGGGGTTGTGCATCGGCGGACGCTCTGGTTCTCTCCGGGCATTCTGGCTGGGCGCGACGAATGCGTGGTGGCCGGAAACAAGTCGGTGGGCTTCCCCTTGGCACCTGGATGCTGGAACGCGATGGTTGCGGGCGGCGACGTGGTGCTCACCGGGGCGGCCGGGGCGAGGGTACGTTTCGGAAGCGGAAATTTGACCTGGATGGTGGTAGATTCTTTTTATTCTGGCGGATATGGCTGGAAACAGTCGAGCCAGACGCTGCGGCTGGGGATGGCAGGAGCCGGGATCGAATGGCGAATTCAGGTTGAGCGGGAATAACTATGTCGAAAAAGGTCATCATGGCGTGTTCGAATTACTGGACCTCTCCGCTCCAGGTCGGCAGCCATCAGATCGCCAAGGTCTTCGTCAAGAAGGGCTGGGAAGTGGCTTTTTTGACCGACCCCATTTCGGCGTTGCATCCGCTCAAAGGGATCAGCCAGGACTTGAAGGATCGGTACGAACTTTATCGCGCGGGCGGCCGGCGGTTTTGCGACGGGCGGCTGTGGGCCTACGTCCCCGGAGCGCTGGTGACGCCGGCCAACCAACCCGGTCTGCGCGGTGACTGGCTGCATCAAAACTGGCACCGGCTGACCGTGCCGGGCGCGGTCGAGAAAGTGCGCGCCAACGGTTTCTATGGGGCGGATTTGCTCTACATCGACAGCATCTACCAACCGCACTGGCTCACGACCTTGAACTGCCGCCAGACCTTTCTGCGGGTGCCGGACAATCATTCCGGCTTCAGCAAATTCACCGCCGCCGCCTGTGCCGCGGAAAAGAAAATCGCGCAACAGGTGGACTTGGTCGGCTATACCGCGCCGAGTTTGAAGGAATACGTGGCGGGCTTCGGACCGAAGCGGACGGCGCTAATTCCGAACGGGGTGAATTTCCAGCACTTCGCCGGGCTGGCGCGCGCGCGTCCGGCGGACTTGGCCAACATTCCCAAGCCCATCGCGGTGTATGTGGGGGCCATTGAGGCGTGGTTTGATTTCGACCTGCTTCGCACTCTCAGCCAGCGGATGCCCGATGTTTCCTTTGTACTAATCGGACCGGAGAAGCTGGCGGCGGAGCGTTTGCAGGGCCTCCCGAATGTCCACCTCCTCGGCCGACGCAAGTATGATGACCTGCCCGCCTATCTCCAGCATTCGGACGTGGGGATCATCCCCTTTGATGTGAAAGGGCACGCCACGCTGATCACTTATGTGAATCCCCTCAAACTCTACGAGTATATGGCCTGCGGACTACCGTGCGTGTCCGTCCGCTGGCGGGCTTTGGAAGAGTTGAACAGTCCCGCGATCCTCTGTGACACCGCCGAAGAGTTCGAGCGCGGGCTGCGGACGGCGTTGGCGCCTCCGGTGGCGCGGGCGAGCAACGTCGAGTATGCGCGTGCCTTCGACTGGGAGAGCCAGGTGGACAAATTGCTGGCGGCGCTGGCGAACTAGGAAAACTGGAAAATGATCAAGGCCATTTTCGACGGTTTTCTGATCGATCCGCGCAAATTGCTGGTGGGAGGTTTTCTCCTCTGTCTGGTCACCATGGCGGCCCATGTCATGGACTGTGAGTTTCGCACTGCGGACTACTTTTTCGTGTTGCTGTGTCTGGGCTTCCTGCTGCCCCTCTTCACCCTCGGCAAGATCGACCCGCTGATCAAAATTGAAATTCCCGCCAAAGTCGCCATGTGGTTCCTCGCGGTGTCGGTGGTTTTGGTGGTTTACAACATCTACCTGATCGGCGCGCCGTTGCTGTTCCTCAAGCTCATACGGGGAGAGAGTTTGGAGAAACAGTACGGGTTCTATTATCACCATCAGTTCAAACTTAGCTTCCTGGTCTGGTCGCTGCTCACCGTGCTGATTCCGATGGCCTTCTACGTGCAATCGAAAGCCCTGAAATACACAATGCTCACCTGGAGCATCGTCATGAGCACGTTGATTCAAATCAAGATGCCCTTCCTCTTTGGCTTTCTCTATGTCGCCATCTTGTTCCGGATCACGGGAAAAAAGATCAAGATGCTGCCACTGGTGATTATCGGGGCTTTGTTGACGACCCTCTTCCTCTTTGTCCAGATGACCCGGACGGCGGAAACCCTGACCGATCTGGGCTATGTCGTCGGGCTGTCGGAGTCTTGGTCGGAGTTGGATCCGGTGATCTGGGGTCCGGCGTCCTATCTGGCGGCACCGATTGCCAACGCATTGTTGACCATGCAGTTCGAGGCATTTCGCTTCGATGCTGATGGGATCCTGAAAATGCTGCCGGCGTTTGTAATTGAACCATTCGGCATCTATTACGAATACACCGAGAAATTTGAGAAACTCAAGTATGTCCGCTGGTATGATGCCTCCAACATTATCTCCGGCTGGGGCCATCTGGCGAATAACTTCGGCGTGATCGGCATGTTGTTCTTCAATGTGCTGTTCGGCGCGGCGATGGTGATTTCCGCCCGGAAAAATTTCTTCGCCGTTTCCGCCGTCCTGGCCGCTTTCATCGTCGGGTGTCGGAACGCCGCGCTCTATTCGGTGGAAGACTACTTTTTCGAACCCTCGGGACTGGCCGAGTTCCTCTTGTTAACCCTGTGTTTCCATCTGTCGAAAATCGACTATGCCGTCGATGCTACGCTGGATGAGAACGCATCGGCTGAGACAGCGGTGATTGAGGAAGGGGTGACTGAAACAGCGGTGCCGGTGACTGCGGGGCCAGTGACCAGGGTGCCAAAGATTGCGGTGCCTGGGTCCAGGACGCCCGGTCCCATGGTTCCGGGAGCCGCAGTGGAGAGGAGAGCAGGCGCTGGGGTGGTGGCACCGGTGCCGGTGTCGCAGCCGGGTGACGTGGAGCGGCGTGACCGGGTCTGAGCTTCTTGGAACGGCGATGACTGGCGGGCGATCACTTCGACTCTCGGTTGTTTCCCCCCGACGGCTGGCGCAAATCATCGCCGCCACTCTCGATCGAATTGTAGCAATTGCCGATGGAGGGTAATGCCGATAGAGAGATAGTGTCCTGATGGAATGGCTGGATGAGCGCGGGAATTTTGTATGCGAAGAATTCTTTTGGTAGTTGAGCCAGGCTTGGACGGAGTATTCCGCCATGTCGAGGCCCTGAGTCATTTTCTATGGGCGAAAGGTTTCGGGGTGGACCTGGCCTACTCCGACGTGCGGAAATCCGACCGACTCTTCACCTTGGTGGAGCAGGTGGTCGCAAACGGCGGCCAGGTGCTCAACCTGAGGGTCGGCAATTCCCCGGGACCGGGTGATGTGCGCGCGTTTATTAGCTTGGTAAGGTTTGTCCGGCAGCGACGGCCTGACGTGATACATGCCCATAGCTCGAAGGCCGGTGGGCTGGCCCGCGGCATGGCCTTGGTGGGTGTTCCCGGAGTCTATTTCTACACGCCCCACGCCTATTACGGCATGAGTGGCAAAAGCGGGGCCAAGACCTGGTTCTTCAATCAAGTCGAGCGCTTCCTGAGCCGCTTCGGCACGAGCATCAATCTCTCCGATGGCGAAGTGGCCTTCGCCCGCGAACAACTCGGCATCGCCGCCACGCGCCAGGTGCTGATCCCCAATCCCGTCGATACGAATATTTTCCGCCCCGTCGATGCCGCCGCACGCGCGCGCTTGAAGTCCGAACTCGGCCTTCCCGGCGACGCCATCATTCTCGGGTCCGTCGGACGGCTGGCGTTTCAAAAGGATCCGCTGACCCTCTATCGCGCCGTGGCACCGGTGCTCCAGCGGGACCCGCGGTTGCACCTCTATCATCTGGGCCAGGGTGAATTGAGCGACGCCTGCCGCGCGCTGGCCGCGGAGCTGGGCATCGGCCATCGCATCATTCGCAAGGACTATCTCAGCAATCCCTCCTGCTTCTATCAGACCATCGACGCGATGATTCTCACCTCGCGTTACGAAGGTCTCTCCTTCGCCGTCCTCGAAGCCCTCGCGTGCAATCTGCCCGTGCTCCTGAGCGACGTGCCGGGCAACCGCGACTTCTTCAAACTCGGTCTCTCGCACTGCTGGTCCGCGCCCATGGAGCAACCGCTCCCGTTCACCAAAGCCATCGAAACGTGGCTCGCCGACCGCAAGGCAGCGCGTCCGTGCAATCACCGCGCCGTCGCCGAAACCAAGTTCAGCCAGGAAGCCTGCTTCGGCGCGATCATCCATGAGTTCTCCGCCGCCCTCGCGGTCCGTGGCAATCCCTTCGGCGCGGTGACCGCGGCCCCCGTCGCGGGCGCGGTGTCCCGACCGTGACGACCCGGCGGGTTCTTTCGTTCCAGGCTTCGGTCGGCCGGTCGCCCGGCGTTCGCGCGTAACCCCGAGCCCCGGCGCGGCGTCACTCCGCCAGATGCAACCGCCCGTCACTGCTCCTCGGAAAATCGCTGAGCGCCCAGCCGCGCGCACGCCCTTGCGCACGGCCGTGCGCCGGGCGCTGCCCGCGCTGCTGGTGCTCGCCTTCGCCGTGCTGACGGCCCCGGCGACCGCGCTGGAGTTTCGCGACATCTTCGGAAACGAACAGCGACCGCTCGAAAAATCCTCCGCCCGCGCGGACGTGATCATCTTCATCCTCCACGACTGCCCGATTGCCAACGCCTTCGCGCCGGAGATCAACCGCCTCGCCGCCGAGTTTCAGCCTCGCGGCATCCGCTTCTTCCTCGTACACACCGATCCGGATTTCTCGGCGGCGGCTGCGCAACAGCATGCGAAAGACTTCGGCTACCGCTGGCCCGTGCTGCTCGATCCCGCGCAGCGCCTCGTCGCGCGCCTCAAGGCCACCGTCACGCCCGAGGCCTTCGTCGTCACGCGCGACGGCACCACCGCCTATCGCGGCCGCATCGACGACCGTTTCGTCGAACTCGGGAAACGCCGCCAAGAACCGACCCGCCGCGACCTCCGCCTTGCCTTGGAATCCCTCCTCGCCGGCCAGCCCGTCGCGGAACCCGTGACCAAACCGGTCGGCTGTTTCATCCCCGCTCCAAAACGTTCGACTCCATGAACCCACTCGTTCTCCACGTCGCCTCCCGCCCGCGATTCGCACTGCGCGTCCTCCTCCTCGCGGCGATTGCCGCAGTTGTCATCACGCCCGTCGCGCCCGCCGCACCCAGCACTCCCGGTGCGACAAGCGCGACAAGCGCCAACCCCGCGGCCCATGAGCCCATCAGCTTCAACCGCGACATCGCGCCCATCATTTTTCAAAACTGCTCCTCCTGCCATCGCCCCGGCGAGGTTGCGCCTTTTTCCCTCCTCACCTACGAGGACGTCCGCAAACGCGCCCAGACCATCGCGCAAGTCGTCGGCGACCGCCTCATGCCGCCGTGGAAAGCCGATCCCGCCGTCGGAAAATTTCACGACGTCCGCCGCCTCAGCGACGACCAGATTCGCCGCGTCCGGACCTGGGTGAGCGCCGGCACGCCCGAAGGCCGCGCCGCGGATTTGCCCGCCGCGCCCCGCTTTACCAGCGAATGGGCGCTCGGCGAACCCGACCTCATCATCCAGCCGTCCGAGGCCTTTCTCGTCGAAGCCGAGGGCCGCGATGTGTACCGCGCCTTCGTCATTCCGACCGGCTTCAAGCAGGACCGCCACGTCTCCGCCGTTGACTTCCGCCCCGGCAATCGCGCCGTCGTGCATCATGTCATCGCCTACCTCGACTCGACCGGTCAGGCCCGCAAACTCGCGGCGGGGTCCGCCAGCTCCAGCTACGCCACTGGCGGAGGCATCGGCTTCTTCGGCGCGGAGTGGCTCGAAGGCTGGGCGCCCGGCAAGACGCCGCGCCATCTTCCCGCGCGCCACGGCAAACTCATCCCCGCCGGTGCCGATTTCGTCCTCCAAGTCCACTATCACAAAACCGGCAAGCCCGAGCGCGACCAGACCCGCGTCGGCCTCTACTTCGCCAAGGAACCCATTGACCACCGCGTCCTCGTCTCGCGCGTCAACTCGCGCGGCCTGCAAATCCCCGCCGGCGAAACCAACCACATCGCGCGCGGCACGCTCCCCGTTCCCGGCAACGCCACCGTCCTCGAAATCTTCCCACACATGCACCTCCTCGGCCGCTCGATGACCGTCACCGCGACCCTGCCCGACGGCCGCGAAGTCGGCATGGTCCGCATTCCCGACTGGGACTACAACTGGCAGCTCGGCTACGCCTACGAGCAACCCCTCCAGCTCCCGCGTGGCTCGCGCATCGACCTCGTCGCCAGCTTCGACAACTCCGCGCAAAACCCGCGCAACCCCAACCATCCGCCCAAGCTCGTCCGCTGGGGCGAACAGACCACCGACGAGATGTGCATCGCCTTCCTCAGCTACACCACCGACACGCCCCCAACCCGCGGCGGCCTCGGCGCAGGCGCAAGCGCGGCGGCGAAAATCTGGCAGAACCTCTCCCCGGCCCTGCGCGCCGAACTCCTCCGTCGCTTCGACAAAAACGGCAACGGCACGCTCGACGGCGACGAGCGCGCCGAAGCCCTCCGCTACTGGCAATCCCTCCGGCGCGACGCGGGCAAATGAGCCGCGCCAAATTTCTCATCCGTCTCCGCGCCGCCCGACCCGACCACCCAATCCAGCGCAGGCCCGAGCGCTGCGAGCACTATGGAGTGCGGTGACTTGTCACCGCTTTTGCGCAGGCGACTTGTCGCCGTCGAAGTTCCGTGCGGCTTCGAGCACGCGGGCGCGTCGGCGCTGGCGCGAGCCATGAACACCCCATCTCAATTTCACGCCTCCTGTAGTTTGACGGCGACAAGTCGCCTTGAGAAAGCGGTGACAAGTCACCGTACTCCACAAGTTGGTGCGAAACTCATGCGCTCGTCCTACCCAAAACCCGTGGCGACGAGCCGTCGCCACCCCGATTTCACGAGGCCTTCCCTTTTCGTGTCTTTCGCGTCTTTCGTGGTTTCCACTCCTTTTTTCATTTTGGGAAATCGCAGCCCCGCCTTCCCCAATTCAAAAAACAGTTGGAACTGAGAAACCTCCTTAAAACCCCGATAAACACAGGCGAAAACCCGCTTTTGTAATTTTCGTCCCCGGGTAAACACCGAACTCTCAGACCGCCCGTCCCCATCCGTGTCCATCCGTGTCGATCCGTGGTTGAACAGAGTTTTTCCGGTTCGCAGGCCGTCGACACTGCGCTCCCTCACTGCCGGTCCCACAACGCCCGCGAGTCACCAACCGGATATTGCAGGCCAATCGCGCTGACGCGCATCGTCTTCGTGTGCCCGTCCACGAAACCGGCGACGGTCCGCACGTTGTGGCGCGGCACGATGCGCACCGGCAACGTGTCGTAGGAAGCGTCGCCGGGGACACGGAAGTACACGGCCGAGGTGTTGGGGGCCTCCTTCCATTTGTCCGGGTCCGGCTCCAGTGGGACCGTCACCGTCCCGGTGTCGGCGAAAATCACCGTCGCGCTCGGCTGGGCAATGTCCGACTCGACGGAACGGGTGAGGCCGGCGAAGGCGATGCCATTGGGACCGCGAAAACTCATGCCAATGCCCAGCGGCTGGGGACTGGCACCGGGAGTGGTCGTGCTGCCGACCGTAGTCGAGACCGTCTTGAGCGCGGGGCAATCGAAGATCTTCGGGTCGGTGATCTGCTTGTGAATCTGGTAAATCTCGTCGATCCACCAGATGTCCGCCGGCGCGGGCACCAGGCACTGCGCCACCGCCGGATCACTGGCGATCCGGGGCCGATGGAGGTTGAGAAACACGCCGTTCTGGTCATCGAGATAGAGGCGATTGGCCAGCGCGATCTGCTTGTTGTTGTTCAGACATTTCGCGCCGAACGCCTTCTGCTTCGCGCTGCCCAACGCGGGCAGGAGCAGGCTCGCCAAGATGCCGATGATGGCGATGACCACCAACAGTTCGATGAGAGTGAAACCCGCGACCGCGGTCCGAAAATCCGTATTTTCACCAAGCTTCATAACATGTGGAACCAGCGTGAAAAACCCGTGTAGGCGCTTCGTGCTGCATTTTTGTGACGCGCCGAAGTTGGCATTCCACCGTGACGAACGCAACCGTTTCGCCGGATGCACTTCCACCGCGCCTCAGCGCAACCATCCAGTCGAACCAATTCAAATCGACCACCGCGACCCGATGAACACAGGGCGGCGGAGCGCCAACCCGCAGCGCGCGGCGCGCGAGGATTTTACGGTCGCACCGACGGCCAGTTCAGCTCGCCACCATTCCGTCCCTTCCCATTCCCTTGCCCCAAATTCCCCTGTCCAACTCGGCCGCACTCACAAACTGCTGCGTCCGGCCCTCCACGCTGGGCCTCTGCCGTGCGAGCATGGGGCACTTCCCACGGCTCCTTCCCTCTCTGCGTTCCTTCCGATCTCTGCGGTGTTCCACTCCGCGCCACCACGATCGGAACTTTTCCGGAAAACACCGCAGAGATCGGAAGGAACGCAGAGAGGGAAAGGGCGGAAGCGCGTACCGCGTTCCCACTGCGGAGGCTGTCAGAGTTTTTGGATCCACCCTTGCCGCCCCCCGCGCCCCGCGTTGGTTGCGGCCCGGCCGCCCTGTGTTCATCGTATTTCTGTGGTCTTTTTTTCCGTTTCAACTCGATCGAAACGGCCTGCTGGCATGGACCGCGCCGAACGGGAGTTCGGCGCTCCGCCCCGCTCACGGCCCGTCACCGCGCCTTCGCCTGCAAGTCCGCCTCCTCGTCGCCGAGCAGCAGTTCCAGCATCCGCTCCGGGCGGTTCAGAAAATCCTTGGTGATGCGAAAATGCTCGGTGTCGGCGTAGGCGATTTCGCGGATGCCTTGTTCGCCGAACTCGAGTATGCGCGCGTGCGGATACGCCAGCAGGATCGGCGAATGCGTGGCGATGACCAACTGGCTCCGGTGATACACCAACCGGTGCAGCAACGGCAGCACGCTCAACTGCCGCTGCGGCGAGAGCGCCGCCTCCGGCTCATCGAAGAGATAGATGCCGCCGCCTTGCAGCCGGTTCGTGAGCAGCGCGAGAAATGATTCGCCGTGCGACTGCGCGTGCAGGGACTGACCGCCGTAGCTGTGGGCCGCGCCGAGTTCATCAATCTGCGAGGCCACATTGTAAAAGCTCTCCGCGCGCAGAAACCACCCGTCGGTGAAATGGTGGCTGCGTTCGAGCTGGAGAAACTCGTGGAGGTCCGAGTGGGTTTCCCGCGTCGCGAACTCAAAGTTCCGGCTGCCGCCCTCGGCGTTGAAGCGCAGTTTGATCGCAAGCGCTTCGAGCAGCGTGGATTTGCCGCTGCCATTTTCCCCTACGAAAAACGTGACCGCCGGATGCAACTCGATCCGGTCCAGCGTGCGAATGGCCGGCATGTTGAAAGGATAACGACCGAAGTCCGGCACCGCCTCGCGCTTCAGCCGGAAGGCGGGCAGGAACCCGCCGCCCGTGAACGGGAGTTTGTCGTTCAACCCCAGCGTGCGCTGGGTAGGACGCGACGGCTTCATCATTCTCCACCCTCGCCGCCCGCGTCGCCGCCGGAGCTTTCCGCGCCGCCATGATGGCCCAGCGTCTCTTCATTCATGTTCTCGGCTGTTCCGTGCCGCGACCCGGTGCGTGAACCAACCTCGTGCAAACCAGCGACCGTCTCCTGATCTTCCTTCGAGAGTTCCGGCCGAATGCCCCGCCGCTGGTTTCCTTTTGGCGGTGCGTGGCCAGCCGGTTCCCGTCCCGGAGGGACGCCGGAGGAGATTAGCCGGGGGCAAGTCCGCGCCCGCGGACGCCGCCCCCGGAAACGGTGCTGAGTGGTTCCGTGCCCCAGCGGGGCATCGAAGAAATGGCGCGGGATGCTGGACCATCGCCGGCGGCCCGGACTGCCCAAGGCGACGTGCGGTGGTTGCGACGCACGGAAACGCCCGGCCTGAAAAACTTCTCCGATGCCCCGCTGGGGCATGGCCCGTTCGGCGCGGCAACCGGGGGCCGCACCCGCTTGCGCTGGCTTGCCCCCGGCTAATTTCCTGCGGTGTCCCTCCGGGACCAGGAGCCACACCGCTGCAATTCTTGGAGCGGCGATTGACTGTCGGCGCAACGGCCAAATCCTCGCCACGCACGCGGATTTTTCCTGGGGCGCGGCTGAGTGCGCAGAGCACCAACCGCGGCAGGCTGGCCCCGATGGGAAGCCTCTGATTCCAACGGGCGCCTGCGCGGTTTCGGGGCTGCTGCGGCTGGTCCTCGGCGGCCACAGCCGCGCTCCGCGGGTTGCCGCTCCGCCGCTCTGTGTCCATCGTGTCTCTGTGGTCATCTCGGTGGTTCCACCGGCATGGCTGCGATCAAATCTGCTCGAAATACCGCTGCTTCTCCCAGTCCGTCACCGCGTCGCCAAACGCCCGCTCCTCCAGCCGCGCGTGATGCGTGTAAAAATCCACCACGCCATCCCCAAACGCCGCGCGCGCCAGCTTCGATTTCTCAAACAAATCCGTCGCGTCCCGCAGCGAACTCGGCAGCCGCGTGAGCCGTGGGTCCACATACGCGTTGCCCTGATATTCGGCCCCGCAATCCAGCCCCTCGCGCACGCCCGCGAGTCCCGCCGCCAGCATCGCGGCGAACGCCAGATACGGATTCGCATCCGCGCCCGGCATCCGGTTCTCGATGCGGAACGACCCGCCCTCGCCGACCACGCGGAACCCCGTCGTGCGATTGTCCACCGCCCACGCCATGCGCGTCGGCGCCCAGCTCCCCGGCTGATAGCGCTTGTAACTGTTGATCGTCGGCCCAAAGCACAAACACAGCTCCGGCGAATATTTCATCAGCCCGCCGAGAAACTGCCGGAAAAGTTGGGAGCCAATAACCGCCGTTCCCTCCTTCTCAGAACGTTGGCCGTTGGCCGTTGAACGTTGCGCGTTGACCGCTGCACGCCGCCCCTTGTCCGCAGCGAACAGATTCCTCCCGCCCTGCCACAGACTGATATGAATGTGACACGAACTCCCCGCCTCGCCCGCCGCCGGCTTCGCCATGAACGTCACCGCCTTGCCATGCTGCTCGGCGATTTCGCGCACGCCCTGCTTGAAGAGCACGTGCATGTCCGCCATCGGCAGCGGCGCGCCGCAGGTGAAATTGATCTCGTGCTGGCCGCGCCCCCATTCGCCCTTGCTGCTCTCGACCGGCACGCGCGCGGCGCACATGCCATTGCGGATGGCGCGCATCAGCGGCTCATCACGCGTCGGCTGCATCAGGTGATAATCAATCCGATAATCGCTCGACGGTTGCAGGTCGCGATGCCCGGCCACCTGCGCCGCGTGATAGCTCTGATTGAACAAATAAAACTCCAGCTCACTCGCGCACACGCAGCTCAGGCCTTGCTCCGCGAGCGCGTCCAGTTGCCGCCGCAACACCGAGCGCGGCGCTTCCGCCACCAGTTCTCCATTCGCCCGCACAAAGTCACACAACACCAGCGCCGCGCCCGGTTGCCACGGCAGCACGCGCAACGTCTCGAGGTCCGGCCGAAACCCAAAATCGCCGAAGCCCGTGTCCCAGTTCGCGACCTTGAAGCCGTCGAGCGGGTCCATCGGCAAATTCACCGTGAGCAGATAATTGCACCCGTGCGTGCCATGCTTCACCACCGAATCGAGGAAGAAATCCGCGCAAAACCGTTTGCCCACCAGCCGCCCAAACGGGTCGGGAAAAGCGACGAGCACGGTGTCGATGGCACGGGAGCGGATGAGTGATTTTAGTTTCGCGAGGTTCATGGGAAGGCTCAACGGAGCCGGGCTGGTTTGGCACGCTGTTCCTGAAGTTTGGCGCGCTTAAATTCGCGGTAGGGATCCAGCAGCGAACGCTCAATCGTCTCCCGCGTCATGCCGGGAATCGCGGCCCGCGCGATGATGCCGTCGAGGCGGGCGAAGTAATTGCGCTCACCGGCGGTCTTGTGTTCCTCGTCCGCCGTGTCCAGGTCGAACTTCGCCTGAAGCAGCGCCTCCAGTTCAGGATTTCTTGCCATCGAAGACAGCGGCCAGAATTTCCGCCCTGCTTTCCGGAGTGAGACCGCTGTGCCACATGCGCTGGTCCGTGCGGAGCAGTTCCACCGTGGCTTTCACGTCGTCCAGTTTGAACTTCACGCGGCCCGGTGGGAGTCCGCCTTGAGATTCGGCCTCGGTCACCAGTTGCTCGCCCTCGGTGATGAGACTGGCGACCCACGTCCGGTGCTGGCGCAGATCCGCGGGAGTCGGGTCTTCCAGAATCATCCGTTCATCAACCGTGGCTTGGAACAAGCTCACCGATTTGAGCCACGCGACGATCTCCGAAAGCAGGTCGAACTCACCCGCGAGCAGATCGCGCTGATTCTGATCAATCACCAAACCAACAGCCTGCCAGCGGGGGGACTCGAGGACTTCGCTCATGCCCCGACCATGCCGCGCAGCCGCCCCCGCGTCAACGCAGCCGCACCTCCCGGCCGAGCGCGCCTATCTCGCAGAGCCGCCACACCGGCCCCGGAGTGCGGACGTCCTCGGCCGCAGCGACGTCCGCACGCCCCGCAATGCCGGAATCACTCAGCGCCAATCCGCGCTCCACCTCCCTCCACGCATAACCGGGCACACTCAACCCCAACACCCCCCGTCCTCATCCTTTCCCATTTTTCTGTCCCCATTTTTCTGCCTTCGCCCCCGGCCCCGCGTTTGCCCTTTACCTCCCCCCGCAGACCGTTTACCGAAATCCGAAACCACCACCGCTCCCATGCCCACCACGACGCCCTCACGTCCCCTCACCGTTCTCCTCGCACTCTGTCTCTGCGCGACTCCCGCTCTCGCCGCCGATCTCACGCTGCCCCTCAACACCTGGGTCAAACTCAGCCCCCTCACCAACACGCCCCCGTCCCCGCGCCTCGGCTATGAAGGCGCGTGCGCATGGGATTCCGCCCGCCAGGTCCTCCTCCGCTACGGCGGCCACAACCAGGGCGGCGGCGGCGAACAACACTCCGAGACCTGGACCTTCGATCCCCGCACCGCCCGCTGGAATCTCAAGGAACCCAACACCCTCCCGCCCGGCATCTGCTGCGGACAACAAAACGTCTTCGACCCCGTGCAAAACCGCTACCTCCGCTTCCCCTCCTTCAGCGGCAGCCACGGCTGGCAATGGTGGCGCGAGATTTACCTCAACGACTCCTCCGTCTGGAGCTACGACCTCGCCGAAAACAAATGGCGCAACCTCCGCCCCGTCCCCACCGCCCAGCCCCGCCCCCTGCGCTGCGCCGCGTGGGATTCCGACCACGCCGTCGTCGTCCTCTTCGGCGGCGAAACCAGCAGCGAAGGCACCCTCGTCTATGACCCTTGGGAAAACACCTGGACCCGAAAAAAACCCGCGCGCCAGCCCGAGTTCCGCAGTGGCGGAAACATGGCCTACGATTCCCTCCGCCAACTGCACATCCTCTTCGGCTCCCAGTTCAGCAACGACCCGCACACCTGGGCCTACAGCCTCCGCAGCAACGCCTGGTTCGATCTCCAGCCGCCCACCCTGCCACCCACCGACAAAAACGACGCCGTCCTCGCCTTCGATCCCTTCGCCGGTCAGACCCTCGCCCTCGTCCGCGTGAGCGAAGGCAAAGAAGAAAACGCCAAATCCCACCTCGAAACCTGGGCGCTCGACGCCGGCAAAAACACCTGGACCAAAATGAATCCCACGCCCGAACCGCCGACCTCCGGCAGCCGCGCGCGCAACCTCGTCTTCGCGCCCGAACTCAACGCCTTCCTCCTCGAAAACCGCACCCATCCGCCCAGCGGCCCCGCCGAGCAACAGATCTGGGCCTACCGCCTCAGCGAGCGAAAACCCACGCCCGCCGCCACTTCACCGCTCCCCCCACCGCGCCCGCAACCCCGCATCATCGAAGACATCGTCGTCTCCGTCCTCACCCCGAAACAAATCGAACTCACCTGGAAAAAGTCCCCGGCCCCCGACCTCGCCGGCTACCACGTCGAGCGCGCCCGGGTCGAA
This sequence comes from Verrucomicrobiota bacterium, assembly GCA_014193395.1. Taxonomy (GTDB): domain Bacteria; phylum Verrucomicrobiota; class Verrucomicrobiia; order Limisphaerales; family BJHT01; genus BJHT01. The sequence goes on from BJHT01000004.1 coordinate 24,652, forward strand.
GTCGCCACCGAGGACCAACTCAAGCGCCTCAAGAAACAAACCCCGCCCCTCGCCGAGCCATCCGTCGGCGCAATCACCCGCATCGGCCCCTTCACCCGCCTCACCACCACGCCGCTGCCGGACGCGACCTTCACCGACACCACCGTCGATCTCAGCCAACCCCAACCCTTCACCGAAACCCCGCTCTACGAACGCAAGCTCCACCCCGATCAATTCGATCCCGCCGGACGCACCTATCGCTTCGCCGTCTTCGCCTACCGCGTTCGCGCCGTGAACACCCGCGGCGAACTCAGCGGCCCCTCTGCGGCGGAACTGACCATCCCCTCCGCGCCCCAATCCCTCTTCGCGCGCGAAGCCGGCACCACCTGCCAGCTAAAGTGGACCGCCAATCCCGAGCGTGCCCTCCGCGGCTACCGCGTCTATCGCATGGATGGCCGCTACGATAAAGACGCCATCCCCCGGCTAACTCCCGAACCCCTCCGCGAAACCACCTACACCGATCCCGCCGCCGGCAAACCCACCCGCCGCTTCCACCTCGTCGCCGTGGACGCCCTCGGCCAAGAAGGCTTCCCCTCCGCCCCGGTCTGGTACCAACGCGACTGGCAATCCTTCTACCAGCCCTTCGCCAGTGAGTGGCATCAGTAACTCCGCCCCTGGCAGCCCGTCCGGGAAATCCCTCGAGCCGCGAGTAGCTGAGTTTGGAGACTAAGTTTGGAGTTCCGCGTTTACGCGGCCCGCCGCACGCACGACGCCCAAACCGCGTAAAACCGGAACCACGAAGAGCGGAGGGAACATAGATCGCCGGCCAGCTCCTCCTTTGTAGGAGTCGAGGTAACGAGACTTTAACCCTTTCCCCGCGAAACACGGCCTGAGTCTCGCGGCCCTTACTGGCTCACGGCGCGCGGAATCGGAGCGCCATTTCACGACCCAGAGTACGGCGGTTGGATCGGTCCTCTCGCAGCAGGAGGCTAGAGTCTCGTGATCTCGACTCCTTCAAGGGCGGGAGCGCGAGCGTCCCGCCGTCGCCGACTTGCGGAAGCGGAGTTGGCGGTCTCCGAATGTTTGTGTTTGGGTCGGTTTTAGTTCCCTACCGTTTCTCCGTCGCCACGGGCGGGGAGGTGAACCGTTCGCCAAACTTCAGCGCGAACCGCTGTGCCGCCGCAACCCAATCCAAGCCGGCCAATGACCGCCCGCCTCTGGAGCCTGGCCCGTGGAACTTCCCTTGAGCTTTAAGCTTTGAGCTTGGAACTTTTTCCCACCCGCCGGCGCAGGCTTCACTCAGAGCTTCAGGTACTCCCACAGCGCCTCGGGCGCGAGGCGGATGTTGGTGTAGAACTCGCCGAAATCGCCGTAACGCGCGCTGACTTCATCAAAGCGCATTTCGTACACGATCTCCTTGAGCGCATCGAGTTGGTGCGCCACCAGCGTGACGCCCCATTCCCAGTCGTCGATGCCGACCGAGCCGGTGATGAGCTGGCTGACGCGGCCGCCGTATTTGCGACCGACGCGGGCATGGCCGCCCATGAGTTTTTTACGGGTCGCGAGGTCGAGCAGGTACCAGTTGTCCGCGCCGCTGCGGCGCTTGTTCATCGGATAGAAGGACATGACTTCCCAGTCGGGCAATTCGGGGTAGAGCCGGTAATGCGCGTATTCCTTGAGCTTGGCGCATTCGGCGGCGAGGCGAGCCGCGAACTCGGGGCTGTCGGGCGCGAGTTTCTCCGCGTGTTGCAGGCGCTGCTTCACGTCCTCCTCGCTCGACTGATATTCCGACAGTTCGGTGACGCTGAGATAGGAGTAAACCGGGAGCAACGTGCCGGGCGGGAAACATGTCTCGAGTTCGCGCTGCAGCCGGCCGATCTCGACCAGGTCGGCGGCGAAAATCATGAACGCGAAATCCGCTTTGCCGCCGATGTTGGCGTAGGTCGTGATGCGCGGATGGGAGGGATTGGAATTGGCGGCGACGAGGTCGGCCAGGCGCTGCCGGGCGTCGGCGGATTCCCCAGTTCCCAGTTCCGCCCAACTGACGCGGTCCACTTGGAAGAACAGGTGCATGACGTGAATTCCTTGATCCAGTTTGATGACGGGGAGGGGCATAGGGAGTGGGTTCGAGATGGAGGAGTTGGTGGACACGGAAGGGTGATTGGGCACCGACGAGTTATTCGACACGGAGAGTTTGTTCGAGCAGCACGGGCAACTGGGCGAGCATGGCATCCTCGCTGGTCACCAGCGTCGCGCCGGCGGCGGAGGCGGCTTGACGGAGGGGTTCGTTGTTTTTGCCGGCGAAGGCCAGGACCGGCACATGACCCGCCTCGGGACTGCGGCGCAGATCGCGCAGCAGGGCGCAGGTGTCCACCGAACTGGACTCGAGATCGAGCAAGACGACCAGCGGCAGGAGCGACTCGGCGACCTCCACGAGCCGCTTGGTTTCGAGCACGGTCTCGACACGATAACCCAAGTCGCGCAGCCGGTTGCCGACCTGGCTACCGGGCAGCAACTTCTCGTAGATGAGCAGGGCTACCGGTTGTTTCATTCGCGGTTCACGGTGGGGCGCGTTACTGGAAAATGCAAAAATTTTCGAGGTGCGCGCGTCGCCACGCGGTCCCGGCGCGCGGGCGGTCCCCGCCCGCAGCGGCGACGAAGGGGGGAGGATGCGTGAAGTTTCCAGCGCCCTCTTGCCTGTGAACGCGCTGCAGCCGGGGACCGGTCGCGCGCCAGTGCGTCGCGTTCCATTCCCATGCCCCAAATTCCCCTGCCAAATTCGGCTGTTGTCGCGAGCGGTTACGGCTCGCGCCCGCCGCGCGCTTCAAAACCGCCAGCAATTCCCGTCGCTCCCTGCAATCTTCCCGCGCTGTGACCGGTCTCCCGCGCCTCGAAAGCTTGCGCAAAAACGATCCGGCTTGCTGCCACGGGGTCGCTTTCTATAGTGCGCCGATGTTGGACATAAAATTGATTCGCGAGCAGCCGGATTTGGTTCGTCAGCGTCTGGCTTCGCGCGGCGGCGGCGACGAAACCCGCGTGACCGAGGTGCTCGCGCTCGACGAAGCCCGTCGCAAAGCGCTGGTCGAGGTGGAAAAAATCAAGGCCGACCGCAACCGCATCTCCAAGGAAATCGGCGTGTTGATGGCGCAGAAAAAACCCGCCGAAGCCGAAGCCCGCAAACAGGACACGCGCAACCTCGGCGACCGCATCGCCGAACTCGACCAGCAGGCCGCGACCGCTGAAGCCGCCCGCGACCAACTCATGCTCCGGCTGCCCAGTCTTCCCCACGCCACCGTGCCCGTCGGCCGCACTGCCGAGGACAATCCCGTTGTGCGCATCCACGGCGAAAAACCCACGCTGGCCTTCAAGCCCCGCACGCACATCGAGCTGTGTGAGCAACTCAAGCTCGTCGATTTCGCGCGCGGCACGAAGCTCTCCGGCAGCGGCTTTCTGCTCTACACGAACTGGGGCGCAAAGCTGGAGCGCGCCCTGACCCAGTTCCTCCTCGAGCTGCACTCGACGCAGCACGGCTACACCGAAGTCTCGCCGCCCTACATTGTCAGTCGCGACTGCATGATCGGCGTCGGGCAGTTCCCGAAATTTGAAGACCAGGCCTACGCCGTGCGCGAAGGCAACGACGCCGCGTCGCTCGGCACGCTCTACCTCGTGCCGACCGCCGAAGCGCCGGTCGCCAACATTCATCGCGAGGAAATTCTCAAGGAAGCCCAGCTTCCCATCCGCTACTGCGCCTACAGCCCGTGCTTCCGCGCCGAGGCGGGCGCGGCGGGCGTCGGCACGCGCGGGATGATCCGCGTGCATCAGTTCGACAAGGTCGAGCTCATCAAAATCGTGAAGCCGCAGCACGGCTTCGACGAGCTCGAGGCGATGGTGGCCAACGCCGAGAAGGTGCTCCAGTTGCTCGGCCTGCATTATCGCGTCGTGCTGCTCTGCACCGGCGACATGGGCTTTGCCAGCGCCAAGACCTACGACATCGAGGTCTGGGCACCGGGGCAGGGGACCTATCTCGAAGTTTCCAGTTGCTCGAACTGCGAGGACTACCAGTCGCGCCGGATGAACCTGCGTTTCAAGGCCGAGACCGGGGAGAATATTTTCCCCCACCTCCTCAACGGCAGCGGCACCGCGCTGGCGCGCCTCTTCGTCGCGCTCCTCGAAACCCACCAGCAAGCCGACGGCAGCGTGCTGATCCCCGAGCCGCTCCGCCCTTATCTCAAAACCGACCGCCTCGTCCCCTAAGACCGCCGGTCGCCACCCGTCACTCGTCACTCGTCACGCATCACGGATCACGCATCATTTTGCCTAACCGCATGAGAATCCTCCTGGGTGCCAGCGAACTCTTCCCCTACTCGAAGACCGGTGGCCTCTCCGACATGGTCGGCGCGCTGGCCAAATGGCTCGCCAAAGCCGGGCATGACGTCGGTGTCGTGACGCCCCTCTACCGCGGCATCGCCAAGCAGTATCCCGCGCTCGAACCCCTCGACTACCGCCTTGATCTCCCGCTCGGCGCACGCACCGTCAGCGCCCAGGTCCATACGCTCGCCGCGGCCCCGCGGCTCACGATCTACTTCATCGACGTGCCCGAGTTCTACGACCGCTCGGCTCCGTATCAGGACAACGGCGTGGACTATCCGGACAACGCCGAGCGCTTCATCTATTTCGCCAAGTGCGTCGCGCATCTCGGCCGCTATCTGCCGTGGCGGCCGGAGCTGGTTCACGTCCACGACTGGCAGGCCGCGCTCGTGCCGACTTTCCTGCTGGATTACCGGCTGCGCGCGGGCGGCGGGAACCAGCCGCGCACCTGCTTCACCATCCACAACCTTGCGTTCCAAGGCACCTTCCCGCGCGCGAAATATCCGCTCACGAATCTGCCGTGGGATTATTTTCAGCCCGCCGGCCTCGAGTTCTACGGCAGTCTGAACTGCCTGAAAGCCGGCATCCTCCACGCCGACCAGATCACCACCGTTAGCGCCCGCTACGCCCGCGAGATCACCACCGAGGAGTTCGGCTGCGGCCTCGACGGCGCGTTGCGTGCGCGCGCTGGTTCGATCATCGGCATCTTGAACGGGGTCGATTACGAAGAGTGGAACACCGAGGAAAATCCCCACCTCAAGCATCCCTACTCCGTGCGCGATCTCTCCGGCAAGGCCGCGGAAAAAGCCGCGCTCCAGCACGAAATGGGGCTGCCCGTCCGCGCCGACGTGCCGCTATTCGGCGGCGTGACGCGGCTCACGGATCAAAAGGGCGTGGACCTCGTGTTGAGCGCGCTCGAGGAAATGCTCGCGACCAATCTCCAGTTCGTCCTGCTCGGCAGCGGGGCGCGGCCGTTCGAGGCAGCGTTCCGCGATTTGCAAAAACGCTTCCCGCAGCAGGTCGCCGTGCGCATCGGCTTCGACCAGGGCCTGTCGCATCGCATCGAGGCGGGCTGTGATTTTTTCCTCATGCCCTCACGCTTCGAGCCGTGCGGCCTGAACCAGATGTACAGCCTGCGCTACGGCACCATCCCGATCGTGCGCCGCACCGGTGTCCTCGACGATTCGGTCGTGGACGCCGCCGACGCCGCCGATGCCACCGAGGCCGCCGCCCGCGCCAACGGCATCAAGTTTTCCGACTGCTCGTCCGCCGCGCTGGTCCGGGCGATCCGCAAGGCGCTCGCCATCTACGAGGATGCGGCGGTGCTGCGCCAGTTTCGGGTCAACGGGATGACCGCCGACTTTTCGTGGGCGGGCACGGCGAAACGTTACGCGGAGGTTTACAGGCAGATTCTGGCTCGCTAGGGTCCGCAGCGTGACCCATGGAAAAACTCCAACCGAGGAGCGTTGTGGAAAAAGCCGCGGCTGAAGACACGGTGAAATGCGCCAAGTGCGGCCACCGCAATCCGCGCGGAGCGGTCGAGTGCTCCCATTGCTCGGCGCACCTCTACATCGAGTGTCCGCACTGCACCCACCGCAATCCGCGCTCGCGGCGCTCCTGCTCCGAATGTGGCAAACGCCTCCGCCACGGGCTGCTCAAGAAAATGAAGCGCTGGGTGTTCGGCCGCGGCCGCAAGCACACCATCATCCTTACGGGCATCACGATCGTGCTCGTCTTCTTCCTCTGCTGGGCCGCTTTCGCCATCGCCGAGTTTCGTTTCTTCGATCATCGCTGAGGTCGATTTCCACAGCGCCTGCCAGCTTGAAACTGGAACGTGCCGGGGTCTGGGAAGCACGGAGAAACCCTTGCAAACACGGATGAAACCGGCCCACGCCGTTCACCCTCCCGACGCACATCCTCATTACAAATCCCCCCCCATCCGTTTCCATCCGTGGTTGAAAATCGGTTTTTGCTTTGAATCCCCCCGTCCCCAATCCGATGCTGCGCCCAATCCTATGAAAACATTCCTGCTCCCCCGGTCCCTTTGCGTCCTGCTCCTGCTCGGCAGTTTCGCGAGTCTCGCATCCGCGGCAGCCCCGGACCTGCGCTACCAGTTCAAGGCCGGCAGCAACCACGTCTATTCGCTCAAGCTCGAGGCGAACGAACCCAAGTTCATCTCCACCCTCGAGGGCACCGTCACTTACAACGTGAAATCGGCCACCGCCGACAGCATGACCCTCGTTGCCCGTGGCGCGCTCCGCACCGCGCGCAAGGGCAAGGAGGGTGCCGCCGCGCCACGTCCGCCGATGGGGCCGGGCTTGGGGGACATGCTGCGCGTGGGCGGCTTTCGGTTCGGCATGCCACACATGGGCGGGCCGTTCGGAGCGCCGCCTGATGAGGTGGAGATCAATGCCAAGGGACAGGTCGTGCGCGAGACCGGTGACACCACGCTGCCGCAGGCGCTCGGGGCATTGAGCCGACTGGTGGTCGAGCCGCTCGCGGCGGCCGGCGAGTCCCCGTTCGAGTTGGCGGGCAATTGCACGTTGATCCTCGAGGAAAAAGTCTTTCGCACGCCCATGACCTACACGCTCAAGGAAGTGCGGCTGCCGGCGAAGGAAAAGACCGTTTACACCTATGCGAAGGCCACGGGTGACACCGTGACGGTGACGAAGACCTACGAGATGAAGACGCTGGCCACCGTGGGCGGCGTGCCGCGCTTCGAGCTGAAGGGCGCGGGGACGAACGTCTTCGATGCGAAGCTCGGGCTGTTTCGCACCATCGAGTTCAACGGCACCATCGTGGAGTCCACGGAGAACGTCACCGTCCGCACGCCGCTCACGTTGATCGCCAAGCTGCTCGAGGGGGCCGAGATCGCCGCGGCGCAGAAAGCCGCCGCCCTCCCGCCCAAGGCCGAAACCAAGCCCCTCTCCGCCGACGACCGCACGTCGCTCCTCGCCGATCTGCGCTCTCCCGACAAGGCGCGGCGCAGCGTCGCCATCAGCCGTTTCGGCACCGCGAAGCCCGAAGGCAACAAGGCCGAAATCGCCGCCGTGCTGTTGCCGCTGATGAAAGACACCGATCACTTCACCCGCCAGAACGTCGCCAAAGCCCTCGGCATCTGGGGCGATGCCGACGCCGTCGAGCCGCTGCTGGCGCTGTTGACCGACCCGCAGTTCAACGTGCGCTGGGCGGCCATCGAAGCGCTCGGCGCCCTGCAAGACCCGCGCGCGGCCGCCACGCTCGCCCGCATGATTGCGGATAAAAAAGAAACGTTCCAATGCAGCCAGGCGCTGAAGGTGCTCGGTCGCGTCGCCGAACCCGAGGTCTTGAAACTCCTCGCCGACACCCGCCCTGAGACGCGCCGCGAAGCCTGCCAAATTCTCAAAACCATCGGCTCATCCGCGAGCCTGCCCGCCCTCGAAAAAGCCGCCAGCGACGGCGACCAATTGACAGCCATGTTCGCCAAGCAAGCCCTCAAGGACGTGAAAGAACGCAAGTAGTTGCCCGGCGCGTGCGGTCACTTCGGCCACGCGCTTGGCGAAAAGGGTTCGCTCGAGTGCCCTACGCTTGACTAGTTGTGGTTGTCTGAAAAGTCTGCGGCAGGCCGGCAGCCGCTGACGTGAGGAGGCGGATTTCCCCGCAGTTCGCGTGGGTTCCCTCCGCCTCCTCACGTGGACGGCTACGTTTTTACACAGTCTGTTGAGTGCGAAACACGGACCGCATGAGTCGCACCGTGCTCAACGCCGCGGGGCGTTCCCCAGTTGCCCGGTGAGGTTCGCGAGCGCGTCTTGGGCGGCGGGCAGCTTGTCCACCTGCCGCACCGGGATGCCGATGGCGGCGCAGGCCGGTTGCAGCACGGCGACGAGTTCCGCCCGGTCCACGTGAATCGCCTGCGGCCGCGCGGCCGCCGCCACCAATCCCTGCTTCAGCACCGTGCCGGCCAGCTCGGCCAGCGGTCGATTGCCCCCCAGGACTTCGCCGTTGAAAATGAGATGACTGGCGCGATCCGACATCAACGCCAGGCGCCCGATGACGGGCCGCCCCGCCTTGGGGTCCGTAAATGACATCTCCGGCACCAGCGGCGCGGTGAATTCAAAGACTGCATTTTCGCGCACTGGCAACGCGCCCAATTGCGCCACCTCGGCGGCGGAAAACCGCACTGGTTCCAGCACCGGAGTCGGCGGCGGCACCATCGGGAGCCATTCGATTTCGTCGCTGCGCAACGGCCCCGTGCCGGCGGGGACCACGGCGATTTCGCCCGGTTTGCATGCGGCGAAAAGATCGGGCGTGCGCGCGAAGAGTTCCGCGACCCGCGCAATCTTCGCCAGATCCGCGGCGAGCTGCCGCGCGTCCAGCTCGGTCACGAACCACGGCAAAAAGCCCGGGGAACTGCTCTGAAACTTGGGCCACACGCAGCCGCGTCCCGTGGGCTTAAAAGCGGCCGTCGCCAGCAGCGCGAGGTCGGGCGCTTCCATTTCCGGCTTCCTGACCCACTCGGCTTTCAGCGCGTCGAGCGACTCCAAATACGCGGCCGTATCCTCCGGATCATCCTGGCGGGTGGCGAGCTTGTGAATCCAGCCCAGGCCCGACGGTCCCCGGTTTATCGCCACGCCAAACACCTCGCCGAGCGAACCCATGACCGAGGCCACGCGCAACTCGCCGGTGACGTCATCGCGCAGGCCGACCAGATGCCGGTCGTCCATGAATTTCCACGGCGTCAGTTGGAACACCTGATGAGCGGCAGCCACCAGCGCCTGGGCGGTTTCCGCGGACACACGGGGCGGGTTTGGAATCCGATTTTTTGCAGACATGAAAAAAGCCTGCACGGTGCGCTACCGATCACAAGCTTGTCTTCGCACCGCGCGCGCTGGAGCCGCAGACGGGCTGGCCGAGGGCGCATCAGCAGCGGGCCGCACCGCGGAAATCCCGCAGATTCAAGGCGGCCACCGATGGGGATTTGAATCTGTGGTCGCCTTGAATCAGCGGGATTCCCTGGGCAGGCGACGCACCTTGGGTGCGGCGCGCCTTTGTAGGAGTCGAGGTAACGAGACTCTAACCTTCTTCCACGCGACGCGCATTCGAACCTCCGAAACGCGCCACCCGCGACGCAGGCAGCCTCCAACCCGCCCTTCACAAATCAGCGCATGAGACTCCGCCCTTTGCTCTCGGGGAGGAGGTTAGAGTCTCCTCACGTCGTCTCCTACAAAGGTTGGAACTCGCGCGTGGTCGGGGAAAATATCCAGCGGTTGACTGGCCTTCCGGCGGAGCACAGCGTCGCCGCATGACCACCGACCAACCGCCAGTCGCATCTGTTTGCCACCCACCAAAATGCTTCGGTAGCTGGCGGTTCCTCGGTCGCGACCAGCAGGTGTGCTTCATGCAAATACCCCGATGGTTATTGGTTGGAATCACGCTGTCGTACTGCCTGTCCGCGGCCGTCGCGGCGGCTCCGAGTGCGTCGTCGTCGAACCCGCTACCGTCCGTGGTCGATCTCACCGGCCCTGATTTTAATCCGCCTGACTGCCCGGCTTGGGCGAAGGAAACGCTGCCCGCCTGGCTCGCGCCGCATGTCGGCAGAAATGGGCTGCCGGTTCAGTGGCGTCCGCGCGGCATGCTCGGCGCGAGCGTGCGGGGAATTGATCGCTACCAGGCCAATCAGTTTGTTTATTTCCGCGCCGAGACCGCCGCGTATCTCGACAAGGAGTACACGCCGCTGACGGTGAAGTACCAAACCGGAACGCTCCCGAGTTATGAGAAGCTCGCGGCGCAATTCACGACCGGTGTGAAAACCGACACGGCCAAGGCGGTCGCGCTGCTGCTGGCGATGCCGAAGTTCTTCCGGCATCCGGTCATGCCGCCGCTCGGCGCGCCCGCCCGCCCGGATCGCAACTTGGAAGATGAGCCGTTGCTGGCGAGCGGCACCGGTTGGTGCAACGAGCAGGCGCGCGTCTTCATCCGCCTGTGCCAGGTCACCGGCATTCCCGCGCGGATGGTGCATCTCTTCGGACAGAATCACACGGTCGCCGAGTTTTTCGCCGCGGGCCGCTGGGCCTTGGCGGACACGAGCAATTTCTTCGTCGTTCCCGATCTGGCGGCGGGCACCAACAGCGCCGAACTGCGCCTGCTCTCGGCCGCGCAATGCCACGACCGCGGCCCCGGTCAGCGCGCTTACGCCGAAGCCCGCCAGCGCCGTGGGAAAGAGATGCTGGCAATGTCCGACGCCGAACTCGGTTTCAAAACCCCCGCCCAAGTCGCGAAGTGGCGAGCGGCGGAAGCCAAACTTTCCGTGGATGAATTGGCGCAGCGCGACATCGGCTTCGGCGTGATCAATTGTCCCTTGCCGCGGTGAGGTGGTCGCAGGGTGCCGGACGGGCAAAGTGAAATTGAGCGCCGCGGTACAATGGCGAGCCCCCGCCGCCCGCGGCGGCCGGATTCCAAACTCCGGCGACTTTGCGGAGATGAAAAAAACGTGGCGAAGCCGCCGCCGCGGCGGGGGTCAGGCCAGGGCGGCGGCCACCCGGGCGGCGATGTCGTCGCCGATGGCCAGCGACGCGGTGGCGGCGGGACTCGGGGCGTTGAGCACGTGGAGGGCGCGGGGGCGCTGGACGAAGTTGAAGTCTTGGACGAGTTCGCCGGCGGGTGTCATGGCTTGGGCGCGCACGCCGGCTCCGCCGGGGGCGAGGTCGTCCGGGCGGATGTCCGGGACAAGTTTTTGCAGCGACTGGCAAAAGAGGCGGCGGCTGAAGGAGCGCTGCAATTCCTCGCGGGTCATGCGCGGGTGTTTGCCCATGAAGCGCCACAGGCCCGCGAAGGTGAGGGCGTCCCAGAGATCCGCGGCGTTGAAGTCCGTCTTGCGATAGCCTTCGCGCGCGAAGGCGAGGACGGCGTTGGGTCCGGCTTCGATGCCGCCGTGGATCAGGCGGGTGAAATGCACGCCCAAAAACGGAAACTGCGGATCGGGCACGGGATAAATGAGATGCCGGACGAGGTGCTGGCGCGCGGGTTTGATCTGATAATACTCGCCGCGGAACGGGACGATCCGCACCTGGCGCTGCTCGCCGGCGAGCTGGCTGACGCGATCGCAGTGCAGGCCGGCGCAATTGATGACGTAGTCGGCCGCGAGATCGCCGGCCGGGGTCTCCAGGTGCCAGCCGGTGCCGTCAACGTGCATCGCCGTCACTTCGGCATTCGTGCAGACGCGACCGCCGCCGGCGTGGATTTTCCGCACCATCATTTCCACGACGCGCGGGTAATCGACGATGCCTTCCTGCGGCACGCGCAGCGCGGCAAGGCCGCCGACGTGGGGTTCGATCTCGCGCATGGCGGCGGCTTCCAGCCATTGCAGGCCCTCGAGGCCGTTTTGCATGCCGCGCTGTTGCAAGTCGCGGAGGCGCGCGACTTCGGCCGCATCGGTGGCGACCACCAGTTTGCCGCAGATTTCATGCGGCACCCCGTGCTCCTGGCAGAAGGCGACCATTGCGCGGATGCCTTGCACGGCCAGGCGGGCCTTGGCGGAACCGGGCTTGTAATAGAGGCCGCAATGCAGGACGCCGCTGTTGTGGCTGGTCTGGTGGCGGCCGGCGTCGCGCTCTTTTTCCAGCACGCTGATGCGCGCGCCGGGAATGCGGAGAGCCACTTTGAGCGCGGTGGCCAGCCCGACAATGCCGCCGCCGATGATTGCGATGCGAGGTGTCTTTGAAGACATTGGCGCAGTGTTGGTGGGCGGCGATGCAGGGGTCAAGCGCGGCGAAAATTTCCGGTGCGACCAATCGCGACGTGCAAGCGACCGCGCCGGTCGCGCTGGGCTGCTTGGGGGCGAACGAACTGAACCCACGATGGAAGGCCCCGAAAATCCGCTCCCGGCCGAGTTCTCCGTTGGCGCGCTGGCGGGGTTCCGCTAGCGTCCGCGCCAATTCGATGAGCAAAATAATATCTGACCGACCGGCCGGAGCCGCTGCTGCCACGTCTGCCGCGGCCGTCGCGCCCGTCCCCGTGAAAGGCAATCTGCTGCCTTTTCTCCTCACTCTGCTCGGAGTGTTGGGGGTGATGTTTTTCCGCTCGCTGGATACGAAACAGGTCCTGTTCTCGAACGATGCGCCGCTGGGTGCGCTCACGGCGGCGGCGAACAATCTGGTGGACGGTCTGTTCGGCGGCTGGGGCGATCAGAACTGGGTGGGGGTCGAGTCGTTGAGCCTCTCGCCGAGCCTGACCATCGGGGTTTTCTGGCTCGGGCACCCGGTGGGTTTCTCGAAATTTTACGTGCCGATCTGCCTGACGTTGCTCGGGACCAGCGTGTGGGTGCTGTTCCGGGAGCTGCGGTTCTCGCCGGTGGTGTGCGCGCTCGGGGGACTGGCGGCGGCGCTGAACATGAACACCTTTTCGCATTCGTGCTGGGGCCTGGCGTCGCGGGCGATTGTGCTGGCGATGGCGTTTTTTGCGTTGGCGGCGTTGCAGAGCATGGGCCGCGGGCGGGCGTGGCTCAAAGCCGTGGTGGCCGGGCTGGCGGTCGGCATGGGGGTGATCGAGGGCTACGACATGGGGGCGATCTTCAGTCTTTATGTCGCCGCGTTTGCGGTGTTTGTGACGCTGAATGGCGCGGGTGGCGCGGGGCCGGCGGTGGTGGGAAAAGCCGTGGCGCGCGTGCTGGTGGTGGCGGTGTGCGCCGGCGTGCTCGCGGTGCATACGGTGTCGTCGCTGGTCGGCACGCAGATCAAGGGCGTGGCGGGCACGCAGCAGGATGAGAAGAGCAAGGCGGAGCGCTGGGATTTCGCGACGCAGTGGAGTCTGCCGAAGAAGGAGTTGTTGCGGGTGCTGATTCCGGGGCTGTTTGGTTACCGCATGGACACGCCGCACGGCGGCAATTACTGGGGCGCCGTGGGGCAGGACCCGAGCGTGCCGGCGCTGCTGCGGGCGACGCAGGATGCCAATGAAACCGTGCGCAACCAGGCGAACGACGCGCTCCAGTCACGTTTCATGCGCCACTCGGGGGCGGGCGAATACGCGGGCGTGCTCGTGGTGCTGCTGGCGCTGTGGGCCGTGGGGCAGTCGCTGCGCGGCGCGCACAGCCCGTTCACGATTATCGAGCGGCGCATGATCTGGTTCTGGACCGGGCTGGCGGGGATTTCGGTGCTGTTCGCCTTCGGACGGCACGCGCCGTTTTATCAGCTGGTGTATGCGCTGCCGTATTTCTCGACCATCCGCAATCCGATCAAGTTCATGCACCTGTTCCAGATGGCGCTGCTGATTCTGTTCGGCTACGGCCTGCAGGTGTTCTGGCTGCGTTACGTGACGACGGTGCGGGAGAGCGCTCTCTCGGCGGAGGTGCAAGTCAAGAATTGGTGGACGGTGTGCCGCGGCTTCGAGCGCCGCTGGGTGTGGGGAATGGTGGCGGCGCTCGGCGGTTCGGCAGTGGCGTGGCTGATCTACGCGGCGGGACGGCAGGACGTGGAGGCTTACCTCAAGAAGACGGGCTTCGGTCCCGAGCAGGCGCCGGGCATCGTGAGCTTCAGCCTGCACGAGGTGGGCTGGTTCCTTTTTTTCTTCGCGCTGACGGCGGCGTTGGTGGCGCTGACGATGAGCGGCTATTTCGGGGGACGCCGCGCGAAGCTCGGGGCCGTTTTGTTCGGCCTGTTGCTGGTGGTGGACCTCGGCCGGGCGAATGCGCCGTGGATCATCTATTACGATTATCAGGAGAAATACGCGAGCAACCCGGTCATCGATTTCCTGCGCGCCAAGCCGTATGAGGGGCGCGTCGTCACGCCGCGCTTCCGCCTGCCGGACCAGTTCCAGACGCTGCCCGCGCTCGCCAACGAATGGCTTCAGCATCACTACCAGTATTACAACATCCAGTCGCTGGATGTGATCCAGATGCCGCGCGTGCCCGAGGACATGCGGGCGTATCAGACGGCGCTCGGCGGCTCGATGCTGCGGCTGTGGCAGTTGACCAACACGCGGTATCTGCTGACCGCGGCGGGCGCGGTGGATTCGCTGAATCAGCAACTGGACCCGGTGCAGCGGCGCTTCCGCGTGCATGCGTCGTTCGAGTTGGGGGCCAAGCCCGGCGTGACGAAGGTGACGCGGATCGAGGATCTCTCGGTGGTGGTGAAGCCCAACGCGCCGTACGGCCTGATCGAGTTCACCGGCGCGCTGCCACGCGTCAAGCTGTACGCGAACTGGCTCTCGGTGACGAATGACGAGTCCGCCTTGCGCCAGCTCGCGGACCCGGCGTTTGATCCCGCGCGCCAGGTGCTCGTGGCCGCGGACTTGCCCGCGCCAAAGCCGGAGTTTGCGACCAACACCAACGCCGGCACGGTGGAGTTCAAGAGCTACCAGCCCAAGCGCATTCAGTTCACGGCGAAGGCCGAGGTGCCCGCGGTTTTCCTGCTGAACGACAAGCATCATCCGGCCTGGAAAGTTTTCGTGGACGGCAAGGCGGCGCCCCTGCTGCGGTGCAATTACCTGATGCGCGGCGTGCAACTGGAGCCGGGCGCGCACGAGATCGAGTTCCGCTACGAGCCGCCGATCCGCACGCTCTACGTGAGCTTTGCGGCACTGGCGGCAGGCCTCGGGTTGCTTGGGTTTCTGGCCCTGGTCCCGCCGCGCACAGCGCCCGCAGCGGACGGTCCGGCACCCGTGTCTTCGCCGCCTGCTTCCGTTCCGACGGCACCCACCGTTCCGACGGCTTCGCCTTCTGCGCCCGCCGGCCCGAAGCCCGCGTCGTCGAAACGCAAGCGCGCATGAGCCATCAGGACTCGTACTACCGGAACAACGAGGCGTACGCGGAGTTTCTCGCCGGCTGGGATCCCAACTTCTACGGCAAATACGCCGACGCGCTGCGCCCCGAGCGCGCTGGCGGGCGGGCGCTTGATGTGGGCTGTGGCGTCGGTCAGGTGGTGGGGCGTTTGACCCAGGCGGGAGTGGAGGCGTACGGCGTGGATGTCTCGATTCCCAACCTCGAGCGCGCGCGGAAATTCAGCGAGCGATGTCTCTTTTACGATGGTCGCCGGCTGCCGTTTCCCGACGGGCATTTCGCCGCGGTGGGCGCGTTGAACGTGCTTGAGCATGTCGATGAACCCGAGGCCTTCATCGCCGAACTCGTGCGCGTGACGGAACCCGGTGGCCGGGTTGTGCTCTCGAGTCCGAATTTTTTCCGCGCGCTCGGGCCGGGGTATCATCCGCGGATGCGCGGGCTGGGAAACAAGTGGCGGAACTGGCGGCGCGTGCGGGAAAAATGCCGGCAGTTCCAGTCCACGCCGGACGCCGTGCGCTTCGACCGCATGACGCCGATCGTGAAGACGCCGTTCGAGCCCGACGACGACGCGATCATCGCGACGAATCCGCTGGAGATGGCGTTCTTCCTGCGCCGCGCCGGCTGCGCCATCGAGCAGGTGGTCTGCACCGACCGCTACGTGCCGAAGCCGGTGGAACTGCTGCTCAACGCCACGCCGCTGCGGCATTTCATGTTCAACGCCTTCGTGGTCGCCCGGCGGCAGCGGTGAAGCGGAAGCGGCGCCCGGTGCGCGGCGGCTGAAAATATTTCGTCTCCGCTGTAACTGTTCAGTCGGGGCGGCTCATTTGCACCACAGAGACACGATGAACACAGAGAAAACCGAGGACACGCTGGTCGCTCGTTTTTAACTCATTGGTGACTTCGTCAAGCCGGCGGCGTCCCTCGTTTTTCTCTGTGCTACAACTCTGCAAAATCGTCGCGTGGCGCGAGGATTTTACGGTCGCACAAGCGGCCAGTTCAGCCCGCCACCAATTCGTCCCTTTCCATTCCCTTGCCCCAAATTCCCCTGCCCAACTCGGCCGCACTCACGAATCGCTGCGTCCCGCCCTCCACGCTGGGCGTCTGCCGGGCGCGTGGGGGAGACTCCCATCGGCTCTTTCCCGCTCTGCGTTCCTTCCGATCTCTGCGGTGTTCCATTCCGCGCCCCCACTATCGGAGCGTTTCCTGAAAACACCGCAGAGATTGGAAGGAACGCAGAGCGGGAAAGGGAGGAAGGGCGCACCGCGTACTCACTTCGGAGGCTGTCAGAGTTTTGCCTCCACCCTTGCCGCCCCACGCGCTCCGGGTTGGTTGCAGCCTCGCCGCCCGGTGTTCATCGTGTCTCTGTGGTCCTTAGTCCCGTTCCAACTGAATCGAAACGGCACCGAAGTTTTTGAATCAATCTTGGCCAAAACAAACTTTATGAACCTCACCCCTCCCAGCGGCATTCGTTACGCGCACACCAACCTCATCGCCGATGACTGGCGGCGGCTGGCGGATTTTTACACGCAGGTGTTCGCGTGCGAACCGGTCAGCTCCGAGCGCGATCATCACGGTCCCAACACCGACAAATTGACGGGGATGCCGGGCGCGCGCATCCGCGGCCGGCACCTGCGGCTCCCCGGACACGGCGAGAACGGACCGACGCTCGAGGTTTTCCAATACGAACGAAACGCGCCGAACCCGGGGACGTGCCTGAACCGCCCGGGCTTTGCGCATCTGGCCTTCGAGGTGCCGGACGTGGAGCAAAAGCGCGCGGAGATTTTGCGCTGGGGCGGGCGGGACGTGGGCGGACTGGTCACGCTCGACATTCCCGGCGCGGGCCGGCTGACGCTGATCTACATGGCCGATCCCGAGGGGAACATCATCGAGCTGCAGCGCTGGCATTGAACGGAACTCGGGAGTCGAAACCCCCGGTACCGGCCTGGCCGCGCGGCTCGGCGTTCACGAAACGGCGCGGACGCCGCGTTGCACCAGCGCCTCGAGCGCGGCGGCGCTCTGCGCGCCCGCGGTGCGCGTCGCCTCCGCACCTTCATGAAACACGATCAGGGTGGGGATCGACGCGATCTGGTAAAGCTGCGCGAGCAGTGGGACTTCGTCGGTGTTCACTTTCAGCACCACGAAGCGTCCGGCGGCGCGGGCCGCAACCACATCCAATTCCGGCGCCATCATTTTGCAGGGACCGCACCAGGCCGCCCAGAAATCCACGAGCACGGGCAGCGGCGAGGCGAGGACGAGGGCGGAGAAATGCTTCGCGGACTGCACGGCGACGGGCGTCGGCGGCAGTGCCAGCGGCTCCTTGCACCCGCCGCAGCGGGTGGGTTTGCCCAATGTCGCATAGGCGAGGCGGTTCTTCTGGCCGCACTTGGCGCAGCCAACGATGATGCCGGTGGCATCGAGTTCGGGTGTCATCACCGGCCGAGTTTAGAATGGGACGCCCGCAAGACAAGACGCGGCGCGGACGTGCTTCGGCGTCGCTGCTTCGGCGTCGCCGGTAATCAATTTCGCGAGGCCATTCTTTCGGCAGTCACGGATCACGGTTCACGGATCATGGATCACGCCCCCGCCCAAATCCCCGCGTGACTTCAACGCCTCCGCGCCTTTTACTCGCCGCCGCATGCAGGTTTACGATCACGCGACCTTCCGCATGGCCTGCCAGCAGTTCGATCTGGTGGCCGATTTTTTGCAGATCCCCGCCGATTACCGCGACCGGCTGAAATATCCGAAGCGTTCGCTCACTGTGGCGTTGCCGATTCGGCGCGATGACGGCTCGACCCAGGTGTTCGCGGGCTATCGCGTGCAGCATCACGCCACGCTCGGGCCGACCAAGGGCGGGCTGCGTTATCATCCCGACGTCGCGCTGGGCGAGGTCGCGGCGCTGGCGATGTGGATGAGTTGGAAATGTTCGCTCGCCGGTCTGCCCTACGGCGGCGCGAAGGGCGGCATCGCGTGCGATCCGCACCGGATGTCGCCGGGGGAATTGGAGCGTCTCACGCGTCGCTACACGCAGGAGATGATCCCGTTCATGAGTCCGCAGATGGACATTCCCGCGCCGGATGTCGGGACGAACGAGCAGACAATGGCGTGGATCATGGACACTTATTCCGTCCACATGGGCGCGACGACGCCGGGCATCGTCACGGGCAAACCGGTGGCCATCGGCGGCTCGCTCGGGCGGCGCGAGGCAACGGGGCGCGGCGTCGGCTATCTCGTCGGTCGTGCGATGGATACGCTGGAATTGCAGGCGTCCGGCGCTACGGCGGTGGTGCAGGGCTTTGGGAATGTCGGCTCGGTCGCGGCGTTCTCGCTCGCGAAATACGGCCTCAAAGTGATCGCCGTGAGCGATGCGCATGGCGGCGTGTTCAATGCGGCGGGCCTTGATCTTTGGAAGCTGGAGGAGCACGCGCAGCGGCAGGGTACGGTCGTGGGTTTTCCGGGCGGCGAGGCGATCACGAACGAGCAGTTGCTCGTCACGCCCTGCACCGTGCTCGTGCCTGCGGCGTTGGAGCGGCAGATCACGGCGGCCAATGCGGGCAAAATCCAGTGCCGCATCATCGCCGAGGGCGCGAACGGCCCGACCACGCCCGAGGCCGACGCCATCCTCGCGCGGCGGCCGGAGATACTCGTGATCCCGGATATTCTCTGCAATTCGGGGGGCGTGATCGTTTCCTATTTCGAGTGGGTGCAGGATTTGCAGAGCTTTTTCTGGACGGAGACGGAGGTGATGGATCGGCTGTTCCGGTTGCTCGAGAGCGCCTTCATGCACACGCTGCAATTCAGCCGGAAGGAGAAGGTCTCGCTGCGTACGGCGGCCCTGGCGCTGGGGGTGAAACGAATCTACGAGGCGAAGAAACTGCGCGGGCTGTTCCCGTGAGCGCGTGGAAAACGGAGTGGGAAAATCAAAACCACTAACTGGCACTAATGAAGACCGAGCAAAGCAGCGCGGCTGCGGCCGCAGTCGAATGGGCGTCGGCTTTGGAGTGCGGTGACTTGTCACCGCTTTCCCGAGGCGACTTGTCGCCGTCGGACTGCGGGAGTCGTTCGTGTGTGACGGGGGCTTTCGCGGCTCGCGCCAGCGGGAGCACGCACGCGCGACCGGGCGCGCCTCGAAATTTGACGGCGACAAGTCGCCTGCGCAAAAGCGGTGACGAGTCACCGCACTCCAAACTGACACCAGTGAAAACCAACCCATGTCGTGCCACGGAGCGTCCCATTCCGTCTCCCCGTCTTATTGGTGCCAGTTAGTGCCGGTTAGTGGTTTTATCCGTTTCCCGTTTCAGCATCCGCCGTCCGAATTTTAGTTTTTATTTTTGTGGCCAAACCAAAACACATCGAACTCCCCAACGGCATCACGATTCCCATCATTTACGAGGACGGCGCCGTCATGGCCATCGACAAGCCCGAGGGCTGGCTGCTCGCGCCCGATGACTGGGACCGCACTGCGCGCAATCTCCAGCTCGCCATCGAGTCCTCGATGAACGCGCCGGACTTCTGGGCGCGCTCGCGCAACCTCCGCTTCCTCCGCTACGTCCATCGCCTCGACGCCGACACCACGGGCCTCTTGTTGATGGCGAAAAGCCCCGGCGCGGTGCGCGCTTTTGGCGAGCTGTTCGAGAATCAGCAGATCAAAAAGGCCTATCTCGCCGTCGTGCGCGGCGTGCCCAAACAGCAGGAATGGACCTGCCGTCTGCCGCTCGGCGAGCATCCGTATCGGCCCGGCCTGATGGTGGTGGATCGGCTCGCGGGCAAGGAGGCGGAGACACATTTCCGCGTGATCCAGGCGGGCGCGAAATCCGCGCTGATCCTCGTCGAGCCGCGCACGGGCCGCACACATCAGATCCGCGTTCACCTCGCCGAGTCCGAGCATCCGGTGCTCAACGATCCGCTCTACGCCGGCGAAGGCACGCCCGAGCGGCGTGACCAGCGCGAGCCGCTGGCCCTGCGGGCGTTTCGCTTGAGCTACATCGATCCGTTTCGCAAACGACCCATCCACATTCAGGCACCGGTGACGCAGTTTTTGCAGCGCTTTGGTTTTCCTGATGCGGATGCGCTGTTGCGTCCCGTGCGCGCGGTGGTGAAGGAAACGGGGGAGCCGCGGGCGGGTGAGAAAGCCGCGGTGAAGCCGGGGCACAAGCCGAAGCCGGGGCCGTAGTCGCCGACGAAGCCGAAGGGGGAGGGATGGCCGCAAAGAACGCAAGGAGACGCAAAGAGGGTGGGGTAGGAAGCCGCGCGGCAGGTTTTTCGGGAGATGGGAAATGATCGCGCTGACCGGGTTGGATCGCGCGTTTGGGAACCGTGAGCCGTCGGAATTGGACTGACGAATGGGGACTGGCGAATCCTGATTCCGATTCGTCAGCCCCCATTCGTCGGTCAAAATTCCGGGCTGTCTGGGGAGCGCACGCCGCGGGCGCGCGGTTTTCGGCGGCCCGCCGAAAATTCGTGCCACCCCCTTTTTCCGCGGCGGCGAGGGCAGAGCGGGGAACGAGGGTTTGGGCAGACCGCCCAAACCGGCACGCGGGACCCGTGCGCTCACCGGGTTTTCCGGGAGGGCGCGAAAACCGGCACCCGAGGGCGGGTGCGGTCCCGGGCGGGATGGTGGGCGCACCGGCACCACTGCGGCGTCAAGCAGGAGGCGACAAGCTGTCGCCTCCCCGCAGCGGAGCACCGGCCGCAGCAGGCCGAACATGACGGGCAGGCTCAGAGTGGTTTCAGCGGTCCACCAACTCGGGCGTGCTGCGGCTGGTCTGCGACACAGCCGCGCTCCAGGTGCGAGCGTGCGAGTGCGACGGGGGCGCTGAGATTGACGATGTCCGGCCCCGGTGGGAATATCCCACCATGATTATCACGCTTGATGCCAAACGCCGGGTCAGCATTCCGGCGACGCTTGCGCCCGCCAGTCCGGGCGATCAATTCGATGCGACCTTCGACGCCGATGATGACGTGGTGACCCTTCGCCGGGTGAAGCGAAAAGCCAACTGGTTGGAGGTCTGGAAGACGTGCCCGGTGCCAATGGACGACCTGCCCCCGCGCAGCCGCGAAATGCCAAAGAAGGTGAAGCTATGAGCTGGCTGGTGGATACGGACGTGCTCTGCCAGCCGGTCAAGACCAACGGGAATCGCGCCGTCATCGCGTGGCTGGATCGCGAGCAGGAGAGTTGTTACACGAGCACCATCGTCATCGCCCAGGTCGCCTATTGGATTCGCACGAAAGAGGGCCGGGCGCGGACGCGCCTGCAAACCTGGCTGACGCAAAGCCTCGAAGCGATGGAGGGCAGAATCCTGTCCTTCAACGTAACTACGGCCCACGTCTGGGCCGATCAGAAGTTCCTGTTGGAGGAGGCCGGGCAGCGGATGCCCGCGGAGGACAGTTTCATCGCCGCGACGGCGCGTCGTCACGGGTTGACCATTGTGACGGGCAACGACCGGGATTTCCGGCGACCGGGCTTGCAGGTGTTCAACCCGTTCAAGGAGCTGCCGGAAGCGTAGGTGCGGGCCGGCCCCCTCGTGTTTTCACGCCTCGGAATGTTTGAGGCGACAAGCTGTCGCCTCCCCGGGGCGGAGCATCGACCGATTTGGTCCGACGCCCCGGGCAATCTCGGAAGGCAATTCGGTCGGTGGAATCGCTGCTTCGTGCGTGCATTTCTGCGTGGGCGGCGGCAGCGTCGCCCCCATGAAATACCTGCTCGCAGTTCTCCTTATGGTCGTGGCGCGCCCGGCACTCGCCGCGGATGAAGATGGTTTTGTGCCGCTGTTCAATGGCCGCGATCTGACCGGATGGGTGAACGCAAACTGCGCGCCCGAGACCTGGAGCGTGCGCGACGGCAAGATCTTCTGCACCGGCCATCCCGTCGGCGCGCTGCGCACCACGCGGCAGTACGAGAATTTCATCCTCGAAGTCGAGTGGCGGCATCTCCAGAGCGCGGGCAACTCGGGTGTGTTCATCTGGGGCACGCCGATCTCGGCACCGGGGGTGCCGTTTCTGCGCGGCATCGAGGTGCAGGTGCTCGACCACGGGTACGCCACGAATTACGAGAAGCAGAACGGGAAGAAATCCGACTGGTTCACCACGCACGGCGATGTCTTCCCGATTCATGGCGCGACGATGGTGCCGCTCGGCAAGCACAAGGGCAGCCGCAGCTTTCCCTCCGAAGAGCGCAGCAAGGGCGTGGGCGAGTGGAATCATTATCGCATCGTGTGCAACAACGGCTCGTTGCGGTTGCACGTAAACGGCAAGGAGGTCTCGGGCGGCGATGACTGCAATTATCGCAAGGGCTATCTCGCGCTGGAATCCGAGGGCGCGCCGATCGAGTTCCGCAATCTGCGGATCAAGGAAACGCCGTCGGGCAATCCCGCGCCCGAGCTGGTCGCGCCGGTCGATCCGGGCTGGCAGAATCTTTTCACCGGGCTGGATCTGCGCGGCTGGCGCACGAACGCGGCCACGGCCACGCGTTGGGTCGCGGGCGGGCGCATCGGCTTGAAGGAGGGAGCCGCCAGCCCCGACGCGACGCTCTGGACGGAGAAGGAATATGGCGACGCTGAGTTGCTCTTTGATTGTCGTCCGGCCAAGCCGGCTGCGGGCAAGGAGGGAGTGTCGCCGGCCGTGTTCGTGCGCGGTCGCGATGGCAAGGGCGTCGAGGTGAAGCTCTCCGGCCTTGTCGCGGGCCGGCATCAGCGTGTGACGATCAATCTCAAGGGCCGCGAGCTGGTGGTGAAGGTCAATGACAAGGAAACGCAGAAGGAAATGCTGCCCGCCGACGCGGCCGCCCGCGGAGCGTTCGGCCTGCGCGACACGGGCGCGGCGATGGATTTGATGAACCTGCATGTGCGGGAGTTGTGAGCAGGCGGAGTGGCAGGGGGGCGAAGGCAAGCTGGGTGGAGACGTGCTTGATCTGGTGGCGCGGCGATGAAGTCGGACGCTCGGGGCGGCGCAGGTGAGTTGGCAGGGGGATTTGGGGCAGGGGAATGGGGAGGCGACGAATAGCGAGTAAGTGAGCGAGGTGCCCTCCGAACGACGGGCCGTCGCCACCCCGGTTTGGGCCAACGTTTCCAAAGTGAAATCTCAGCGGGCGGTTCCGCGCACGCTACGCTCGTCTCGTTCGTCAGTTTCCCGCCGTCCGCCGCTCGGCGATGAGTTCGAGGCCGCAGAGGATCGGACCGGACTTCGTGCCAGGGGCGCGGGTGAGGGTGAGCTTCAAGTCTTTCTGGATGATGATGCCGTTGAATTCTTTCACCACGCCGCGGTGATGACCGCCGGCGGCGAGGGCGATGTCGAATTTCTCCAGCACCGGCCGGCCTTGCAGCGCGATGCTGAAGATGCGCTGGCCGGGTTTCAGGTCCTCGGGTTCGGCGAAATACAGGCGCACGGTGTAGGGCGCGGCCGGGTGAGGGGGCCGCAGGGTCAACGGCTTGAGCGGCGGCAGCTCGGGCTTGGGAGTCGCGCCGGTCGCATCTGCCAAAGTCGGCGGCAACGGTGGACCGATGAAGCTGCCGCTGATCTTGGCGCGCTCGACGGCTTCGTCTTCTTCGTCGTCCTTGGAGCGCGGGGGCTTGCTCACGTTCGGGCGCACCAGTTCGGGCGTGACGGTGATGGTTTCAACCTCGCGCACGCCCGAGGCCATGACCCACGGCAGGCCCGCGCCGGTCACTTGCGACGCGTGGCGGCGAAAATAGGCGACGCCCTTGCCCGACACGTTGACGGGCACGCCGGGCGAATCGCCGCCGACCGACGGATACTCGAGCCACAGCGTGCCGTCCGCCGCGCGGCGGTCGCCGGGCGCGCCGAAGTTGATGCCGACGCGCTCGATGCGTTCGCCGGATTCGCCATCGAGGCCGAACTGGCTGTAGGTCCACAGTTCGAGGTCGGGCATGTGGATGAGCGCGAGCGAGGTCTGATTTTGATAGGCGCAGGTACAGGTGCGCGTGTAGTCGGGCGCGTTGAGCACGCCGTTGGCGACGACGAGGTTGGCGGTGCAGCCGGATTTGAAGCCGCCCAGATTCCCGGTACCGCTCTTGGAAATCAGATCGTAAAAGCCCGCCGCGCCCGAGCGGAAGGTGAGCAGGTGTTCGCTGGCGACGATGTTGTTGCAACCGTAGGCGCGCGAGATGCGCCACGGCTCGGATTTTCCCGTCAATGGATTGCGCACGAGATGCGGCGTGCCGTCGTGCAAATTGAACGCGCCGCTTGACGACTGATAGGAGTTCGCGCTCGTGAGGATGAGGTCGTTGTGGAGCATCACCGGCCCGACGTATTTGCGTTTCAAGTCCTGCCAGCGCACCTCGCCATCGAGTCCGCGATAGGCGGTGAGACCTTCGCCGACCTCGTCCTTGAGGCGGTCGGTGGCCTTCGCGCCGGCGAGCAGGAGCGCGTCGTGCAGTTTGGAATAGCCGAGCCAGGTGCCGAAAATATTCTGTCCCGTTTCCCAGAGTGGCGCGCCGGTCTGCGCATCGAACGCGGCGAGCCGGTAGTTCTGCGGAATGGGGACGCCGCGCCGCTTGAGTTTGTCCTCGGCGCTCAGCGGCAGCTTGTCGAGGCAATAGACACGGCCATTTCCTGCGACAATCCCGTTGTGCAGGAAACTGTGCCGCGCCGCGACGCGCCAGAGCACCGCGCCCGAGTGGCGGTCGAACGCGACCAGTCCGTCGCTCGCGGAAAAATCCTCGATGCCGCTCGGCTTGCTCGCGCCACCGAGCTTCACGCTGTGCCGCGCGAAGCCGTCGCCGGCGAGCAGGACGTTTTCGTAAATGCCGATGTAGGCCCAGTCATTCGGGGCGTTGGTGCCCGGTCGCGGCGGCAGGGTGAGCGTGCGGGTCAGCGCGCCGGTGCGCGCGTCGAGGACCTGGCAGGTGTTGGTGATGACGAGATAAACCGCATCCTCGGTGGCGACGTAATTGGCGCCGCGGCCGTTGGCGCCGGGGATGTGTTTTTGGTTGTACTCGGTGCTCAACGGCTTGTTGGTGTAGGACGAATCGTAGTAGATGCCGAAGGTGCCGAGGCTCGGGAACTCGCTCTTCCACAGCAGCCGTCCCGTGTACACATCGCGGGCGCTGAGGCTGTTCATGCCCTGGATGAACATGCGTCCGCCGATGACCTGCTCGGGCGGGCCGTGGCCGTGCCGCGGGAGCACGTCGAGATTCGAGGTGCCGCCGAACCACAGCAGGCCGAGCGGGGCCTTCACGCGGGCGTCGTCGGATTTCAGCGTGTTGCCGATGTCGCCGTATTGATGGGTCCAATTGGCCGACTCGGGCAGCGCGCCGACGCGCCGCACGAGCAGGTGGCCCTCGGCCTCGTTCACCTGCGCCTGTTCGAGGCGTGCGTCGTGAAGGAAACGCGCCAGCTCCGTCTGCGCCGTGCCCGCCACCGGGAGCCAGAGCGCGCCGCCGAAGGGCCGGAGCGAATCATAGACCGTCTTGAGCACCGCGCCTGTGCGCAGATGCGCGAGCCGCGCTTCGCCCACGACGATGAGATTCGCCAGATACGGCGGCGCTTTGAAACTCACCGGGTCGCCCGCGTGCAACGTTACCCGCGCGCCATACCAGCCCGCCGCGTCCCAGCGCCGCCGCAGTTGCTCCACCTTCTCCGCGTCGGGGTCCACGGCCACGATGCGCAGCTTGGAATTCAGCAGCACCGCTTCGAGCAACTGGCCGTCCTCGACGCCGAACCACAGCGCGTAGCCCTCGCCTGCGTCGGCCTCGGCGATCATCGCTTTCGCCTGCGCCACCAGCGCCGCCGTGGGCCGCACGGGGCGCGGCTTCGAGGGCAGCGTGACGGCTTTGAGCTTCTCCTCGCCGAAGGTCACGATGCGACCGTCGAGGGTGGTGGCGATCAATTTGCCGTTGGCGGCCAGCAGGCGCTGCACGTCGCGGACCGGGGCGTTCCACGCGACGCGGGCGCGGCGCAGGCCGGCGGGCAGTTCGATGGCTGCGACGGAATTCGAGCCGGCCGCGTAGAGCCGTTTCCCCGCTTTGATCAAATCAACCGTGGCATCGGCTTTCACCTCCCACTGCACTTTTTTGTCGGTGCCGATGGCTTGAATGATACGCCCGGTTTTATTGGTCGCGGCGGAGTACCAGACCTTGCCGTCCAGCACCGGCTCGCTGTTCGTGAGCTTGATCATGTTGCCGGTTTTCAACTCGAAGGCCCGCGTGCCATGGACCCGCGTGTGGAGAAAATACTCGTTGTCCGTCGCCGCCACGAACGAGCCGCCATTCCCCTTGCCCACGTTGCTGTGTTGAAAATGGATGAACTCGCCGGTCTTGCGGTCAAACGCCGCGGGCACCGAGCGTCCGCCCGGGACGAGCAAAATATCCTGCGTCGCCACCAGCGCCCCCTGCGGCGCGACGCCGCCGAACGAAGGCGCGCTGTGCGGCTGGCGGATGAACTGCGCGCCCGTGCCGTCGTTCACCCAGATCACCTTCCCGCTCGCCGCGTCGAGCGCGTAGATGAAGGTCCCCATGAACGGCCAGATGCTCGCCGCGAAATACACGCGGGCGTCGCGCACCACCGGCCCGCCGCGCGCCGGCCATGCCGAGATCACGCGCTGATTGCCGAGCACCTTGCGATCGGAAGGCCCGCCGCGGAATTTCCAGAGCAGCTTTCCGTCGGCCACGCTCACGCAATAGAGATAGCCGTCGTCGCTCGTGAAATAAAGTTTGTCCTGCCACGCCACCGGCGCGAACCGCACCGGGCCGTCGGTGTAAAACGCCCACAACTCCGCACCGCTGCGCAGGTCGAGCGCCACCACCTTGTCCGTGTCGTTGAAGCCGATGAACATGCGCCCACCCAGCACCACCGGCTCGAACACTTTGTCGTACGGCATCAAGTCGTGATTGAGCGGGTCATCCCACACCTGCACGCGCGGCGCGTATTGGCGGGTCCACTGGCGGAACAACTGCGGGGCCAGCACCTCCGGCGACGCCGCCGAGCGATACGCATCGTAGCGCCACATCGGCCAGTCTGCGGCGTGTACTGGCGTCACCGCCGTCAGCGCCAGCGCCGCGACGGCGGCAAAAAAAAGCGCCGCCCATCCGGCGAGCGGGAAAATGCGGCGGCGGAGATTCATCAAGATTTTGGTGCCCACCAAACGGGGGCGGCGTGAAATTTGCGCCAGCCCGCCCCGGTTTGGGCGCGCTTCGACGCCGTGTGTAGCGGCCGAATTGAAGGAAGCCAAGGCTGCTGGTTTGGAGTTCCGGCTTCAGCCGGCGGGGGCGACGGCGACGCGAGCTCTGGGATGATTTTCCGCGGCCTCGACCATGCGCACGCCGCGCCGCCTAAAGGCGGAACTCCGAACAGGGGCGCGGGCGGCGTGCGCGGTAGGTACGGAGTTCCGGCTTTAGCCGGCTGGGGCGACGGCAAGACGAGCGCCGGAATAATTCTCCACAGCCTCGGCCAGTCGCACGCCGCGCCGCCTGAAGGCGGAACTCCGAACAGGGGCGCGGGCGGCGTGCGCGGTAGGTACGGAGTCCCGGCTTTAGCCGGCTGGGGCGACGGCAACACGAGCGGGGGGATAATTTTCCGCGGCCTCGACCATGCGCACGCTGCGCCGCCTGAAGGCGGAACTCCGAACAGGGGCGCGGGCGGCGTGCGCGGTAGGTACGGAGTTCCGGCTTTAGCCGGCGAGGGCGACGGCAAGACGAGCGCCGGAATAATTCTCCACAGCCTCGGCCAGTCGCACGCTGCGCCGCCTGAAGGCGGAACTCCGAACAGGGGCGCGGGCGGCGTGCGCGGTAGGTACGGAGTTCCGGCTTTGGCCGGCTGGGGCGACGGCAACACGAGCGGGGGGATAATTTTCCACAGCCTCGGCCAGTCGCACGCCGCGCCGCCTGAAGGCGGAACTCCGTACAGCGGCGCGCCGACCGCGTGGCCACGCCTCACCGTTGCAGTTCGAATCCAAACAGCCGCGCGTTTCGCAGCGCGAACTCGAGGCGCACGGTCTGGCCGCGCAGGGCCGACAGCGGTTGTTTCCAGCGCAGCGATGCGGCGACGGCGTCGGTGTTGACGGGCGCGGCATCCGCGTACGAGAAACCCGGCAGCGCCTTGCCATCGTCACCGAGCACCTGTACGCGCACGGCTCCGGCGCGGGCGTCCACATTCAGCGTCAGGGTCAGCGGTTCGCCGGTGAGCTTCACCGGCGGCGTGCGCCAGTCCGCTTCGTCAGGCAGATCTCGGCGCTTCATGGGCTTGGTGTGCGTTCGGAATTGAATTTAAATATCCGCAGACTGCGGGGGTGTGATTCCCGGGTTCCAGAGTGATCAAATTCAAGAGCTGGCCCGTTTGTGGCTCGAGTTCGCCGGGAACCGATTCCGCGGCCTTGAATTTCGGGCGATGAACTTAACCTGCCCCGACAAGTTTATGTTGCGTGGGTCACATAAACTTGTTGTGGCGGGCCGCTGTTTTCTGGCGCGGAGGACTATCCGATCTCAAGAACCGCCCTCTTCGGACTTTCGGGACGTCGGAAAATCGGACGTTGCGACCCGGTGCGGGCCTGTGAAACTTCCTTCGTAACCACCACCGAAACGCGCCGTTGCCCACGCCCACCAACCCGCCATGTCACCCGTTCAACGCTCCCTCCCCACCGCCGCCCGCGCCCTGCTGGCGTTGCTGGTGCTCCTGTTTCATCCCGCCGAGTCCGCCCAATCCGCCCAACCCGCCAGCAAACGTCCCGTCGCGCCGTTGCCGCCGGGCGTGACGCTGCTGGACGCGCAGGGGCGTGACAACGGCGTGCGCTTCGCGGACCTCAACGGTGATGGTTTCGAGGATTTGATTTTTTCCAATGCCGAGCGCTACGGCATTTACTTGTTCAACGACGTTGAGCGAAAGGGACTGGGCTGGACCTATGGCTGGCCGCACCTCATTCGTGAGGGGAAGGCCGGCGATGCGAATGCGCTGCCGCCGTTTGTCACCGCCGATGGGCGCGACGCGGGCGTGACGTTCAAGGACGGCGCGCTCTGGGTGCAGGGCGTGCGCCGTTTCTCCTACGCCGAACTTTGTCGTCCGCCGCTGCCGCCGTCACGCACGCCGCAGGAGTCGCTGCGCGCGCTGCGCTTGAAGCCCGGGTTCAAGGCGGACCTCGTCGCCAGCGAACCCCTCGTGCAGGACCCGATCTTCGTGGACTGGGACGCGCGCGGGCGCATGTGGGTCGTGGAGATGGCCGACTATCCGTTTCACGAGCGCAACGGACAGACCCACCACGGCCGCGTGAAAGTGCTCGAGGACACCGACGGCGACGGCATCTACGACAAGGCGACGGTGTTCCTCGACGACCTGCTTTATCCCACCGGCCTGGCGTGTTGGAAAAACGGGGTCTTCGTCGCGAGCGTGCCGGACGTGTTTTTCGCCGAAGACACGGATGGCGACGGCCGGGCCGACAAGCGCACGCCCATTTTGCAGGGCTTCACGAAGGGCAATCCGCAGCATCTCGTGAACGGTTTTGCGTGGGGTCTCGACGGCTGGCTCTACGGCGGCAATGGCGACAGCGGCGGGCGCATCACCGCGGTGAAGAGTGGGAAGACGCACGTCCTCAGCGGCCGCGACTTCCGTTTCCATCCGGGCACCGGCGAGTTCCAACTGCAACCCGGTCAGGCGCAGTACGGCCGCTGGCGCGATGACTTCGGCAACTGGTTTGCCAACAACAACAGCAACCTTGGCTGGCATTACCTCTTCGATGACCGCTACCTCGCGCGCAATCCGCAACTCGCAGTGCCCACGATGAAGCGCGACCTCAATCGCGGTGGCAACCGACTCTTCCCCGTCAGCGCGCCCATCCACCGCCTGAACCAGCCCGATTCGGTGAACCTGCTCACGTCCGGGTGCAGCCTCATTCCGTATCGCGACACGCTCTTCGGCGCGGACTACGCGAGCAGCGTGTTCATCTGCGAACCGGCGAACAATCTCGTGCATCGCGAAGTGCTCGAGGCCGACGGCATCACCTTCCGCAGTCGTCGCGCCGACGACGAGCGGGAGCGGGAATTTCTCGCCAGCGAGGACAACTGGAGCCGCTTCACGCAGGCACGTACGGGACCAGACGGCTGTCTCTACGTGGTGGATTTTTACCGGCTCATTCTCGAACACCCGGAATGGATTGCGCGGCAGATGATCGAGCAACTCGACCTCCGCGCCGGCAGCGACAAGGGCCGCATCTATCGCATCAGTCCGGTGAACACGCCGCGCCGCGCAGTGCCAAAACTGGCCGCCATGTCCGATGCCGAACTCGGCCACCAACTCACGTCATCCAACGGCTGGGTGCGCGACACGGCGCAACGGCTCCTCGTCGAACGCGGTGCCAAATGGAGCGCCGCCGCGCTCGCGGGCAGCGCCGCCGCGCAGGTACAGCAGCTCTGGACGATGCACACGCTGGGGACGCTGACGTCCGCCCATCTCCAGCCCGCGCTCCGCAGCCCGGAGGCGCGACTGCGCGAACACGCCGTGCGCATTGCTGAAAATTATCTTCGCGACGACTCCGTGCTCGCCGCGGT
This sequence comes from Verrucomicrobiota bacterium, assembly GCA_014193395.1. GTDB lineage: Bacteria > Verrucomicrobiota > Verrucomicrobiia > Limisphaerales > BJHT01 > BJHT01. Next base: position 55,237 of record BJHT01000004.1, read on the forward strand.
CTGCGAGCTGGTTCACGACGACGATGTGCGCGTGCGCGTGCAGGTGGCCTTCTCGCTCGGCGAAAGCCGCGACGCGCGTGTGCCCGCCGTGCTCCACGAGCTCGCGCAGCGCGACGCCGCGACGCCGGGAATGCTCGTCGCCCTGCTCAGCGCCGCGCCGCAACACGCCGACGCGCCGCAGTGGCAGGCGATGCTCAAAGGGGCCGTGCGCCCGACCAACGTGGTGCCGCCGAAGATCATCACGAACGCCGACCCTGATCGTGAGAAAATCGTCAAAGCCTATGCGGGCGTGGACAAACTCGTCGGCGACCCCGCGCGCGGACATCCGCTTTACACCGCGTTGTGCGCCGCGTGTCATCGCCTGAAGAACGAGGGAGTCGAGATTGGCCCCGACCTCGGCACTGTCGCCGGCAAACCCACCGAGCAGCTCCTCGAGGCCATTCTCGATCCGAGTCGCGCGGTGGAGCAGCGCTATCTCGCGCAGACGCTCACGTTGAAAAACGGGGAGGAACTGACCGGGATGGTCGCCGAGGAAACCGCGAACAGTCTCACGCTCAAACAGGTCACCGGCACTGTCGTCGTGCTGCGAACCAACCTTGCCAAACGCGTCACCAGCACCAAGTCGCTCATGCCCGACGGCCTTGAGAGTGCGCTCACACCGCAGCAACTCGCGGACGTGCTCGCGTGGATGCGCGCACGGTGAGTCGCGGGCGCGTGGGGGGGACGTAGCCGCCGACGTGAGGAGGCGTTGACAGGCGGACAGCTCCGCCCTTGTAGGAGTCGAGGTTACGAGACTCTAACCTTTTTCACGCGACACGCGGCCTGAGTCTCGGGGACGTGACTTGGGCAAGGCGTTGTGGAACCGGAGCGTGGTTTCACGACGTGGGTTGCGGTGGTCTGGGACGGTCTTCTCGCGGAAGAAGGTCAGAGCCTCGTTACCTCGACTCCTACAAGGTCGGGAGCGCGAGCGGCTTGGAGGAAACGGCGGGAGGAAAGGCGGTGGACGTTGGCTGGCGGATTTCCGCGCCAGGTGTGTGAGTTGCCTCCGCCTCGTCACCTCGGCTGCTGCTTTTCACACAAGCTTTGAAGGCCGCGCTCCGACGATCGGCGCTCACGCGCGGCGTATCCACTTGCCTCGAATGCGCGGTCGGACGAAGAATGTTGGCGATGAAACGACGCGGGACCGGGGCTTCGCAGTTGTTTGATCGGCCACGGTTGCGCTCGTAGCTCAGTTGGATAGAGCAGCGGATTTCTAATCCGCCGGTCGCGCGTTCGAATCGCGCCGAGCGCACCACTTCTTCATTTCCCCCCGATTTTCCAAGCCCGGATGGAGGGATCGTGCGCCAGTCCGGCGGCGGGTGGAGAACGGAAGTCACGCGCGCGGCTTCAGGGGGAAACGGCCAGCCGTTCGCCGTTCTGCTCGCGGGTCATGAGGACGCCCTGTTCCTTGTAGGGCTTGAGCATGAAATGGGTCGCGGTGGAGAGGACGCCCTGCAGGGTCGCGAGTTTCTCGGCGACGAAGCGGGCGACTTCGCGGAGGGAATCGCCCTCGACGATGACGAGGAGGTCGTAGCCGCCGGACATGAGGTAGCAGGATTTGACCTCGTCGTACTTGGCGATGCGTCCGGCGAGCCGGTCGAAGCCACCCTCACGTTCGGGCGTGATTTTCACCTCGATGACGGCGCGGACGAGTTCCATGCCGAGCTTCTCTTCATTGATGATCGTGCGGTAGCCGAGGATGACGTGGTCGCGTTCGTACTCGCTGATGCGGGCCGCCACCGTGGCCTCGGGCAGGTTCAGCATGGCGGCGAGCTGCGCGGGTTGGAGGGACGCGTTTTCGAGCAGGAGTTTCAGCAAAGGATCCATGCGAGGAGGTTAAGCGGGAAGCGCGGCGGCGGGCACGAACTTTTTCGATCCGGGGCGCGGTGGTGCGGTCGCGCTCACGGCAGCGTCGGGATTGGCAGGGAAGAATTTGTCTTAACCACGGATGGACATGATCGGAAAGGCGCGGCAGAGCCGCGGGGGGAATGGAGGGCGACCGGTCCCCGGTCGCAGCGGCAACGTCGGAGCCAAGGTGTCAGGAATTCTTTTACGTCTTCGCGAGCAAGCAGCCGCTGCGGGCGGGGACCGCCCGCGCTCCAAATTCATCGCGGCGCGCGACGATTCAACGACCTCGTAAAACTGATTGGAAAGGCGGGTTTGCGGCGGCTGAATTTACTCTGGGGATGACGCGACGGCCTCCCTGCTTCATCCGTGTCCATCCGTGTCCATTCGTGTTAATCCGTGGTTTCTAGACTCCCCCTGCGGTTCCCGATCTCACAGTGGCACGAGCGCGGTCCAGTGCGAGAGGCCGAAGTGAGTTTGGAATTTCGCGTGCAGGGCTTCGGCTTCGGCGCGGCCGCGGATCAGGGCGAAGGTGGTCGAGCCGCTGCCGGACATGAGCGCGGCGGCGGCGCCGTTGGCTTTGAGAAATTCCTGGAAGAGCGCGAGCAGCGGATATTTATGCAGGGCGGGGGCTTCGAGGGAGTTGTAGAACGCAGCGCCCGCAGCGGCGAGATCACCCGCGCGGAGCAGCGAGATGAGCTGCTGGGCGCGGCCGGGCCGGCCATTCAGCGCGGCGGGGAAATGGGCCAGTTGTTGGTAAGCCCAGGCGGTGGCGATGCCGAAGCCGGGATGGATGAGGAGGAGAAAGACGTCCTGAAAAACGGGGAAGAAATCGAGGGGCTGTATTCGTTCGCCGCGCCCGGTGGCCAGCGCGGGCTGCGGTTGCAGGAAGAACGGGATGTCGGACCCGAGGGCCGCGGCGAGTTCGTGCAGTCGCGCGGCGGAGAGCGGGGAATCGAAGAGTTCGTTCAATCCGAGCAGCGTGGTGGCGGCGTCCCCGCTGCCGCCGCCGAGGCCCGCGGCCATGGGAATGCGTTTTTCCAAATGGATGCGGACGCCCTGTGAAATGCGGGCGGCCGCGAGGAATGAGGTCGCGGCGCGATGGACGAGGTTGGTGGCATCCACGGCGAGCGCGGGGTCGCTGCAGGTGAGCGTCACGCCGGCGGTGGCGGATTCAAACGTCAGCTCATCGCACAGCCGGACCGGGTGCATGACGGTTTCGAGTTCGTGGAAACCGTCGGCGCGACGGCCGAGAATGTTGAGGAGGAGGTTGATTTTACAGGGCGAGGAGCGGGCCGGCATAAAATGAAAAAGGCGCCAACACGCAAATGTCGGCGCCCGGGGGAAATGGGCGGATCAGTGATCGAACACGCGGAAGCGGCTGCCGGGAATGAGCGGCATCACGTCGCCACCGCTGAAACCGATGTTGGTGTCGGTCGAAAGCATGGAATCGGCGAAGAGGCCGGGGCGATAGTTGTCGGGATACGGTGGGCGGACGGAGAAAGGCTCGGCTTTGACGCGGGTGCTGGGGTCCATGAAGAACTTGTTCGGCCACTCGTAGTTCTCGTACACCACCGTCGGGAATGGAGAGGAAACGATCTCGCCCACGCCGATGAGGGTGCGGGCGAGGGTGCGGTGAACGCCGCGGATGGTGCCCACGGTCATGCCGGTCTCGGACCCTTCCCAGACGGAGGTTTGCTCGACCGAACGGCGGAACTCACCGAGTCGCCCGATCTCCATGACGTTGTTGATTCCGCGGCCCAGCTTGGCCTCCATGCCGCCGCATCCGGTGAACAGGGCGGCGAACGGAACGAGTGACAACAGGAGTATCAATTGCTTTTGCATGGCGGTTGGCTGTGCTTGGGCCGGACGCTAATGAGGCCCCCCGGCTTGTAAAGATAGTTTTGCGAACTCACCGGGCTGCGGTTGGCTTCGCTGCTGCCGCCGCCGCGCGCTCCTCGCGTTTGCGATCGCGCCGCTCCCAATACCACGCGATCCACACGGTGATTTCGTACAGGATCTGGAGCGGGATGGCCATCATGACCTGGGTCAGCACTTCGGGCGTCGTGAGCACCGCGCCGAGGACGAGGTTGATGACGATCATGTAGCGGCGGAAGCCGGCGAGCATCCGGTAGTTCAACACGCCGAGTTTCACGAGCACGAGAATCACGACGGGCATCTCGAAGCCCAGCCCCATGCCGAGCATGAATTTGCAGACAAACGAGATGTAGTCCTCCGCGGTCCACTGATCGGCGGAGATACCCAGCCACTGCGAGTACTTGGCGGACGCATCGAGCGCGAGCGGCATGAGTTTGAAATAGCAAAAGGAGACGCCGCCGAGGAACAGCACGACCCCGGCCACGAATCCGCGCATGAGATAGTGCTTTTCATTCAGCTTCAGTGCGGGGAGCAGAAACTGACCGATGAAAAAAATCAGGAACGGAGACGCCAGCACGATCCCCCCGTAGATCGCGAGCTGGAAGGCGACAATGAACCCACCGGCTGGCCGCAGATTGAGCAGCTCGCGCATGTCTGATTTTGCGGCCGCCGGAGGGTTGGTGGTGGGCACGAACGCCAGAAAGGTGTTCGACCCAAACGTGATCGGCCGCAATTCCACTGCGACGCGAGGATTGGTCCCGAAGTTTAAGGTCGATTCCGGAGGGGCGGAGAATTTGGCCAGCACATTGGTTCCGGCCATCACGACCAGCACTTGATTGGTGTTCAGGCTCTCGTTCCGGTCGGCAGATTTTTTCAGCGGCCATTTGATCACTTCCATCAGGTGATCGCCCGCCGCGAGACAGATCACCATGCCCACAATCGTTGCCACCACACACTTGATGAGCACCCAGCGGAAGTCCTCCAGATGCTCCAGGAATGGCTTGACCGGCCCGCCGCCTTCGTCCTCCTCCTCGGTCACGGGTTCGTTTGGCAACGACGGCGGGGGCGTGTAGGCGGTCTGGTGGAAATCGTCGTGATGGTGCGGCGGATTCAGCTCCTGATGGTGCTGGGGATCGTAGTCGTGATAGTGATCGTGGTAATGCTCGTTGTAGGGATCTTGCTCGATATGATGCGCCGGGTCGATCACCGGCTCGACCGTGGAAGGAGTGGTCGGTGCAACGACCGGCGTCAGGGAGTGCTGATCCGTTGGCGGCGAACTTGCTTCCACACCCGCTGAGACAGGTGCTGCGGCTGGATTGGCACCAATAGGTTCTGTAGCCGCGGACAGAGAAACCGGCGCGACCCCGCCGGGGGGAGAGGTCACCGCGCCACCCGGAGGAACTGCCGGAAGCGGGGTGGGAGAAGAAGCTGCCGAACTAACCGTAGAGTTGCCGGAAGCGGGACGTTCTAGCTTCGCCTCCTCGGGCTCATTGGCCATGACAAGAAACTAGGCAACCGCTCAAGCCTTGGGGGCGGAATCCGTCTTGTGTGGCTCGGTCGTGGCGTTGGCCACCGCCTCCGGCCGCTGGACCGGCCGTTGCGGCGGCGGGGGGGGTGATACCGGTTCTTCCAACGACCGATGCAACTCGCTGGTGATGTCAGTCGAAGCTTTCTTGAACTCTTTGATGCCCTGTCCCAGACCGCGGGCCAATTCGGGCAGCTTCTTGGCGCCAAACAAGATCAAAACCACGGCGAGAATCAGCACCAATTCCCAGCCCCCGATGAAACCTGCGAAAATCGTTGTCATAAGCTCTGTTTGTTGGTGTTAAACCTTCGGCCCCTGATCGTCAGTGGAGGCCTTCTTGAATTCCCGGATGCCCTGTCCCAAACCACGCGCCAGTTCGGGCAGCTTCTTGGCACCAAACAGGATCATGACAACCGCCAAGATGAGGACGAATTCCCACCCGCCGATAAACGCGGCGAGGACTTGAGGATTAATGTTCATGGTGGGTGAAGCTAGACCTCATCCATCGCCAAGTAAAGGGGCTATTCCAGTGCTGCACGTTTTACTGGCGGGGCATCAGGACGATGAACTCGCCGCGGCGGTTTTTGGACCACGCCGCTTCGTTGTGGCCGTTATCCACGGGGCGATCAAAGCCGTAGCTGATCGTGCGAATGCGGGAGGCTTGGATGCCCAGGCGCACCAGATACTCGCGAACCGCCAAGGCCCGGCGTTCACCCAGCGCACGATTGTATTCTTCGGTCCCGCGCTCGTCGCAGTGGCCCTCGATGAGGAGCTTGTTGGGCAACGCGGTCTTCATGAAGGCGGCCACCGCTTCGATTTTGCTGCGCTGCTTGTCTTTGATGACGGCGCTGTCGAAGTCGAAGAGGATGGTGTTGTTTTTGAACAGCGAGGCATCCTTGAGCATCCCCTCGAAGTCCGCGCGTTCGGCGGTCGAAATCCCGGTACCAGTTCGACGGGTGTTATCAGTCCCGCCGGGGGTCACATCGACTGCTGAAGGAGGTGGGAATGGCGGAACCTTGGTGCCGTCCGTGTTCGTGTAGGTCGGCGGAGGCGGGCTGGGGCGAACGTTGGTCGGTGGCGTATAGTTCCCGGTACTCGGGGTATAGGTGGCCTTCGGGGGGGTATCGTCCACGATCCCGGTACCAGTCTTCCCGGCACCACCCGGAATGGGAGTCAAACCTTTCGTGCGCGAGCGGCAGCCAGTGGTCGCCACGGTGAAAATCAAGCCCACCGCCAGCAGTTTCAGCAGATCAAAACGTTTCATGTGAGAAAAAAGTACCGGGATTATGCTATTTGGCCCAACTCGGCTGGGAACAGTTTCCCGAAAGTTGGGCGACATCCTTGACCTGTTTGGAAAACACGTCAAGTAAAGACAAGTACCGCCGTCCGTTTTTCCGGCGCGTGAAGACGACGTTGCGGGAATTGGGCGCCCAAGACGGATCTTCACCCGTGATGATGGTGGTCGCGACGCCGCCCTCGGCGGGAACCAGGCACAGCTCAAACTCCGCGCGCTGGCAGGTGAAAATAATGAACCTGCCGTCCGGCGACCAGTCCGGCTCCGTGGGGTTGATCGCGCCGTCGATCGCAATCCGGTGGGCGGAACCGCCGTTGACCGAGACCTTCATCAGCGAGCGGCGTTCATTCACTTTTGCGGCATAACAAATCCACTGGCCATCCGGCGACCAGCACGGGGACGATTCCTCCTCCGGGGTGAAGGTCAGTTGCTTGAGGTTGGCACCGTTCAGGTCAGCTATGTAAATATCCGGGCTGCCACCTTTGCTAAGTACCATGGCTAGTTTGCCCGTAGTAGAAATAGCCGGGCTGGTATTTAATCCCGAATAATTTGCAACGACCGCGCGCTTACCACTGGCCAGATCGTGATAGAAGATATCGGGGTTATCATGCTTATAGGACACATAATATAACAATCCCCGCCCCGGAGCCCAGGTAGGAGCAGCTATCAAGTTATTATCCTGAGTTACCTGGATGGCATTGTGACCATCATAGTCGGCGACATAGACCTCGCTGGTCCTATCTAGTTCGGCCTTGAAAGCTATCTTAGTCTGCGCGATGCCCTTCAGTCCGGTTAGTGTAAATAACACATCATCCGCCAGCGCGTGAGCCTGGCTGCGCACGTTGGCTCCTTTGTAGGCCCTGGCCAGCAGGGAGGTTTGGCTGCGGCTGCTCAGACGTCCTTCGAGACCGCCGGCGTTGAGCGTGCCAGTGAGAGTATAGAGTGCGGTGTCAGGCGCGGTGATCTTGAAGCCGGCTAGTTCCAGATCGAACCTGAGCACCGACGCGACCTCTGTAGGAAAGCCGGTCAAGGCGATAGGTGTCAGTCGGGACTGCCCGAACACCGTTACGTTCTGAACTGGCGCAGCAGCAACTCCCGGAATCACCACGAGATAGGGAGCCAGCAGCAATCCAGAGAGCGCCAAACTGCGCGCACACAAAGCGAAATTCATCCGAGCAGTCTTTTCGCTTTGAGGTTGAAATCAATGATAAACGTCCGCTCCTTCTCTTTATCCGCGGGCGGAAACGGCGCGACCACTTTCACGCCGCGCAGCGCGCTCTGGATGGACTTGTCGAGCGCGGCCTTGCCGGACGATTTGGTCAGCCGCGCGTCGGTCACGCGCCCGTCCCGCCCGATGGTGACGGTCGCCTGCGCGACGATGCCCGAGTCGGCCACGTCCTGCGGCACAATCCACGCAGCTTGGTAGAGTGCCACCACCAGCAATCCGTAATCCGCGGTGGCCTCATTGCTGGCACCGTCGCTGGTCCCGACTGCGGTCGAGTGCGCGAGGTTTCTTTGGAGATTGGCAAGCACGTCGGACACCCGACCAACTGCGGGGTGCTGAACTTGATGGGCTTGAGCCAGATGACCCGTGTCAAGCTTGGTGGCGGGTTTGGTAGCCGACTTCTCGCCGCCCCGGACTTTGAGGTTTTCAAGGGAGACCTTGACCGACGGTTTTGTCCCCGCCGAAGCGATCGGGATGGTCTCCGCCCCGGGGACCGGGCGGACCACCTCCGTGAGCTTTACCGGCACCGGCGAAATTTTCTTCGTGACCGGCGGCGAGTCTGGCGTTGGCGCAGGCTTGGGTGGCTTGACCTCGGCGAGCGGAGGTTTGGGTGTCGGTGGCGCGGGCAGCGGATCCACCACCGGTTTCACCTCGACCTGCGGCACCGGCGGACGAGGCAGCGGGGGCGTCCCCGTTTTGGTCCGGAGCAAGCTCTCAATGTTCGCCGCCGAGATAAACTCAGCCGGCCTCACGACCTCCACCTTGTCGCGCGACCGAAACGCGGCTCCAAACAAAACGCTGCACAGCAACAGACCGTGCAATCCACCCGAGGCCAGCAGGCATTTTTTTTGCAACGGATTCATCATCGGGTCGGTTTGGTTCGCAGGGAAAAACGCGTGATGCCATTGCGCTGGCAGCGGTCGATGATCGCGTAGGTGTCCTTGTTGAGCCCGTTCTCGTCCGCGCGAATGAACACGACCGTGTCCGGATTGGCCTTGAAGGCTTTCACCAGCTCGGCCTCGAGGCGGTCAAGGGTGGCGAGGCGGCCGTCCAGCATGTAAGTCCCGCGCGCTCCGACTTCCACGGTCCGGATATCATTCTTGGTCAGCGCCTTGTCCGCTTTGCCGCCCTCCGGCAGTTTCAGATTGATTCCCTGTTCGAGGAGCGGCGTGGTGATCACGAAGATGATCAACAACACAAACGCCAGGTCGAGCAGCGGCGTGATGTTGATGTCACTCAACGTCACGAGCGAATTTCTTTGGGAAAACCGGCGCATCGCAGGGCTTATTTCTTCTTGCCCGCGGGCTTGAACAGCGGCAGGTCCGGCTCCGGTTCGGGCAATCGCATCGGAGCGACCGAGCCATCCGCTGGCAGTTCCGTCACCGCCGGCCCCGCGTCATCCGACCGCCCGCCGCCCATCTGCGAGAGCATGATGATCACCTTCGAGGAAAAATAGGACACCCCCAAGACCAGCAAGATTTTCAGCAGCAGCCCGCCATGCCGGTCCACCAGCCACCGCTTGCACCGCCGGTAAAACGTGGCGCGCAGATGATGCCCGCAGCCCCGGCAGCACGAGCGCGAACGCAGATTCACCGCGCCACAGGTCAGGCACGTCACGTACAAGCCCTGCCCGCAACCCTGACAAACTCGCGCGTCGTCGGCATTCGCCTCGCCGCACTGCGCGCAAATCAACCGCGCCGGCGCCTGGAAACGCGGCCGGCTGACCTTCATGTCGCTAAGTTGCATCGTCGTCCCTCAGGTATTCGGTTTCGATCTTGGACACCAACTCTTGGGCGAAGTTATCCAGCTCGACTGTGAGCACCCGCAAGTTGTGAACGAGCCAGTTGTAGCCGAACATCGACGGAATTGCCACCAGCAATCCCGCCACCGTCGTCATCAGCGCCGCCGCCACCCCGGGCGCCATCGTTGCCAGGTCCGCCTTCCCCTGCATCGCCACGTAACTGAACGCGCTCATCACCCCCCACACCGTCCCGAGCAACCCGAGGAACGGCGCCCCACTGACCGCAATCGCCAGCAAAATCAGCCCGGACTCCAATCGCAACGCCTCCTGCGCCACCGCGCGCTCCAGCGACCGCTTGATATGCTCCACCGCCTTGAACGACACCGCCTTTTTGCGTCCCTCGGCCCCCGGATTTTTCAGCCGCTTGTCCAATTCCACGCACCCCTCCTGATACACCGCGAACAACGGACAACCCTCCACCCGCACCCGCCGGTCGAAAATCCCCAGCACGTTTTTCTGCGAGCGGAACTCGCTGCTGAAAAACCCGTTGTACTGCGCGGCCCGGTGCATCTGCAGACCCTTGGCGGCCATCACCGACCACGCAAACATCGAGAAGATCACCAGCAGCACAATGATCACCTTGCCCTCGAGGGTCGCCCGCTCCCAGAGATACAGCAACTCCACCTGATTCGGCGCGGCGGCCAGCAACAACAGCGAAATATTCATCACAGAAAAAGCGATCCGTTCGAGCGAGGTGATGGTGTAACGCCCGCCGCCAGCGTGGTCAAAGGCTTTCAGAAAATCCCGCGCCCGCCGGGGAATTTTGCCGGAAAAATGTCGTGCTTGATCGCCGAAGCGGACATCGAGGACGCGCGAAGCTCGAAGTCCAAAGCTCAAGGCTCCAGAAAATTTCCAAGGCGAAAAATCCGCTGCCGACACCGCTTATCTCCAGTCCTCGCAGCTGATGGTCGAGTGCCAAAAGCTGGAAGTATTTCCCCGGGAAAATTGACTCCCCCCCCAAAAAAACACCGGTCGCAATCCGGAGTTCGGTTTTCGACTATCGGCCCTCGGCTATCGGCTATCGCCCCTTGGCCCTTGTCCCTTGGCCCTTCCCTTGAGCTTTGAGCTTTAAGCTTGGACCTTCGCCCCTTCGCCCCGCACTGCGGCCTCCACAAACTCCTCCACCCGCCCAAACTCCGCCTCCGCCTCCGCCAGCGCCTCAGCGGCTCCGTCCAGGCGCCCCGCGTGCCCGCACCGCTCGAGCGTGCGCATCAGCGGCACCATCCCCACGATGCCGCACGACGCGCTCGCACCGACCGAGTTGTGGGCGAAGCGTTCAAGATCTCGCGCGTTGCCTGCCGCCAGGGCGGCCCTGATCCGTGCCAGCGTTCCCGGAGTTTCCTTCAAATAAAGCTCGAGCAACTCCAGCACCTGCGCCTCATCGCCCCCTGTCAAATTTTCCAATCGCGCCATGTCCACCGGCCCCGTGCCGCCCGCGCCGTTCGCGGTCATCACGCGCGTCGCCACCGCTGCAGGCGGCCTCCCCTCCGCCGACGCGGCAGCGCCACCCGCCGCGTCCGTCGCTGCCTCCGCCGCCGCAACGCCGCCCGTCGCCAGCGGACCCCAGCGCCGCACCATTTCCTGCACCAGTTCCGGCCGGATGGGCTTGCTCAAATAATCGTTCATCCCCGCCGCCAGGCACTTCTCGCGATCACCCGGCAACGCATTCGCCGTCATCGCGATGATCACCGGCGCCAGCGGTCCCGCCGTCTGCCGGATGCGACGCGTCACCTCCAAACCGTCCAGCTCCGGCATCTGCACATCCATGAACACCACGTCGAACCGCTCGCGCGCCAACAGCTCCAGCGCCTCGTGCCCGCCGCCCGCCACCCGCGTTTCGTAACCCATCTGCCGCAGCACGCGCACCCCGACCTTCTGATTGATCGTGTTGTCGTCCACCAACAACAGGCGCAGCGGCAGCGCCGTCGCGAGACCGCGGTCGATCGCCGCGTCCGTCGGCGCACCCGCCGCGTCCGCCGCCTTCACGCCCGTCAGCGCTTCCACCAACGCCGCCGCCAGTTGCGCCTCCTTCACCGGCTTGTGAACCGTCCCCGCCCACCACCGCACCGCGCCGCCACCAGGCTCGTTCTTGCCGCGATACGCCAGCGCGAGCAACGGCAGCCGCTGCCCCGCCGGAAAGGCCCGGATCAAGTGCAACAACTGCGCCTGCGCCATGTCCGGCATGTCCACGTCGAGGATCGCCACCTCGGGCGCCTCCGTCTCCGCCGCCGTCACCGCCGCCAGCACGTCGCTCAGCCCCGCCGCCTCGACCACGCGCATTCCCAGCCGCGCGGCTCCCTCCGCGAGCACCCTCCGGTTCGTCGCATTATCGCTCGCGACCAACAACCGCCGGCCCGCCAGCGCCGTGCCCGCGCCGGGCACTGCCGACGCCTCGTCGAGTTTCGTCACCGTCAGCGGCAGCAGGAAATGAATCGCCGTGCCCTCGCCTTCGCGGCTCTCCGCCCAGATGCGTCCGCCCATCAACTCCACCAGACTCTTGGAAATCGCCAACCCCAGCCCCGTCCCGCCGAACCGCCGCGTCGTCGAGGCATCGACCTGCGTGAACGACTGAAACAACCGCCCCTGCGCCGCCGCCGCGATGCCGATCCCCGTGTCCCGCACCGTGAACTCCACCTCGCACCGCGTGCCCGGTCCCCCCTGCGCCACGCGCGCCGCCACCACGATTTCGCCGTGCTCGGTGAACTTGATCGCATTGCCCAGCAGATTCAGCAGCACCTGCCGCACGCGGACATAATCGCCGAGCACCCACGCCGGCACGTCCGCCGCCAGTTCGCACGCGAGATTCAGCCCCTTCTCCGCCGCCTTGGGCGCGAGCAAATCCAGCGCCCGCTCCACGCACTGCCGCAACTGCAACGGCTCGTGCTCCAGCTCCATGCGCCCTGATTCAATCTTCGAGAAATCCAGAATGTCGCTGATCTGCTCCAACAGCGTCTCGCCGCTCTCGCGCATCGTCTCCACCATCTCGCGCTGCTCGCGCGTCAGCGGCGTGTCCAGCAGCAGCCCCGCCAGCGCGATCACGCCGTTCATCGGCGTGCGCAGCTCGTGGCTCATGTTGGCGAGGAACTGCGACTTCGCCCGCGTCGCGGCCTCCGCCGCCTGCCGCGCCGCATCCAGCGCGCGGTTCGACTCCACAAGCTGATCCTGCAGCGACTTCGTCCGCAGCACCGACAGGATGCGCGCCCGCAATTCCGCCGGCACAAACGGCTTCGTGACAAAATCAATCGCCCCCAGCTCGAACGCCCGCACCTTGTCCTGGATGTTCCCCGCCCCCGTCAGCATCACCACCGGGATCGTGCGCAAAAGCAGATCCTCCTTCAGCCGCTGCAACACCTCGAACCCATCCATCCCCGGCATCCCCACATCCAGCACGATCAAATCCCGCCGCCCCTCCGCCGCGCAGTCCAGTCCGTCGCGCCCGTTGTACGCATCCGTAAAGCGCACGTCCGCCTGCTCCAGGCTCGCATGAATCAGCGCATGCAATTCCGGATTGTCGTCAATCAAGAGAATTTCGAAGGGCACCAGTTCCCCCATCGGCCGCCGCCGCCAAAACTTGAGCGGAAATCGTATTCGCTGTGTCCGCACCGGATGCGCCAACGGCCGCCGCCGCCGCGGGTAGCGGCTCCGGGTCCGCGCAGCAACATTGCCGAACCCACCCGCGCACGCTTTCCTCCCGGCAGCAGTT